>JAAYRR010000131.1 GCA_012518675.1 Bacillota bacterium
GCTTTGAGCATTTGGGGCGGGTTCCACCGTACGTCCCCAAATTCCTCATAAAAATATTCTGCTACATAATAGCCGATATCGATACCCGCGAAATCATGTAATTCAAAGGCCCCCATTGGGTGGTTAAGGCCCAATTTTGTAGCTTTGTCAATATCTTCTATTGTGGCTACTCCTTCTTCTAACAAGCGAATGGCTTCAATGTATTGGGCCATCATTAGTCTGTTAACAATAAAGCCGGGGACATCCCTTTTTACTTCAACTGTTGTTTTGCCCATTTTTTGTGCCACTTCAGAGGCAAGTTTAACTGTTTCATCACTGGTGTAATAACCCCTGATGATTTCTACCAATTTCATGACTGGGGGAGGATTAAAAAAGTGCATCCCCACAACACGCTCCGGCCTTTTGGTGGCATTTCCCAAAATGGTAATCGGCATCGATGAAGTGTTGGAAGCAAGGTATGCCTCGGGCTTACAAATGCTTTCCAGCTGACTAAAAGCTTTTTTCTTTAGCTCCAGATCCTCAACTATTACTTCTATGGCCAAATCTACTGCGCTAAAATCAGAGAGATCCGCACTCTTGGTGACCTGGCCCAGGATCCCTTGCTTCTGCTCTTCCGTCATCCTGCCTTTTTCAACACTTTTGCTTAAAGATGCTTCCATACGGCTAAGGGCTTTGTCTACAAAAGAAAGTTCAATGTCGTTAAGTATTACCTGATACCCAGCTTGGGCAGCAATTTGTGCTATACCTGCACCCATAGTGCCAGCGCCCATAATACCAATTTTAGAAATAATCATCACTGCAACCTCCTAGTTTAAGATTTATTTGACTTTTTCAAAGCCAAAGAATACCCTTTCCTGTTCAAGAACCTCGCCTCTTCTGCCATCGGCAAAAACAGATTCAATAGGAAAAACAGAAATTTTAACCTTATCCCCTTTTTTCAAATCACCTGCCTGACAGTTAACCATACGGCTCAAAAAAACCATCTCTCCGCCTAAGTCAATAAAAGCATGAATCAGGGGGGGATCAAAACCTAAGGGAACCCCCAATAATTCCTCGGAAAAAACTATTATAGTCCCTTCTGTAGGAAGATCCACCCATTCCAGATTGTCTGATAAACATTCGGGACAGATCACCCGGGGCGGAAAGGAACGAAGGCCGCAATCTTTGCATTGCGTGGTGGTAAAACGACCTGCTTTTAAATGATCATAAAATTTATAAATTTTATTAAATTTTTTATCCTGTAATGGATACATATCCATACTAACAGCATATTTTCCGTCTAGTATCGAAATGCCCCTCACTAGATATCCCTCCCATAAATAAGTATTGTATGAACAGAAATTAATCCGCTGAGGTTATGAGTTAGTCCCGTAGAAGCTCCTTCAACCTGCCTGGTAGCGTCGCCGCGAAGCTGTCTCATAATCTCTATCCCCTGTCTGATACCCGTGCCGCCAAAAGGATGCCCGCAACTCAATAGGCCGCCGTCAGTATTAACCGGAACATCACCACCAAAATCAGAACGCCCTTCCTGGACAAAAAGGCCGCCTTCTCCTTTTTCACAGAAACCCAGATCCTCATATTCTATGATTTCCGAAATGGTAAAGCAATCATGTGTTTGCGCTACGTCGATATCTGAGGGCTTGATGCCCGCCTTGTTGTAAGCCTGGTTGCTGGCAATTTTTAAAGCTTCCCAGGTGGTCGTGTTGGGCATATTCGCAGACATGTTGTTTACTGTAGCCTGACCGGTACCTCTGATGTAAACCAGCGGCTTATCGGTCAGATACCTGGCCTTTTCTTCACAGGCGATGATTGTTGCTGCAGCACCGTCTGTTACGGGACAGCAATCAGAAAGTTTAAGGGGTGCAGCAACCACCGGGGAACCCAAAGCTTCTTCCAGGGTTATTGCTTTTTGAACCTGAGCTTTAGGGTTATTGGCAGCATTACGCCTGCTCTTTACCGAAACCATAGCCAATTGCTCCTCTGTAGTTCCATACCGCTGCATATGCAGTTGCGATACCATGGAGAATAACGGGGGAGGCAACCCTAGCCCGTGTACACAGTCCCAGTCATGGTCCCCGGTACCGAGCTCACTATAAAAAACTTCCCACCGTTGCGGTGTATATAGCTTTTCTCCTCCTACTACCATAATAACGTCCGCAATGCCGCTCTTAACAAGACCATATGCCATGATAATCGCTGAACTGCCGCTCGCACAAAGAAGTTCAACACGGGCACAGATGTTTTTGGGTTTGATGCCCAGGTATTCCGCAACCACAGGGGCCAGGTGTGTTTGGAAACTGATCCGTTCCGTAAAAGATGATGCCACAATTAAACCGTCGACATCCTTGTTACTTAAACCCGGGATGTCCTCAAAGCAGGCCTTCCCTGCTTCCTGATACATATCCCTGGCCGAAGCTTCAAGTGCCGCACCCCATACCGTCATTCCACCGCCGATAATACATACGTTTCTACTCATAACAAACCTCCGTTCCGAAATAATTACTTAATAAAACCCACTTATATGTCTTTTCAGAAGCATAAAACTTTCTTGCC
>JAAYRR010000132.1 GCA_012518675.1 Bacillota bacterium
TACCTCATATCTTGTATATTGCAATTATTGTGCCATTCTTCAATTTGCTGAAAATATTTTGTTTTTTTGAAAGGGGTTTTTAGAAGGGCCTTCCATTTGCAGCTATTCTTTATACTTTCTATTTTCCACCTCTTCCCACAACCACACCACTTGCAAGGCAAAATTGACAACACAATTTCCTAATATAAAACAATAAAAAATCTTAAAAATTCTTCGGCCCAGTTATTTCTTTCCAATAAACAGTCACAAAAATAATCAACAAAGTATGAGAAGAATACACCTTGCTTGAATCTCATACAGTGCCATGCTTAGAAACAATATAAAAAATCCAATTATTTTACCGATAACCTTAAAATGACTAAATCTTAATAACGCTTCCCCTATTTATTCTTATCAAGCTATAGCAAGGCCCGGGGTACTTTAACAATAAAATTACCCCGGGCCCTTAACCCCATTTTTGGTGAAACTGCTTTTTTACAAAGGGGTTCTTGCAATACCCGTTACGTACCCCTTTATTATTTTCCCAAGAAGTTTGGCTTGCGTTTTTCTAGTAAGGCGCTAATTCCCTCTACGCGATCCTCTGTGGCAAAAGTTATCACAAAACCCTCTATTTCCAGGTTGGTAGCAGAAGCCAGATCTATCTGCAAGCCTGTATTTATTGTTTTTTTCATTATCTTCATGGCCACAACAGGTTTGGAAGCTAATTTCCGGGCCAATTTTTCAACGTATTCTGTCAGTTCAGCATCAGGCACCACTTTATTTACCATACCGTAGTTCTTGGCTGTGGCAGCATCAACAGTATCACCCAGATAAAGCAGTTCTTTGGCGCGGGCAGCTCCAATTAACCTGGGAAGACGCTGCGTGGCACCACCACCAGGAATGATCCCCAAATTAATTTCCGGCTGGCCTATTTTGGCATTTTCAGCAGCAATACGAAAATCACAGGTGAGGGCCAATTCGTACCCCCCGCCTAAAGCCAGGCCCCTGATAGCAGCAATTGTAGGTTTACCTAGATTTTCAAAATTGGCTAAGGCGGCACGGGCAAGAACGTTAAACTCATACATTTCCAGCGGCGAAAAATTACTCATTTCTGTAATATCTGCGCCGGCAGCAAATGCTTTGTCGCCTGAACCTGTTATAATAACAGCCTTTACCTCGGAGTCAGAGTCTAATACGGAAGCAATATCGTTTAGTTCACTGAAAACTGCCTTGTTTAGAGGGTTCAAAGGGGGCCTGTTTAGTGTCAGTATTGCAATACCATCACGTTTATCCACCAGAATTGTTTTTTCAGACATTTTTATGCTCCCTTCTATACCTTTTGTTTACTTTTTATAACTATACCAGCCGGCGTCTGTTTTCCTGCCCAGTCTCCCCGACCTCATCAAAGCTTTGAGCATTTGGGGCGGGTTCCACCGTACGTCCCCAAATTCCTCATAAAAATATTCTGCTACATAATAGCCGATATCGATACCCGCGAAATCATGTAATTCAAAGGCCCCCATTGGGTGGTTAA
>JAAYRR010000133.1 GCA_012518675.1 Bacillota bacterium
AACCTTAGGCAGCCCGGGGAACTTTTCAATGTGCTTTTCCCACCTGGCAAAATATTCCCGCGCCTGCAGTTCGGCCTCACTTTTTTTATCCTCTAGTTTTTCCAGGGAGGTAACCCGGTATTGTTTTAAAATAGCCTGCAGAGCAGCATTTTTTAAGTCAAGTTTCCTCTGGATAGATTGCCGCGCCTCCCACCCCTCCCGCACCTTACGCAGGTCTCCCCCGGCGGCCGTTAAAATTGGCTGTATCCCGGCTGCCGCTTCATTAAATTTTTCCTGCAACCCCAACAAGCGTTTTTCCTGTTCGTCTTGCTGGCAAGGTGCTGTTTCCAGTTCTGTGCCCAACTTCCGGATCGCATCTACCATGGCGGCATAATCCTTCGCCTTTTCTTTCAGTTTTTCCCATACAGGCCGGCCTGCATTTTCCAGAATTGCGAGCAATTCTGGAACTGTTGTGCATTCCTCTGCAGGGAAAAGGATCTTTAAATAATATGCCGTTTCCCGCCATAACTCCGCTACACCTTCACCCTGGAGATCAATTTCGGAAGCCCGTTGTGCAGAACACCCAAAATTTTCCCGGGCATAATGTTCATTTTCTTGACAGGCATGCTTTTTCCCTGCTGCAAGCTGCCGCCATTGGCTAAAGGCTTTTTCCAAATCTGGAAAGACAGCAACAAATTTTTTTGTCAGTTCCAAAAAACGTTGATACTCTAAAGAGGCTTGTTGAAAGTCAGCCTCCAGTCTTTTTTGTTCTGCAAGGTCCGGCAACTGCTTTTTCAAAGCCTCCAGCCCTGCTTTTTCTTCCTGGTACTGTTTTATTTTTTCTGCCAGGGCGCCCAACTGTGCGGGGCCCGCCAAGGAAAATCTGCCCAGTGCCGCATTCAGCCTGGTAATCTCCCCCCTGCATTCAGCAAGCTTGCCGGCAGTTTTTTGCAGTTCTTTTTTTGTTTCACCGTTTAAAAAAACAGAAAGCAATTTTGTTCCCAAAAACCCGGCCAGACCGCCGGCCAACGCTGCAATAACTATCAACAGGGAATCTGTAAATTTAAAAGCTGTAACCGCCCCCGCCACCAAAGCAAGGCCGGAGGCACAGAACAGGCGCAATGGTACAGAGGGGGATAATTTTTTTTCCAGTTGTTTTATTCTTTCTTCCAAAACACTTTCCTGCTCCCGGGCAAAAAGCTTTTGTTCAGCAGCAGCAATTTTCTGTTCGGCTGCCGCCCCGTTGGCAATCCCTTGTTCAAGATCCTGAAATTTTTCTTTAAAGGCATGCCGGGCACGGGTGTAGCCCTCCTGCCCGGTCCGGGCCCGTTCCAGGTCCTCTGCAGCAACCTGTTGCGCCCTTTTTAACCTGCTGTTAATTTGAGTATAGTTTTCCAGAGCCTCCTGCTCTGCCGGCCCTGCCTGTTGGAAAAGGCTGTAGCGTGCCGTTAAAACAGATTCCTTATCCGCTGCCTTTTTCAAATTATCCTGGAAAACGGACCATTTCTGCCGGCAAGCTGCAGCATTTTTCTGCATAACCTGCACCTGGCCTACAGGATCGGCCCCCAGTTCTTCCCAACGGGGAAATTCAGTCAGCTTCTTTTCCAACCTTTCTTTTTCAGCCTCTTTTTTATGTAAAAAACGTTGCAGTTGCATGAAATTTTCCCGGTAACCCCTTTTTTTCTCTTCTAATATAAAAAGCTCCTCTAAGAGGCGGCCTGTTTCTTCTCCCGCCTTTTTCAGTTCCGGGTACTTTGCTTTTAAAAGCTGCAACAACGTTTCGCTTTCCTGCCGAATCTTTACCGCTTCTTCGCTGGCCCGCAGGAGCTGCTTATAGTCCCGCAGTGCACCTTGGTAACTTTCCTGCAGCCTTTTCCATTCCGACCAGGCCTCCAACACTTTTCTTTTGTGGCGCCAATCCCGCTGTGCAGCAACACACTGTTCTTCAATTTCTTGCAGTTCTTGCTGGACCTCCTCCAGGGAATCGACTGTCTGCCGGTCCTTATCTATGCGTTCCTGCAAACCGGCTATTTTTTTGGTGATCAGTTCCAGCTTCCGATCTTTTTGCAGGTTACGGGAAGTAACACCCAAGTCGCCGGTATACTTGGTCCACTCCTTTAACTCCTTTTCCAGTGCCTTCAAGGCCTTATCAAAATCAACACCGCCACCGGAAAGAAGTTTTTGGACCTCCCGGCTTAAATTATTCAATTCCGGCAGGGGCTGTGTAAGATAAAATGTATTGACAAATAGTTCTCTTGAAAACAAGCCAAAGGTTTCCTTAAGTTTTTTTTCATAAGCCGGGTGCGGTCTTTTGGCATTGGGATTATGCATGCCCTCTGCCAAAACCGTCTGCACCTCCCCGCCCGCTCCCAGTTTAGCAAAACAAACCCTGTTTGTGTCGAAATCCCGTTCGATTAAAAACTTTTCATCGTCAACGGTAAATTCCAGTTCCCCCGTACAGGCGGCAGGGTTTTTCCAGTTTCTATAACAAGCAAGCCCAAACTTGGCGGGATCACTAACAGCCGGCAGTCCAAAAATAATGGCAGTCAGCCCGGCAGCTAAGGTAGACTTGCCCTTTTCATTTTCTGCAACTAGGTTGTTTGTCCCCGGTTGAAAATAGATTTCAACCGCCTCCTGGTAAGGGCCAAACCCTTGTAAATATAATCTTTGAAAGACAATTTTTTTTCCGGCCATTATTATTCACCCCTTTGGAAAACAGCCAGGCCTTTCAATAAGGCCAATTTCAAAACCTCTTTTTCCCGTTCCCCTTGTGCTTCCTGCATGCGGCTCAAAATTCTTTTGGTAAACGCACCCCTAATCGTATGTTCACCGCTGTATTTTTCAATTTGAGACCAGTCAATGAAACTGCTTTCATCCACCAATTGCAGGTGAAAAAAATCTGCCTGCAATTCATCCTGCACTTTTTCCACGTCAATCGCAAAGCGGGGGGTTCCTTTAAACCGGATCTCCATAATTTTTTCCGGATCACGTTCACGGCGACATGCTGCAATTACATCCTCCACACTGTACAGCGTGGAAATGTCCAATTCTACCCGTGCATGTTCTCTAACAGCAACTGCCGGCTTTTCCAAGGATATTTTCCCCTGCTGGAAGTTGACCACTGTAAAGTGTCCCACCCCTTGTTCCCCTGTGCTCTTACTTTCCACGGCCCCGGGATAGACAGCCAGGGTCTTTCCCACCTTATGTTCCTGAAAACTATGCAGGTGACCAAGCGCGATATAGCTGTAATTTGCTTTTGCCAGTGCAGTTGATTTTAGAGGCAGGCTTCTTTCGCCGGGGTCCCAGTCAAGCGTGCCGTGAAAGGCACCAATATGTAAACCTTCTTCCTGTTCACGGGGGAAGTCCCCCAATGAACTTACCTTGGTAAGCCCCCCGGTATAGGCCAAAGAATATATCCAGACCGGCAGGCCCTTAATGTCACGCCGCGCTACCAGCGCAGGCATAGGGTTTTGAACAAGAATACCGGGCCATTTTTCCTTATTGACCCGGTACACAGAATCAAAATAAGATCTTTCATCATGGTTACCGGGTACTGTTACACAACAAATACCGGCGCCTTCCAGACGCTGCAGCTGTTCAATTGCTGCCCGTACCAGCTTTTCCGCCGGGCGGTGTGTTTCAAAAAGATCACCAACGATGAACACTAGATCGATCTTCTGGGCAGGGTCCAGCGCAAAATTTGCAGCTTTTTCCAAAAGCTGATCACGCTCTTTTTGACGGATGGCCGCCCGGGATTCATCCAGGTAAGAGGGCTTGTACCCTAAATGCAGGTCGGCAAGATGAAGCATACGGAGCATATTGCCTTCAATCCTCCTCAAAAGGTTTTTAAAGAATTAAACATGCAGGCCGTCTTGCTGCAAAAGTTTTACAGGCTTGGTGACAAGAAATACACTATTAGTTTATAACTTCCACATAAACCATATTTTCCCTGCAAACTTCCCGCAAAAAGTGGTGCAATATTTGGAAAAACTATGAAACTGCTGGGGTTTTTTTGTTTTCAATGCCTTAATATGGAAGGTAGGTGACCGCCTGGCTGCCCATCTGTTCCCAGGCAGCAGTAAATTCCTGCCGGGAAGCCTGCCTGTTCTTTGTGTCAAACCGCGGATCATTAAAATATACATTTTCTGCATCATAGCCTGTTAAAAGAACTGCATGTTCGCGGTAGGTAATTTTTACAGACCCCTGAGGTGTATGCCAAACCTGAAATTCTGCGGGGGGTAACGGGGCAAAGGTGGCATTGGCTACCACCCAAACCGGAACACCTTCGCTGATAAAAAGTAAAACTTCTTCCAAGGCACAGCCCGTTAAGTCAATTGTCCGTCCGGGCAAATATTTTTCCAACAATTCACAAATTGGGCCGTGGTATACCCCATACCCCGGTTCTTTTAATGTATACATGTTGCCAACAAAACCTGCATGGGGGTTGCCAAAATATATTTTTCCGTCATTAACCCGGTAGGGGGAGGGATCCTTTCTGATCTCATGCGCCAAGGTCATTTTATCTGCTGGAACACCGGCGTACTGTAACAGCATTGCCAAGCTGGTTACCTCACAACCCCGGGGCAGTTCGGGGTTCTGTAAAATAAGAGGTACCTTTAAAAGCATTTCCTTTTGCAAAACAGGGCTGTGGGTAAGGTACCCTCCTTTAAGATCACCGGAATCCCCGTCCTCAACTTCATCCAAAACCGCCGTCGGTTTTTCTTTGGAAACAGCCCCGCCCTGCAGGGCAGGGGCATCTGTAGGGACCGTATGCAAGGCCGCCCACCTGACAAAAAAACCAAACAGGAAAAAAGAAGTGAACAGCAGGGCAATCAACAGCCCATATGCAAACCAACTCTTAATTTTGAAGGTATTTTGGGAAGGCTGCTGTTCTTCCTGCGGCCGGTTACGGGGAGATATTTGACCTGCCCGGGCCCGGTATTTTTCGCGCTTTTCCTTAGCGCTAAAACCCGGGTTATAACCGGCTGGCAGAAGGTATTTTGCAATGCTGCTGTCCCGTTTGTTTATCTTGCTGCTTTTTAAAAGGGCTTTGCTGGCAAGCCGGAAGTTTTTTTGCAACACTGTGTGATAGGGATGTTGGGGCACAAATACCCTGCGGGCCATCACCATGGCCTGCTGCACTGTTTTTAAAGCTTTGGCGTATTGTCTCTGTTGGCAAAGCCTGGCAAATTTTTTTTCAAGTTTCAGTAAATAATTTATTTTAATATCCTGCAGCCTGTCTGCCCCCTTCCCACATAATCCGCTGCCTGCATGTCGCGTTCAAAATCTGGGCATTTTTTACACACTTTGATTATA
Source organism: Bacillota bacterium (assembly GCA_012518675.1). Lineage (GTDB taxonomy): Bacteria > Bacillota > Dethiobacteria > DTU022 > UBA8154 > JAAZMI01. The sequence continues at coordinate 5,296 of JAAYRR010000133.1, forward strand.
CCGGGAAAACCCTGTCAAAACAAGCCGGGCACCCCTGGTTGTTGAAAAGGGATTACCCGGCTGAACACGAAATGAACCATATTTATGCTGGGGAAATTATGTATGGTAATGTTACCCAGCGGTATGTAGCCAGTTTAAACACACTGCAAAACCTTACCGCTATATAAAGCTGTATGCGGAATATATTTTTCATGAAAAAGCGTTACCGGTCGATCGTTACTGTTTTTAAACGGTTGTTCCAGTGCACATCGGCCCCTAGAAACTGCGCCACAAATCGCAGCGGCACCATCGTGCGGCTGTTTTTAATGAGGGGAACTGTATCGATTTTTTCCCGGGTACCGTTTACTTCGACCACTGGGCTGCCTATTTTTAAAAGCACCGCCTGCTTTTCGCCGGCGATGGTCACTTCCTTGCCGGAAGCCTTCCAGATCACCTCTGCCTCCAAGGCTTCGGCAATAGCCCGCAGCGGCACCATCACCCGGTCATTTTGATCAATATAGGGATCTACATCAAAGGAAAGGGCTGTACCGTCTATGAAAATAGCAATTTCGCCCGGTTTAAAGTCATACTGGCTGTTTAGATACTTTTTTCTTGCTTCCTTAAAGCGGTTCAACGCCGGGGCATAACGTGCTTCAATCTGTTGTGGGGTCAGCCCTTGTTCCAGATAGCGGCCAATTTTGTCCGTGCCCATCACCTTGTCAAACATAACCATAGTCTGCCCGCTTTTGGGGACCTTAAAATCTCCCAGGGAATAACCGTAAGCCAGCGCGTAGATCCCGGTCCGTGCCGGGTTGAAGGTGCCGTAGTCTGTAATTTTCAGCCTTACCCCCCCGGCTTCTCCCCTTTTTTCCGGCAGGAAAGTTATGCCGGGGAGCGCCGCCTTGTTAAGCAGGGCCGCATATTTTTGCGCATCAATGCCCCGGCCGCCAATCCACTTAAAATTATCGGCCTGGAAGATGCCCGTCCCCTCACCCAAACCGGTAGCCATATAACCGAAAACAGCGTCCAGATCGGGAATGCTCGGCGATGTTTGCACCCATTTTAGCCCCGTATCGGTAAAAAGCATCGATCGGCGATAACCTTCCATGGGCACAACGGTCAAGTCGGCCCCGATTTTCCGGTTAAAAAACCGTGCCAGCTCTCCAGCCGTCATACCATGCGCCATCGGTAAATTATCTACACCGACAAAGGTAATAAACGGGTCTTCCAAAACAGGCCCTTCGACAACTAAGCCCCCTAAGGGGTTCGGACGGTCTAGGACAACAACTGGTTTCCCATACTTTTGGGCGGCCACCATACAGTAATTAAGAGTAGACATATACGTATATGTGCGTGCCCCAATATCCTGTACGTCAAAAATTAGAAGATCGACATTTTCGAGCATCTTTGCCGTGGGCTGCCTTGTTTCCCCATAAAGGCTGTAAACAGGAATCCCCAATTTTTTATGAACATACGATTCTACGTACTCTCCAGCCTTGGCCTGGCCGTCAATCCCGTGTTCCGGGGCATAAAGGGCAGTCAGGCGGCACGCCGGATCTTTAAATAGCAGATCGATGGTACTTTCACCACGGCTGTTTACACCGCTTTGATTGGTAACCAGTCCCACCCTTTTACCCTTAATCAAATGGGCGTACTTACTTTGCAGCAGTTCGCTGCCGAGCTTAAACGGCTGTTTTACAGCACAAAAAGCTGTAGAAAAACTGGCACACAGTAAAGCCGCAACGACAAACAGGACCAGCAATTTTTTGCGCAATTGTTTCCCCTCTCTTTTTTATGTATTTAAGGTATATTTCTGTCTATTTTTATACCTCTATTCATATAAACGTTTCAGTACAGGATAAGTTCCATTGCCAGCGCTGTAAATCCTGGGGGAAACTCCAAAAAAAACCGCCTCCTTCGGCCCGCCGGTTTTGGATACATAGAAAAAATACCCCCTTTACGGGGGCCCCCTCTAATAGTTGCCAGCCAGTTTGTTACCGGTAAAGGTTGCTAAACAGGCCCAACTTTTACCGGCAACAACAGGATATGCTCAGCCGCCAGCAATCCGGCGCCAAGCATGCAGCAAATCCAAAGTTTTTTATTTTACGGCAGCCATTCCTGGGTGTTCTTTCTAACTTAAATACCCCTTCGCCAACGCCTTTAAAAATTCTGCCCGGAAATGAAGGCTGGCAATATCTATTCTTTCATTTCTGCCATGAATCGTAGCCCCCAGTTCAGGATCGGCCTCCGGGGCCATATGCCCGATGCCATAGGCGGGTATGCCTGCTTCCCGTAAATACCGGGAGTCTGTAGCCCCGGTTGAAATATGCGGCAGGCAGGGCACTCCTTCACCTGCCAGCTTCTGCGTCGTCGACACCAGCAGCCGGTAAGGATCGGTCTTTGCGGAAGAAAAGGTGGGGGCAACGAAGTTCCCAATTTCCATGGTAATTCCCTCACCGATGCAGGAGTTTATGGCATCCAACACATAGTTTTGATCCTGACCCGGCAGGATACGGATATCCACGTTGGCCGTGCAGGCATCCGGAACAATGTTGGTTTTACTGCCCCCCGCAACCGTGTTGGGGGAAACAGTCATACGCGTCATCGCCCGCAGGCTTTCTGCAAAGCTGCGTTCCCTAAATTTGTCCAGCAACTGATCCACGTTGGCTTCACTTAACGGTTCTACCAGCCCCTTAACACGCAACAGCTCCTCCAACAGAAAACGGACTTCTGGAATAAACTTTATTTCCGGCCGGTAGTCGCCAAGGGCAACCAGCGCCCGGGCCATTTTCAGCACGGCATTATCCCCCAGGGCGGGCACAGAACCATGACAGGAATGCCCTGTAGCCTGCAGTTTGCTCCAGGCGGTCCCTTTTTCACCCACCTGTATAAAATAGATCTGCCGGCCGTTAACCCGGCGCGGCCCTTCTCCTCCTTCATTAACAGCAAAATCAGCCCTTATTTTTTCCGGGCAATTTTTAAGCAGATACTGTACACCGTGCAAACCGCCCTTTTCTTCATCAGCAGTTGCAGCAAAAATCAGGGTTCCATTCAAAGCAGCAGCATCCCGGGCCAGTTTTAAAAAAGCATAAGCCTGGGGCGCCAATAAACCCTTACAGTCTAAAGCACCCCGCCCAAAGACCATGCCTGCAGCTATTTCCCCTCCGAAAGGGTCAAAGTCCCAGTCATCCCCCGCCGGCACCACATCTGCATGACTAAGAAACAGCAGCTTTTTTGTACCGGAACCGATCCGGGCTATAAAATTAGCCCGGCCTTTTTCACCTTCAATTATTTCACTGGAAACCCCCGCTGTTGTAAAAATTTCTTGCAGGTAACGGGCCACCTTAAATTCATTGCCCGGGGGGTTAACCGTGTTTAAACGGATCAGCTTAGACAACATCTGTTCCGGGGACGGGATCATCGGCATCACTCCGCATCAGAAATATACATACTCTTTAAATTATATGGCCGCCGGCCGTATAAAGAACCTGAAAATTTAGTAAGCAAAACCACAACCCGGCCCCCCGCAGCAATTCTTGCCGGGCGCGTCGGGGTTGAAAAGGTGCATGGTTACAGCGGCGATTTTAACACAGCCAGTACGTCAGCAAAGACAAGAAACAGGTTTGTTCAGGAACTGAGCCCCTTAAAAAAACAACCGGGGCCGTTCACCCCCCAACAGGCACTAAAATTAAACTTTCTGCCTTTTTTCTTAAAAAACGCTTAGGCCAACAGTGATAACACCTTGTTCATAATCTCACCGGCCTCCCCTTTAATCGCCACATCAGCAATTCTATCCAAAGGTGTGGGTTCCCTGTTAACAATAGCCAACTTAGCCCCTGCATTTTTAGCTACTTCCGGCAGGCGGGCGGCAGGATAAACAGCTAAGGAAGAACCAATGCAAAGCAAAAGCTTGCATTGTGTACATTGATGCTGGGCCTCGTTAAGCACATCTGCCGGCAGGGATTGTCCAAAAGAAACGGTGGCTGGTTTTAACAGGCCCCCACACAGGCGGCAGTTTTCTATTTCTTTTTCTTCCTCCAAAAGCTGAAAAAAATCCTCCCAGGGGGAAATATCCCCACAGGAAAGACAGCCTACTTTCCACATCGTCCCGTGTATTTCCAGCACCTTCTCCGGGCTGCTGCCTGCTGCCTGGTGCAGCTCATCAATATTTTGGGTAACAACTGCATTTACCTTACCCTTTTTTTCCATTTCGGCAATTGCCAGGTGGGCCCTATTGGGTTTTGCAGCCCTGGAAACTTTCCAGTTTTCATGGTAAAACCGCCAAAAATTGCGGCGGGTTTCAGCACTGGCAGTAAACTTCTGCAGGGTAAACTCCGCCGGGTTAAAACGATCCCAAATACCCCCCGGACTGCGGAAATCAGACAAGCCGGATTCTGTACTGATCCCTGCACCTGTAAAAACAACCATACCCCCATCGTCTATCCAACCGGCCAGCTTTTTTAATGCACCTTCATTTTCCATGCCTGCCGCTCAGTCCTCCTTTTTTCATATTTACTGCATGTTTACTAGTTTATAATCAATGCAAATCTTCTTTTTTCTGATCGTCAGCGATAATGTCCTGATAATCATAGGTAAATTCCACCAGCCTGGGAGCCATATAGATGGCGGCCTCCCACCGCAAAGCCAGGGCAATAGCATCACTGGGCCTGGAATCCAAAATTAGCTCTTCCCCTTGATATTCTAGATAAAGTTCAGCATAAAAAGTACTTTCGATAATATTTGTAATCACTATTTTTTTCAGGGTGCCCCCTAATTTTTCGCAAATAGATTTTAGCAAGTCATGCGTTAACGGACGCGGCGAGGCGCCGCCTTGTAACACCAAGGCAATAGACTGGGCTTCAAAGGGCCCAATAGCTATCGGCAAAACCTTTGTTTCTGCCTGATCTACCAATAAAACTAAAAAGCCGCCACCCTGATCCAGGGTTACCGCTTTTACCTTCATTTCCAGCAGTTTAACCATCCCCTTTCAGGCTTTCCAAGCAAAATACGTCCCTCTGCCTGCAAACCTGTTCCAGTCAGCAAGAAAAAATTAGCCACCTTAGTTGTTTTTATTAACTGAAAAACATTGTACCAATTAGTTAAAAAGTGGTATACTGAATTAATTATACCAAACAAAAATACCCTTGTCAGAAATTTCTCAGGCCCCGTTCACATTCCGAAAATTAGAAGGCAGGTTGAACCAGCCGTCGGAAAAGCCGCAGATAATGCAAAATGTTCCCGGTAACAAGGAATTCTTTTTTCACCTTTTCCCGGCCGGCATCCTTCATCTCTGCTGCCAAGAGGGGATTTCTCAACAGTGTAAGTGTTTTTTCTGCACATTCCTCCACTGTTTCGACCAAGTAACCCGTTACCCCGTCTTCAATTTGCAGCTTGATACCACCGACGTTCCCGCCGATTACAGGGGTGCCTTTCCATAAACCTTCGGCAACAGTCAAGCCAAATCCTTCCCGCAAAGACTTTTGCAAAATTATATCAGATACCGTCTGAAAGGCGTTAACCTCCAGATCAGAAATGCCGTTAAAGTTGGTAATCACTTTGATGTCATAATCCTCCCCGGCCCGGCGCAGGGTATTGTATAAATAGTCCCATCCTTCCGGATCATCGGTAGCCATAGAGCCCACCAGCGCCAGCTGCACACTGGGAAATTCTTTTTTTACAATTTTATAAACATCAATTACCCCCAAGGGGTCTTTCCAGGGATCAAACCTGGAAACCTGGCAGATCAAAGGGCGTAGGGGATCAATACCAAACCTGCTGATGATTGCTTCCGCTTTTTCCTTGTCAAGCGCTATATTTTTAAGACTAAGCGGATCAATAGAAGGCGTAATAATGTCGGCCTTTTCAAAGTAATCCCCAAGAATATAATCCTTCATAGTAAAAATAACTGCATTATAGAGTTTGGTATACTGGTAAAGAAAGTCCCAGCAGTCTTTATTGGCTGTAGAGGTGTCAATATGGCAGCGCCAAAGCCAATTTTCGTGTTCCCTTTTTTCCCGGTAGGCAATCAAGGCTGCGGGCTGGGGATCGTGGATCACAAAAATATCATAAGGCCAGCCCTGCATGTGGGCAGCATTCGTTTGGTTATATCTGCGGTAAATTTCTTTTTGTTCCGGGGTTAATTTACCTTCCTGGCCCTGCATCCTATTATGAAATGTTTTTGTAACCCCATAAAATTCATCATGCCCCAAAATCACCCACCAGTCTACCTGCAAACCCAAGTCCTGCATCAGCGGCACTAAGGAATGCATTTTCTCGGCCACGCCCCCGCCATAAGCTGTAGCACTAATCATAGCAATTTTTTTATTTTTTAACTTTTGTACTAGAAAAGCCAGTTCATCCATGGTTTCTGTATCTATAAACTGCAGATAATCACTAAAGTTTTTCTTTTTTACTTCTACCAGCTGCAATTTTTCAGCCCCCTCTGCCTTCAAAAATAATTACTTCAAGCAAAAAATAAAACAAGACGGCTGCCGAAACGCCTTCCATCTGCCTGCCGGCGCCTACGCCTCCCTGAACGCGCATTACCCTGACCATCCTGCTGCTGCCCGTAGGCCACTCTTCCATAATTTACCCCCCTTGCCGGTTCTTCATCCCTGTAAAATATGGAACCCGGCGCCCTAAAAAAGCAACATATAAATTTTGCAAGATGGTTATGCTAGTATAAAAATGACCGGGGCCGGGAGGTAGACCCCCCCAAAAACAGACTGGGAAGCAAATTAAAAGGTCTGTTTTTCTTACCGGTATATCAAAATATCAAATACGTCTGGCAGATTTTTGAGGTGAATATTATGAAAAATATGGGTGCAACTGTTTTGGATTCGCAAAGCAGCAAAGTTGAATTTCGCGTTTTTGCTTATGAAAAAAAGGGTGTTGCCCTCCTTTTGAAAAACGGTAAAGCAAGGGAACAGGTTATACCCCTGCAAGAGGAAGCCCCGCATATCTACAGTGTGATAATCGAGGGCAAGGGTTTGGACTTATACTATAAATTTAGGATTACAGACGAAGGCGATTTTCCCGATCCCTGGTCGCGGTTTCAGCCGGAGGGTGTCCATGGTTTTTCCCAGGTTATAAATCCTCAAAGTTATCGTTGGCAAGCTGAAAACTGGAAAGGCAAGGATCTTGACGCACTGATTATTTATGAAATACACCCCGGCACTTTTACCCCGCAGGGCACCTTCAGGGCGATTTTAGAAAAAATTGGCTACCTGCAGGAATTGGGTATTACTGCCCTGGAACTCATGCCGGTGGCCCAAACACCGGGCAAATGGAACTGGGGATATGACGGCGCCAACTTATTCAGTGTTAATAAAAATTATGGCACCCCCGACGATCTAAAAGAACTTATTGATACCTGTCACCAAAAAGAAATTGCCGTTATCCTTGATGTGGTCTACAACCATTTCGGCCCGGAGGGGAACTATCTTTCTGTTTATGGCCCTTACTTTACTGCGAAGCACCAGACCGCCTGGGGTGCAGCTGTAAATTATGATGACCATTGTAGTAAATTTACACGGACAATGGTTGTAGAAAATGCCCGCTACTGGCTGGAAGAATTTCGCTTTGATGGTTTGCGATTGGATGCTATACATGCCATCCGGGACGAAAGCAAAATCCATATTTTAAAAGAAATAGTAGCCACCGCCAAGGCAATTGCCAACAAACATCAGCGCAAAATAGCACTTATTGCTGAAACAGATGAAAATAATGTCGAAATTATTAACCCCCCGGAAAAAGGGGGTTTTGGCCTCGACGCCCAATGGATGGACGACTTCCACCATGTTATCCACACTGCCTTGACTGCTGAAAAACAAGGTTATTATCAAGACTATAATGGACTGGAAGACCTGGAAAAGGTTTATCAAAATTATCTTTATACCGGTGAATACTCGCACTTCTGGAAAAAAAACCGGGGCACTGATGCCTTTCATAACCCGGGGAATCAGTTTATCGTATCCATCCAAAACCATGACCAGGTTGGCAACCGCGCCGGCGGTGAAAGACTTTCAGCGCTGGTGGATTTTTCTTTTTTAAAAGCAGCCTCTGGATTAATGTTTTTTTCACCTTATATACCCTTACTTTTCATGGGGGAAGAATATGCTGAAAAAAATCCTTTTCTCTTTTTCACCAATTATGAGGATCCCCGGCTGAAGGAAGCTGTTTCAAGCGGCCGGAGGGACGAATTTATGGATTTTGACTGGGGTGCATTTCCAGATCCGGAAGACGATCGTACTTTTTATAGGTCGAGATTAACACCCCGCAGCAATTGGCGGGAAGAAAATGAAGCCATCTTTAATTTTTATAAGGATCTGATCCATTTAAGAAAGACTCACCCGGCCCTTTGCCACCTGGAAAAAAAACAGACCAAAGTACAGGTGGACCAAAAAAAGAAAATAGTTACACTCATCAGGTGGCACCAAGGATATCAATTAACTGCAGTTTTTAACCTTGGCAACAACAAAGTGGAGCTCACTCCCCCCCGGGGGGTACAGATCCTTAATTCTGAATGGAAAAAATACGGGGGACAGGTGGAAGGTGAAACCAAAACCCTATACAAGGGCAACTTGCTTGTTATAGAGGAAAAACCGCCGGCTTAGGTCCTGGTTTCGATAGTACATTTTTGCACAGTTCGTCCTTCTATTTTTACCCTTGCAGCCGGTAAAGTTTTCTGTTTCCTGCCTTCTTTTTTGCCGGCCCGGGTTCTTACCCCGGCAAAAGGGGAAAAAATCTTTTTTTTATAATGGATACTATACTTTTAAAATATTATTGCATGTTTCATTGTTGCAAATATTTTTAAGAAAATTTCAAAACCGAATGTTTACTTGAAACATTAGGGAAAAATTTTGTAGGCACAGAACCCTTTCCGTTTAGCTCTGCATCGCATTCCAGAAGAAATTAACTATAATTGGCATCTATTTTGCATTATTAAATTGTTAATTTTACCAGAAAAATGAGTACCCTGGAAATTATTGTTTTAAGAACAGGAGGAAAATAATGAAACTGGAAAAAGTTGACCACATCTGTATCGCAGTAAAAAACCTGAAGGAAGCAGAAAGTTATTTTTCCCGTATTTTTGGCTTGGAACCCGATGATCGCTATGTGGATGAAAAGGAAAAAATTGACGTGGTGCGCTATTATATCGGTGAGGTAGGCCTCGAACTTGTAGCTTCCACCGCCCCGGATGGGGAGGTAGCAAGGTTTATTGAAAAAAGAGGCGAAGGGATCTTCATCCTGTCCCTCAAGGTACCCGATGTAGAAGAAGCTGTAGTTGAGTTGCGTAAAAAAGGTGTTCCCATTCTGGATGAAGAGCCGCGTAAATGGCGGCAAAGCAAATATACCTTCATCAGCCCTAAGGATATGTTTGGGGTGCTGTTGGAGATTATTGATTAACAGGGCTTGGCGTATTACATAAACCTAAAACAAAGTTTAAAGTTTGCACCGGTGTATTGCTGTCCATCCGGTGTTTTTCCGCCAACACCTGTTTCCCTTCCCGGTTATAAACCAAGGTTTGCAATGTAACTACGTTCTGCAGATCTTAAAAAAATAACAGGACCGTCTGTGTTGAATACTGTCCCGCTAGCTAAATATAAGGGCTGCTTCCTGCTTCATAGGAGCGGCCTTTATATTTTTAAACACTGGCCCGTTCCGGGTTCTCCACCGGGGTTTACATGTTCCCCCGGCTTTCAGTATAATAGAGTCAGGAAGGTGGGGTGTCAGAAAAAATGCGCACAGGCACTACCAGACTGCCCCTGCATGGGGGAAAATGTCCGTCCTGGCTTTTTCAGAAAATGAAATATCTTGGCGGCTTGATTATAGAAGCCGTTATCCTGGAATTTGGAGCTAAAGAAGTCTTGCGGCGGATGGCAGATCCTTATTGGTTTCAGGCCCTGGGCTGCATCTTAGGTTTTGACTGGCATTCTTCTGGCCTGACCACCACAACTTGCGCAGCCCTTAAAGAGGGGATTAAAAACCGGGAGGAAGAACTGGGTCTTTTCATTGCTGGGGGAAAAGGTAAAACCTCGCTGCAAACACCCCGGGAAATTGAAATCGCCGGCGACAAATATGCCCTGGAACAGCATGTAGCGGCTCTGCAAAAAACCAGTCGGCTGGTGGCTAAAGTGGATAATACGGCCTTGCAAGACGGTTTTAACCTCTATCATCACTGCATCTTTTTTACAGGGGACGGTGACTGGTCTGTGGTGCAGCAAGGCCTGAACACAAGTTCGCGCTGGGCCAGGCGTTATCACTGGCTGGGGGAAGGGTTGAAAGATTTTGTTTCGGAACCCCACCACGCCATCTGCTGCGATTATCGCCAAGAAAATATTTTAAACCTGGTAGCCAAGGAAAGCAAAAAAAACAGGCAATCGAGCGTACTCCTGAGCAAGGAAAACCCGGAAAAGTTTTTACAGGAGTGGTCAAAAATTAAAGAACATGAAACTTCACTGGATCTGCCCCGGCATCATCCCCTGCCCCGGGGAAAAAGAATAGCGGCTTCCCTGTATAAGGCTTTTCAGGAACAGCCGGCAGACTTTCAGGAACTTTTATCCATTTCTGGGGTGGGGCCACAAACTGTCAGGGCTTTGAGCCTGCTGGCAGAGCTAACCTATGGAACACCGCCCAGCCGCAAAGATCCGGCTCGCTACAGCTTTGCCCATGGCGGCAAAGACGGCCACCCCTACCCTGTAAACAAAAAAACCTACAATCAATCCCTGCAGGTTTTACAAGAGGTTGTTTCCAAGGCCAAAATTGGCGAATATGACAAAATGAAAGCCTTTAAACGCCTGTCCGTCTTTAAAAATGAAAATGAAGGATTAAACGTGAACGGTGATTGATGTTTAATGAAAATTGGAGCCCGCACACTTAAAACAGGTTTGGCGATTACCCTGACCATTTTCTTAGTAGTTGGGGATATTTCACATGCAAATATAAATTTGTTTAAAAGATACCGGCGTGCAATTAATGCTGTACAGTCAAACCTTGACAGGTTAATGGCCCTACCCAGGGGTATTGTTTTTATGCATGGCGGTTCAAAGTACTCTAAATTGCGGCAAGAGTTATATGAATATCTTCAATATTTATTAGCCCTGCATAAAAAAATTTATGACTGTATAGTTTTTAATAAAGGTTATCAAAAAGTTGAAAAAGACATAAATGCGGAAGAAATAAGAAAAAAAATAGTGAGATTCATTAAAACAGACAGCAACGACAATGTTTTTGAATTTTATAATATATATTTTGAAGCAACACGAATAAATGAAAAACTGGAACAGTTAAAAAATGAATTCGCATTGGATTTTTGTGGTACAGATTAATGACTACCAAGACCTTTGACTTGACTCAGGGAGGGATCTTAAAAAAGCTTTTGCTGGTAGCGCTGCCGATTATGGGCACGCAGCTGATGCAGATGGCCTATAACTTGACTGACATGTACTGGCTGGGACGCATGCCGGACTCGGTATCTGCAGTAGCTGCAGGCGGGTTGGGGGGCATGTTCCTGTGGCTGGGTATGGCCTTGATGATGATTGGGCGCATGGGGGCAGAAATCGGCACGTCACAAAACTTAGGCCGGGGCGATGTTGACACTGCACGCGGCTACGCCCAAGACTCCACCCGGATCGCACTGGTTCTGGGTGTTTTGTATGGTTTGGTGTTGCTAACACTAGCCGGGCCATTGGTTTCTTTGCTGCAAGTCAGAGAGCTGCACGTTTTTGAAAACACCTGCACCTACCTGCGCATTGTTGGACTGGGTATCCCGCTTACCTATATGTCTGCTGCAATCACAGGTATGTTTAACGGCGCCGGTAATTCCAGGCTTGGCTTCTGGGCCAACGCCGCAGGTTTGTTGTTTAACATGGTTCTGGACCCCTTAATGATCCTCAACCTTAATTGGGGCGTCAAGGGCGCTGCAATTGCCACGGTAATCGCCCAGGGCATAGTCCTGGTCCTCTTTATAGTGTTCGCAAAACGCCATCCACAAAGGCCTTTCGTGCTTTTTCATATTTTAGGGCGGATAGATCCCAAAAAAATTGAACAAATTTTGCGTTGGAGCCTACCGGTTGCCCTCGAAAGCGGGGCCTTTACTGCGCTGGCCATGGTTGTAACCGGCATGGCCTCTGCATGGTACGGGGAAACCGCAGTTGCTGTGCAGCGCGTGGGCAGCCAGATTGAATCCCTGTCCTGGCTAATTGGCGGCGGGTTTTCTTCGGCGACCACCGCGTTTGTTGGACAAAATTTTGGGGCACGCAAATGGGAGCGGATACGTCGCGGCTACCGTATTTCACTGGGCACATTGTTTATCTGGGAGGTGCTGGTTACACTGCTTTTGTTGTTGGGAGGCCGTTTTTTATTTTCTCTTTTCCTGCGGGAGCCACCGGTAATCCTGGATATGGGTGCCACTTACCTGCGCATCCTGGCCGGATGCCAGGTTTTTATGGCGCTGGAAGGCGCCTGTTCGGGCACCTTCCGGGGGTTGGGGAAAACACTGCCGCCCAGTTTAAGCAGCATCACATCTAACCTGTTGCGTCCGCTCTTATGCTGGTTGTTTGCACAATGGATTGGCCTCAACGGCCTTTGGTTAGGCATTGCTGTTTCAGCTGCGCTGCGGGGCCTGTTTATGTTTGTTTGGTATACGTTGTATGAACGGCAGATACCCCATACCGACGAACCGGCCACACCGGCAACCTGCGAGGAAATTCCAGTTTAAAAAGTCAACCCCGGGAAAGCATCCCTTGTTTGCCCCAGAAGGTTTTATAGCTGTCAGACTTTCCAACGCAACAGTCCCGCCTCCAGCCCCCGTAGTTCCTGCTGCAGGCGATACAGCTTTTCCCTGACCCTTTTCAAAGCCTGCCTGTAGTCTTCCTCGCGCAGGTAGGTAACAGCATCCAAAGCAGCCAGCTTTGTTTGCTGTGCCTTAATCATGCGCTGTACCTTTTCTTTGCGCCGGGTAATCCTTTGTTGAAATCTGCGCTCCCGGTTTTCCATATTTCCTGATTCCCACCCCGTTTCCCTACAGCCGGCAATAATTCTGGCAAACTGTATAAAATATTAAACAACGCTTATTTTATTTTTTGTTAACCGGCTTCACTTTAAATAGCGAAACATACTGCCCATAACCTTCTTTTTCCAGGTCCTCTTCCGGGATAAAGCGCAGGGCTGCCGAATTAATACAGTAACGTTTTCCCCCCGGGGCAGGCCCGTCGTCAAAAACATGCCCCAAGTGGGAATCGGCCCCCTTACTGCGCACTTCAGTACGTATTAAACCGTGGGTATAGTCAACTTTTTCCTTAATGTTATCGGGTTGCAGGGGTTTTGTAAAGCTCGGCCAGCCGCAGCCGGCATCATATTGTTCGCGAGAACTGAAAAGAGGCTCCCCGGAAACAATATCTACATAAAGCCCCGGCTCCCGGTTGTCCCAATATTCATTGTTAAAAGGCGGCTCTGTAGCGTTTTTTTGTGTAACCTCATACTGCAACCCGGTCAGTTTTTCTTTCAGATCCTCCCCATTTTTATTTTTTGCCTGTGCCCAATGTTTTTTAATAAATGCCTCCCGGCCTGAACCCTTACGGTAGCGGTTATAATGTCCTTCATTTTTTTTATAAAAATCCTGGTGATAATCTTCAGCAGCATAAAAGGGGCCAGCAGGCAAAATTTTAGTAGTCAGCGGCTGCTTAAACCTCCTGCTGGCCGCGAGCGCCTCCTTGGAGGCCTCTGCTTTTTCTTTCTGTCTGGCATTGTGGTAAAAAATAGCTGTCTGGTAGGGCTCTCCCCGATCAAAAAATTGCCCCCCGGGATCTGTAGGATCAATCTGCCGCCAATAGATGGCCAGCAGTTCTTCATAGGTTATGGTTTGGGGATCAAATGTAATCTGGACAGCTTCCCGGTGCCCGGTCTTTTTTGCACAAACCTCCTCATAGGAAGGGTTTTCCTTGTGACCACCGGTATAACCGGAAACAACCTTTTTCACACCTTGCATCTTATCAAAGGGGGCAACCATACACCAAAAACATCCCCCAGCAAAGGTTGCCAACTCATCATCTTTCATTTTGTAAATGTCAGCCTCCCCGAAAATATAATTCGAGCCTTTATTAGTTTTTACTGTCCGTGTATAATTTAAACAGTTTTTTAAAAACACCTTCCTGGCGGGGCAAACGTCATAAAACCGGGCATTAATAATCGCAGGCAGTTAAATTTACTGCATACATTGTCTTCTTCCCTTGGATCAACCGTACATCGGCTGGGCAGAGTGCCCTGCCCGGCCTAAGAATCATTATTTTGAATATTTTTTACCTATAAACAGGTTTTTTGTATGTTTTGTAGAAAATATGGGATACGGGATTATTTTATTTGATTAAAACAGGAGGCCTCATAATGAAATCTGAAGAAATGGCTGCACTGATCAGGGTAGCCTTAGGTGACGAAAAAGCAGACTTGGTGATTACCGGTGGCTCACTGGTAAACGTTTATACTGGGGAACTGCTTAAAGGTTATGCAGTAGCCGTCAAAGGAAAGCGGATCGCTTATGTGGGACAAGATGCCGGGCACACAATAGGAACTGCAACAAAGGTTATAGATGCCACAGGCAAAATAATAGTTCCCGGCTTTATTGACAGCCACACCCATATGACCCCCTATACGGTATATGAATTTCTCAGGTATGCACCCCGGGGGGGAACAACTACAATCATCACAGAAATGCTCGACATTTCCTTCGCTCTGGGTTTCCGGGGAACCCTGGAATTTTTGGAGTCATGCCGGGATCAGCCCATAAAAATGTTTGGCGTCGTGCCCACCATGGTTTCGCTTAGCCCCCGGTTTGACACAGAAGCCCTTAGTAAAGAACAAATTAGAGAACTTTTGCAGCGTGAAGATGTTTTAGGATTGGGGGAAACATATTGGTTCCCGGTAGTTGAACAGGAACCAAGGTTTCTGGAATTATTTGAGGAGGCTTTTAAGGCGGGAAAAAAAGTAACAGGCCATTCTGCCGGGGCCAGGGGCAATAAATTGATCGCCTATGCTGCCGGCGGGGTCTGTTCCTGCCATGAACCCATTACCGCTGCAGAGGTATTAGAAAGACTTCGCCTGGGAATGTATGTCCCCTCCAGGGAAGGTGAGATCCGCAAGGATCTGGAAGCCATCGCTGAAATCAAGGATATGGACCTGGATCTGCGCCAATTTATTTTGGCGACGGATGGGACCTCCACCAAACAGATTTTGGAAAAAGGTTATATGGAGGTTGTCCTGGAAAAGGCTATTGCTTTGGGTTTTGACCCCATTACTGCCATTCAAATGGTAACTCTAAACCCCGCCCAATACCTGAATTTAGACGATCGCCTCGGCGGAATAGCTCCGGGGAAATTTGCCGACATTGTAATCCTCCCAGATCTGCAGAACATAAAGGCTGAATATGTAATCAGCAACGGGCGCATCATCGCCCAGAACAGGGAGATGCTCGTCCAGCCCCGCAAACATGCCTACCCGGAATGGGCCCGGCAAAGTATCCGCCTGGCCCCCACATTTACACCAGAAGATTTTATGATTCACGTTTCTGGAACCAGCAGCACTGCACAGGTCAGGGCGATTGAACAAATAGCTGAACTGGTAACAAGCGAATTGCGCTTGGAGGTCCCTGTTTCCCGGGGAAAAATAACTGCCAATCTGGAACAGGACTTGATAAAGGTTGCTGCCATAGATTTCCTAGACGTGAAGGGGGAAAAATTTGTGGGATTGTTAAAAGGATTTAAATTACAAAAAGGAGCGATCGCCAGCAGTACAGCCTGGGATCTGGCCAATATTGTCGCCGTTGGTGTCGATGAAAAAGATTTAGCCTTGGCTGTGAACAGGATTATAGAAATGCAAGGCGGAGCCGTAGTTTGTGCCGATGGCCGGGTGCTTGCAGAATTTTCCATGCCCATCGGAGGGTGTTTATCATCTGCCCCCCTTGAAACCCTTTTCCAAAAAACCGAGGAATTTCAGCGTGCCGCCGCCGCTTTGGGCTCGCCTTTTCAGGATACGCATCTGACGCTGATAACCCTCACTACACCTGCTATTCCCTTTTTTAGACTATGTGAAAAAGGGTTGGTTGATATCCGGACCAATGAAATGTTCGGTTTGTTGGTGAACTAATAATAAACTGCAAAAAGGGGGAAACCGCTTGCCGGCCGAAAGCAAAAGAAACTTAAACAAAAAAATAAACTGTTCAAATCAACAAAAAATACTGCAAATCCTTGCCAAGGAATACCCGCAGGTAACAACACTTTTAAAATACAGCAGTCCCTTTGAATTGCTTTTAGCGGTAATACTTTCTGCCCAGACCACAGACAAACAAGTTAACAAAGTCACAGAAAAACTGTTCAAAATAATAAAGGAGCCCCGCGATGTTTTGCAGTTGGGTCCGGCCCGTCTGGAAAAAATGATTAAAGGATGTGGCTTGTATCGCCAGAAAAGCCGCCAGATTTTAGAAACATCCCGCCTTTTATGTATAAAGTTTGATGGCCGGGTACCACAAACCAGGGCAGAACTGCTGGAACTTCCCGGGGTGGGGCGCAAAACGGCAAATGTTGTTCTCAGCGTAGCTTTTGATATTCCTGCTTTTGCTGTAGACACCCATGTACAGCGGGTCAGCCGGCGGTTGGGGTTAAGCAAAGGGAAAAACGCCTTAGCCGTGGAAAAGGAAATTTGCAGCTTAGTACCTGCTGCGCTTTGGAAAAAAACCCACCGCCGGCTGATCGCCCATGGGCGCCAGGTGTGCCGTGCCCGGAACCCGCTGTGTGATTCCTGCCCCTTCAGCTCTTATTGCCCTACAGCCGGAAAGGAATAAAAATTTTTTTGAAAAATAGCCTCCCTTTCTATACCGGGTTAAGAAACAGAAGGAGTACATGCAAATCGTCCATGTCTGCGGGCAGCTTTAGCTAATAATAAAGCAGAGTGAACGTCTCAGGTAATAATCCAGGCGGGGGGTAACAATCCTGACCTGCTTGATTATTAATTAATAAGGGCAACCGACTTAGGTTGCCCTCCTGGACTGTCGCCGGTATTTATACCTACACTGTGGGGTCAGGTAACCAAAAATTCGGCGCTTTGTTTTTCTGTCAGAGGTATGTTTTTTTTCAGATATGCAAAAAAATCTTCAATTTCCCGCGGCCCCATGGAATCCAGATCATCGAGTAAGGAGGGAAAAAGTGGAGGATAGATCTCATAAAGATATTCATACATTTTTTCCACCATGAATTCGGTGTCAGGCATGGCACCCCAAATCTTCTGGAGATGTTCGGTAGACATAAAGACCGCCTGGCAGTAATCACGCATCGCCATCAAGATTTTTGTCATCTTTTCAGGCCATTTTAAATCACTTTTGTTTACTGTATAGAGTTCAACAGCCTTTTTTACAGCCGTTTCTTTCCATTCCAAAGCCTTTTCAATTTCTTGATACTGCGTTGTCAGATCTTCTCCTTTTTCTGCAGCGTACTGTTCCATGCCATACTGCAAGTAGCTAATCCGTCCGTCAATAAAAATTTCCAGCGTCCTGACCAGACCGACAATATTTCTTTCTTCAATTTTTTTCAGATCATGTTTAAAAATCATCCCTGCTGGGCTGTCCGCCATGCTTTGCAAGAGGGTTGTGCAAAACAAATACCCTTTCAAGCAGGGCAGTTTTTGCCGGCCCTCCGTAGGCCGCCAGCCCCAGTTGCAAGCCCTTTTCATAATACGCAGGTAGAGAATAGCCCGGCTTTCCGGGCTTTCCCGGGGAAGATCATAACCGGCAGCGCTTAAATGTTCTCCGTGTACCGGGATATCCGGGAAAATACGGAAATTATCGGCTAATGTATCAAAGATGCCACAAAAATACTTGCCGTTTTCCCAAAAAACATGGGGGTGACGGTACAGGCCTGTTTTTTCCAGATCGTAACGACCTACATCGGTGACACCCAGAGGGGGGTAGTGACCATCGACCCTTAAAATCAACCTAATCTCCGGGGCCCAGGTCATTTCTTCAAATTCCAGCACCGGTAACTTTTCCAGGACCCCTCCCTGCAGGGTGGCATCAATATATTCGTCGGGAGTTACAAAATAAACCTGCAGATCGTCCCTTGTCTCCTGCAAAACCTCTTTCCAGGCCTGTTCCATAATAATCAAAGCCAAGTCACCAAAGTCCATCAATTCCAGATCCTGAATATGAACCAGCACGCCATCGGGCGGGGCCTTTTCCAATTCTGCGTGCAATACTTTTTTATAAAGCTCTATGCCGGCCTCTCTGGTAATAGGAAATTCCTCATGTTCCTGGTGGAGGTATTCATTCCCGAAAACAGGGTATTTCCCCAACATATACCCCTGAAATTTAACATCTTCCCGTTTCATTTTCGTGATCGGGCGCCATATTTCCTGGGAAATGGGAAAATTACGGGGCAGAGCAAGCAGTTCCCCTTGGCTGGTTTTTAAGCGAAATGGTTTGTAGCGGTAATCACCTTCGCCCTGTAAACGAAAAGGTGCTTTTACTGTACTAAGATGTGGGAAAATAACATAGTCTATGTTTGCCTTTTTTATACCCGACATCTTATGGTAACTATAAGAGGCTTCCGGTGAAAAAAGGCCGTTGTATTTGGGATAAGGAACCTGCATATAATTATGCAGAAACTGCCTATTCCAAAGAATTTCCTGAGTGATTTCCTTTTCTTGGAGCAAAGAAACATGCGTATGGTGCGCATGGCCGTAGAGGGGGTAAAGCCTGCCCCGAGCATAGCCCTCCTTCAGTTTTTGAAAGGCAGCAGGTACAACATTCTCAATCTGATGTAAAAGTTCATTGGAATATTCTACACATAAGGGCGCATGCAAACTGTCACCAAATTCTATACTCTGGGAATAAATATCCCGTCCTTCTTCTTTCCTTTTTTGCATATAATTTTCATCTAAAATAGTTTTTTTCATAGGGTTTTGCTCATCCAAAGAAGAAAGCAGTATTTCCGGTAAATCCCAAAGCAGTTCATGGGCATGAAAAGCTAAAATAACATAAACTTTTTTCAAAAACAGGCCACCTCCAACTATCTTAGTTGTCAATAAACGTTAAACGTTAAAATATACTTGGTAGTTTTTTTGCCCTAACTTCCCCACCAGGCCTGGCCGGGGAAAAAAATGCCTTTGCATAACACTTTTTTTGCATAACATTTTTATAGTTTTGTCAGCCCCCCACATAAGGCTTTTATATCATTTCCATTAAGCAAAAAAGTAAACAGGGTTGTTTCACCAAATTTTAGAATGCTTTTTGTACTTGCCTTTTTACAGCCGGGAATGTTTTATGCCGGTTGCCTTAAGCCCCAGAAAATTAAAGCAACCCCCAGATAAATGAAAAACATTTTATGAAAATTTACCTTCCGGGCCAGTCCGCTTAAACCCAGATACATTGCACCTAAAAAAATTAAAGGCCCAAGGGAGGCCAATAACGCGTTGATTTTTAAAGCATATTCCAAGCTATTAAACCTGTAGATCAAAAGGGCAGCCAAAACTTCAATACCCCCGGATAGCAGGCGCAGCAAAACAATACCCAATAATAATGAAGAAACCATCATTTCACCCCCCGGATTTTTCAAACCCTGTAAAAACACCAAACAAAAGTATTTTTTCAGCTTTATTTATTATATTCAAGCTACACTATATAAATAAGATGAAAATAAAACAGGGATAGAAGCTTTTTTTTCGGTAAAAATAAGATTGGCAGAAAGGAAGGTGGAAAAAATGGCTAAAAAATATAATAAAGGTAGAAAGCAAAAACCAAACTTCTCCAAAAGAAACAGAGGCCGTTCCAACATGGAAACCGCCTCAGAATTGAGTCCCGAAAATAAAAGTTCAGACAAAAAAAGCGTTAAACAAAACGAACAGTCCCCCACCTCCTAAGGGAAAATAAACTTTTTTTCAAAACCCTTGTTTCCAAAGACAGTACTTTTTCCTAGGGGCGGGGGTAAATTGTTCGCTTGTTACCAATGGGGCAGCGGCCCTGGGCACAACTGCGGGGCCCGGGCCCTTATTTTTCCAGCGGCCCGTCAACCCCCGCGCCGGAAAAAGTAGCCATTTCATGTAATATTTTTACTGAAGCCTCGATAATATTCATGGCGAGAGCGGCACCTGTCCCCTCCCCCAAGCGCATATTCATAAAAAGTATGGGCTTTATGCCGATCATTTCTAGCATTTTTTTATGCCCTGGTTCGTCCGACAAATGTGAGGAAAGCAGGTAACCCCTGACATACGGTTGCAAAGCAGTGGCTACCAAAGCGGCGGCCCCAGATATAAAACCATCTAAAACCACTGGAACCCGAAATGTTGCTCCTGCCAAAATTACGCCTACAAGACCGGCAATTTCCAGCCCCCCAACTTTGGCCAAAGCTTCCAAAGGTTTTGCCGCCACCGGCGAATTTATTTTCAGGGCCTTTTCAATGGCCTTTATTTTTTGTTTTAAAAGGGCATCGCTGGCCCCTGTTCCCCGGCCTGTAATACTTTCCACAGGAACACCTGAAAAAACTGCAAGTAGGGCCGTACTGGCAGCCGTATTACCAATACCCATTTCCCCTATACCCAATAGATCGCTACCCTTTGAAAGGCAGCCCCGGGCCACTTCAAAACCTGTTTCAATCGCCTTTAAAGTCTGTGCGACAGTCATCGCCGGCCCCTTGGACATATTTTGGGTCCCGTAGGCAACCTTCCTGCTTAGAAGCAGAGGATGATCTTTAAAGTCAGCAGCCACGCCAACATCTACAATCAAAAGTTCTGCGCCTACATGACGTGAAAAAACATTCATGGCCGCCCCCCCGCTTAAAAAATTATAAACCATTTGGGCAGTTACCTCCTGGGGGTAAACATTGAAACCCTCCTCCAGAATACCGTGATCCCCTGCCATCAGAATACATGTTTTTTTGGTAATGGTAGGCAGTGCTTGACCGGTGATCCCGGCAATTTTTTTGGCGATCTGCTCCATCACTCCCAGGCTGCCTTTGGGCTTCGTCAGATCATCTAACCGGGCTTGCGTCTGAGCCATGGCCTCCTCTTTTAAAGGTTTAATTTGAGCCAGCACCTTTTCCAGCTTAAACATTTTAAAGAACCCCCTTTAATAAAAAAATTTATTACTTAATTTAAACCGGGTAAAACCTTCATCTTGATTTTTTGGTAACTTTTTTAAAAAAACCTACGGTAACTTTGAGCACCTGCCGGCACATCAATCGGGTGGGAGGCCACCATTAATTGTGCGGCCGACCTCCCCCTCCACCGTACGTACCGTTCGGTATACGGCAGTTCTAAAGGTTACATATTACTTTGCAGGGTAACATGCAGTCAGACTGGGTTATCCGCTGCGTTTGAACCCTCCATTGGAAAGGGCAATTAAGGACATCCTTGCCTTCAGCTATGTGCTTGGCACTACCAATTCAGCACCTGGAGGACTTTCACCCGTCAGACTGCGCCCATGCCGGGCACACCAAAAACAAAGTTCCCGGCCATTTGGCCGGGAACTTTACCATCATCCCCTCACCTGCAAAAACCAGGCAGGTGCATACAGCTAAAGGCAGGTCTCCTGGCTTCCGGATCAAAACTTGTTTACTACACCTTAGTCCCTTCCCATTCCCCTTCCCTTTACGGTTAGGAAACAGTGGCTTTGGCTGCAGCTCCCCGGTTACAGTGGCGGGACCGCGCAGGAATTACACCTGTCTTCCCTATTCTCCGCTAAAAACGGCACCTTTAGCAACAATATTATTTGCTTTATTATACTGGTTTTTACCCCCGGTGGCAAGTACAACAGTTATTATATTTTTTGATCCTGAAAGATTGCCAAGGATAATTATTAGTGAAAAAACAAAAGATAAAGATAAGGAGGGATAAACATGTCCGATGAAAGAAAGTACGACGATACAAAAAGTGTCAGTTATGCAGGAATAAAATATGGAAGTTGGTTGCTGGGTTTAATCATTATCCTTTATTTTGTTGGACGCCATCTTTTCCCTTTTATCCGCTCCCTGTTTTGAAAATTTGCCGTGATAATAACCCATTTTATCCCATGGCAATGCTTTTTTAACTATTATATTAATAAAGGTTAACATATTGTTGTAAATTTTTCATGGTCAGAGCAGGGCAAGCATTAATAAGCTTGCCCTGCTCCCTTTTTTAGGTATACTAGGAGTTAACATAAATCTTCCTGAATGTAGCAGCCTTTTACAAAAATGAGGCTTGTTCACCTTCAGGAAAAAATAACAGGAGGTAATCCATGTTTAAACGAAAGCTTAAACACAAAATTTGGCGGAAGGTATTAACTATGTTGCTCATACCGGGAATGCTGTTGGCCCTTTGTCAGGCCGGTGCAGTAGCGCTTACTTACAACGTGGCCCCGCATGACACCCTTTTTCTAATTGCCCAAAGGTACAACACCACTGCAGCAGAACTGGCTCAGATTAACAATATCACCAACCCAAACCTCATTTATCCCGGTCAGGCACTAACTGTTCCTACCCGAATACATACTGTTCTCCCGGGGGAAACCCTTTGGACCATTTCCCAAAAATATGGGGTGAACCTGACCGCGCTTAGTTCTGCCAACCCTGCATTGTCCCCACAAAATATTTATCCGGGTTTAAAGGTAAATTTACCCGCTGACGCGGCAGCAGAAAGAACAACAGCCCCACCTTTAACCTCACGCGGTGGCAGAAGTTACTCCCCCAGCGAAATTGATCTTTTTGCACGCCTGGTCCATTCTGAAGCGGGAAGTGAACCTTATACCGGGCAGGTTGCTGTCGCCGCTTCTGTTTTAAACAGACTGGACAGCCCCCGTTACCCCTATTCACTGCCCGGCGTAATATGCCAGGTTATTGACGGCTGCTACCAATATAGCCCTGTTCTGGATGGGAGAATAAACTTACCTGCCAACCAAACCGCTTACCAGGCTGTCTATGATGCTTTATCCGGTTGGGATCCCTCTCAAAATGCGCTTGGCTTTTATAATCCGGCCAAAACAAGCAATCAATGGGTTAGGCAACAGCAAGTTACAACCGTAATCGGGAACCATGTTTTTTTCCGTTAAGTAAAAAATTGAATTGTTTTAAATAAGTTTGTTCCAGATAAAAGGAAGGGGAGGCGTAAATGAAAGGATTGCCTTCCCTTCCATGTTTTTAGCGCAAAAAACCTGCCGTTAGAAAGAACGGCAGGTTAAAATATTAAAACCGTTATTAACGTTTCGAAAGGGGAACATAATGACTTTTGGTTGCTACATTTTTGTAGGCCGGGCGAATGATACGTCCCCCGCTTACAATTTCCTCAAGGCGGTGGGCTGCCCAACCCGAAATTCTGGCTATGGCAAAGATGGGTGTATATAAGGCCGTGGGAATACCGAGCATTTTATAAACAAAACCCGAATAAAGGTCTACATTGGCAGCGATAGGCCGGTACATTTTTCTTTCTGCGGTGATAACCCGGGGGGCCATTTTTTCGACCATCTCGTAAAGTTTAAATTCTTTTTGCATTTCTTTTTCACGTGATAGTTCCGCTGCTTTTTCCTTAAGCAGCCTGGCCCGTGGATCAGAAAGACTGTACACCGCGTGCCCGATGCCATAAATTAAACCCTTCCTGTCAAAAGCTTTTTTATCCAAAATTTTCTTCAAATAAGCTGCTACTTCGCCTTCGTCTTCCCAGTCCTTGACGTTGGCTTTAATTTCATTGATCATGCCCATCACCTTAATATTGGCGCCCCCATGTTTGAAACCTTTTAGGGAACCGACAGCGGCTGCAATAGCAGAATAAGTATCTGTATCCGCCGAAGAAACTACATGGGTTGTAAAAGCAGAATTATTACCACCACCATGTTCAGCATGAAGCATCAGGCTTAAGTCAAGGGTTTCTGCTTCTAATTTACTGTAGTGATTGTCGGGCCTAATCATATACAGAAAATTTTCAGAGAGGCTCAAGTCTTTCCTGGGATTATGGATATACAGGCTTTTGTTTCCATAGTAATGTGCCTTAGCCTGGTAGCCATAGGCCACCATGGTCGGAAAGCGGGCAATCAATTCGATGGACTGTCTGAGAACATTTTCCAGGCTGTTTTCGTCCGGGTTGGGATCATATGAATAACTGGCCAGTACGCTCCGGGCCAGCTTGTTCATGATGTTCTGACTGGGGGCCTTTAAAATCATATCTTCGGTAAAACCGTTGGGGAGCAGGCGGTTTTCAGCCAATATTTCCTTGAACCGTTTTAACTCTTGCAAGGTGGGCAATTCACCAAACAAAAGCAGATAACAGATTTCTTCAAAGCCATGCCTGTTTTCCTTTTGAAAACCTTTGACCAGTTCGTTGATTTCTATACCACGGTAAAATAACTGGCCGTCGATAGGCACCCTTTCCCCCTGGTCATTGATAATGTAAGCATGAACATCACCGATCTCTGTCAGGCCTACCAAAACCCCGGTACCATCTATATTTCTTAACCCCCGTTTGGTGTCATACTTAGTATAAAGATCAAAATGAATATGATTGTTTTTTTCAACAAGGGCCGCCCAGTCTTTGTAACGATCCATATTAACATTTGACTGAACAATGGGAAAATTGTTGGGTACGTTTATGATCATTTTATTCTCCTCATTTCCAGGGCAAGGTGGTTAAAAAAAGCCCTGCCCGAAAATACTTTTATTATTTCTTTATTATAAATTGCAACAGCTATAAATTACAACAGGTTTTTTGAATTAGCGGCCAAAAAAATTGGATTTCCTTCGTGGAATTATGGTAACATAATAAAACAACATAATTCACTTCGACATAAAAACAAAAAATCCTTTTTATTCATTTAAACTTATAACCTAATAAAGGCACTGCCCGATGCGCAGTGCCTTTAAAATATGCATGAGCAAACCTGTAAGCCGAGTTCTGTTCTCCTTAAAAGGAGCGGCAGCCATCTATCTAGGGCGCCAGTTGCCTGGCTCCTCCAGCGACTCACACCCGAGGGATTCGGCGGGCAACGTCATCTCCCTCCTATTCAGTCTTGCTCCGGGTGGGGTTTACCTAGCAGGCCGGTCACCCGGCCCCTGGTACGCTTTTACCGTACCGTTGCACCCTTACCCGGATAAAAAATAAATTTTTTACCCGGGCGGTTTATTTCTGTGGCACTATCCTTGGGGTCGCCCCCACTGGGCGTTACCCAGCACCCTGCCCTGCGGAGCTCGGACTTTCCTCGGAAGTCATACTTACCCCCGCGACTGCCTAGTTTACTCATGTAAACTTTTGTTTATTCTTCTGTTATAATTTTAACATACCATTCTTTCTTTGTCAAAATCAAAAGGAGGAGGAATCGCCCTATCCCATGATGGTATGCCTGTATCTTGCACTAACAGCAGGGGGCAACAACCGGGGGGCTATAGCTGGGGGCAACCTGTTTATTTCCGGGGTTAACAAAGCTTTTTCGGAAACGCTGTGCAGGGTACCTAAAAAGTTTAGCGCTTCTTCCAGGTTGTCTACAGAAACCACCTGCAGGCGGGTTGCAACCTGCGAGGCCTCTTTGTAATTTTCGGCAGGCACCAGGAAATATTCCAAACCGGCCCCTTCTGCAGCCAGAACCTTTTGCTTAACCCCCCCGATACCGCCCACTTTACCGTCCAGGGCAATCGTGCCGGTACCCCCAATGCGATGGCCCCCTGTCAGGTTTTCAGGAAGCAACCTATCCAGGATTTCCAGAACAAACATCATCCCGGCGGAGGGGCCGCTTACCGGACCGGTTTCAATTTCAATTTTCAAAGGAAAAAGCGGTTTCCAATTTAAGGTACGCACATAAAGCCGCAGGGCTGCCTGGTAGGGGTCCTCCAGGTGGGAAACTGTTGGAATTGCAGCCTCTTTGTTTTCTTCTTTATGCTGAAATGCAATTTTAACCTTTTCCCCTACCGTTTTCTTTTGAATGCCGGCAACCACTTCCTCAGCCAAATAAACACTTTTTCCCCCAACTGCAGTAATAATATCCCCGGCCTGAAGAATGCCCCGGGCCGGGCTATCAGGCAAAACTTTGACAATTTCCACGCCATCACTGACAATCGGCACCTCATAGCCGGCACGACGCAAGGCAATGACCCCGGCCAGATGCTTGCTTTCCTGCATCCAGCTCCGCATTAAATCGTTATATTCTTCCATAGAAATATCGCTGGGCACTACCTTGGAAATAGGGCGTAAGTCCACAGCCGGGTGAAAATAACCATAAAGAAAACCCCATAAATTAGCCGGGTGTTGGGAAACGGTCAACATATAAAACTGCCCTTGTTCCTGGCGTGACTTTCCCTCTACTTGGATGAGGTTTCCCAGTTTTTCTGCAGAACCCGGTTTAACAAGGAAATAGTTTAACTGCACCAAAAACCCCATTGTAAAAATAATGAGGATTATAAAACCTAAACTGACTGCTCTGCGCAAAAAACCGCTCCTTTCCCTTGATAGCATCGCAATAAAACTGCCCGCAGGCAAGAGGTCTATTATTTTTTAGCAGGCAATATATATTTATGGGGTTAAAATTTTTTTCTGGAGTAGATGAAATGTTAAACACAATCTTCTTTATTTTACTTGGTCTATTTTTTTTATTATTACTGCTTACGTCTTTTAATACAAAAAGAAGGATCCTGCTTTTTTACCTGCCGGCCTGTTTGTCTGTATTATTAACCATTAGTATGATTATCTATCCGAAAGAAGCCTTTGAAGCAGCTGTGAACGGCCTGTCGATCTGGTGGAATATTGTTTTCCCCGGCCTACTGCCATTTTTTGTTTTATCACAGATCCTGATTGGTCTGGGGGTTGTTCATTTTTTAGGGGTTTTGCTGGAACCTATTATGCGCCCTCTTTTCAACGTGCCCGGCACGGGTTCTTTTGTTTTGGCTATGGGCTTGGCTTCCGGTTTTCCCTTAGGAGCTGTGCTCACCAATAAATTGCGGCTAGACGGGCTGTGCAGCAAGGTCGAGGCAGAGCGGTTGCTCAGTTTTACAAATACTGCCGATCCATTGTTCATGTTTGGAGCTGTAGCTGTCGGCATGATGCACGCCCCGCAAGCCGGCGCCCTGATCGCGGCGGCGCATTACCTTTCCAGCGTTACTGTTGGCTTATTAATGCGCTTTTACAAAGCCCGGCAGGAAAAAAGTACAGCGCCTAAAAATATTACATGGCATAAAAAAAACAGCCGCCAAGGCATTTTTCCCCAGGCCCTTACAGCCCTGATTCAGGCCAGGCAGAAAGATGGCCGTCCTTTTGGCCGGCTATTGGGGGAGGCAGTAAAAGAATCCGTAAATACCCTTTTGCTTGTTGGGGGATTTATTATCCTTTTTTCTGTAGTGATTAGCATTCTTGATTTGGCCGGGGTGGTAGATCTTTTTGCAGCAACATTTTCCTCTTTCCTTTCCTGGATCGGTTTGGAAGTAGCCCTTACCCCGGCATTTATCAGTGGTTTTTTTGAAATCGATCTGGGCTGTCAGCTGGCTGGTTCGATCGCCGCCGCCACTTTAAATGAAAAGGTTATGGCCGTCAGCTTTATCATAGCCTGGAGTGGGTTATCAGTTCATGCACAGGTAGCCAGTATTATCAGCTCTACAGACATAAGTATTTACCCTTACCTGCTGGCCCGCGTTGTGCACGCCTTTTTAGCCGCCCTTTATTGCTTTCTGCTGGCCGGCCCCCTGCCTCTTCCTTCATTTATTCAGCATAAAACTTTGCCCGTTTTTTTACAAACAGCACCGCGCAGCAATTTATCTTACCTGTGTGCTAAACTGCTTTTTATGGGAGAACACGTGCTATTAATTTTAGGTTTTATGTTATTTGTTTCCCTTTTTGTTTACACTTATAAAAAATATAAAATGAAAAAAGAATAATAATGCAATCCTTGTTAATATCTCTGAAATCTATTTAAGGTTTTCTATTTTATTAATTATTATTTCATAAACCTGCGGCGGAACCAGTTCGCTAATATCGCCACCGTAACTGGCTACTTCCTTCACAAGGCTGGAACTGATAAAAGAGTACTTATAGTCGGTCATCATAAACATGGTATCCACATTACGGTTCAATTTTTTATTAATCAAAGCCATTTGAAATTCAAATTCAAAATCCGAAATTGCACGCAGCCCCTTGACAATAATTGCCAAACTATTGTTTTCTGCATATTCTACCAAAAGACCCTGGTAATAGTCCACGTCTACGTTACCATAAGAGCTGGTGGTTTCCTCCAACATCTTTACCCTTTCTTCCATAGAAAATAGCGCATTCTTGCGGGGATTTTCCAAAACTGCTACAATTAGTCGATCAAAAACCTTACTGGCACGCTCAATAATATCCAAATGACCCTTGGTTACAGGATCAAAACTTCCTGGATAAACGGCTTTTACCACTTTAAGCCCCCCTTTAATATAAATCAACCCCTGCCAGGAGTAAAGCCCTTCAATTTTTAAAAAAAAACAGTGAGACGCTGCCGTATACTTTAGTTTTCCATAGATTAAATGATGTTTTTTCCAATTCCCCGCCGCCACGGGAACTTCTTTCCAAAGCAACAATGCCACCTTTTTTTACAAGTGATCCCCTAAATAAGAATTCAAGCACTTTTATTGTTTCCCGGTAATTAAAAGGGGGATCCAGGTAAACAAGCTTAAAGGATCTGTTTCCCTGATGCAAATATTTTAAAGATTTAAAAATATCCGCTGTTAATACCTGCGTACGGTCTTCGGTAGCCGTAAGCTTAATATTACCTTGCAGTATTTTTAAAGAATGACGGCTGTTTTCTACAAAAACAGCACACTGCGCACCACGGCTAAGCGCTTCCAACCCAATATTTCCCGTGCCAGAAAAAAGATCCAGGAAACAAGCGTCTAGCAGACGAGCACCGATTATATTAAAAAAGGCTGCTTTGACCTTGTCAGAGGTGGGGCGAATATTTTTATCTCGTGGTTTTTTTAGAACCCTTCCCTTCAAAAAACCTGCACGTATTCTCATAATTTTTTATATTGTCCTCCAAAAATCACGTGGGTATTTTATCATTAAGTTGCAAAAAAAGCAAGAATATTGGATAAAACTACCATTACCTTGCCGGAGAATAAATTACAATAATATGCACATAATATAAAGGCATCAACAATATTCCCCATAAGCTCTTCCTCCGGTTTCTCCTCTCCCAACCCCTATGAGTGAAAATTTTTCATTCATAGGGGTCTTTTTTTGGATAAAATAAGAAATGTTGGAGAAAATAAAAATACAACAATAAAAAAAGGCGGGCCAAGGCCCGCCAGGTTGTTACAGTTTTACTATAAAAGTTGTGTATCTTGCGGTTGTGCAGCTTGAGGCTGCTGTGTAACTTGGGTCTGTTCTTGGGGCTGTTTCGGGGCCGGTTGCTGGACCAGGTGAGCAGGTTGCAACTGGCCTCCGGCCAGCTGGGTTTCAACCTGTTGAATCATTTTCCTAACCATAGTCCCGCCAACATAGCCGTTTTGTCGGGAGGTTAGCTCCCCCCTGTCTATACCAGTGTAGTTAGGAATGCCCAGTTCATTGGCGATTTCCTCTTTGAAGTTTTCCAAAGCCTGTTCTGCACCTGACACCAATATTCTATTACGTCCGGGTCTGGCTCTGTTTGGCATTTGTTTTTCACCTCCCTCGCAAATTCTATGTTTATTATTTGTTTAAAGGCGATAAATATACTTAGAAATTTCTCCTAAAATTATTATATTATTACCTTCCTATAACAAAAAAATTCCTTGAAAGTTTGATTTTTTCAAGGTAATTTTAGGAAATTTTTTTAGGCGAAGGAGATTCTTTTTTCTTGTTTTTAAGGAGAAATTGTGTTAAAATCTATGGTGCTTGCTTTAAAGAGGAGGTTTTATGTAAAAATGGCCAACAAATGCTACTATTGTGGAAAAGAAAAATCTAGCGGCTTTACCATCAGTCATTCCCATATTAAAACTAAACGCACCTGGAAGCCCAATATTCAAAAGGTAAAGGCTATTGTGGGAGGGGTTCCCCAAAGGATTAAGGTTTGTACCCGCTGTTTAAAAGCAGGAAAAGTAAAAAGGGCTCATTAAAACTGCCCTCCCATTTAATTGTAGTTCACAGCCAGTATTAAAAAAAATAATCTCTGTTCCAGATACAAGCGCAACATTTTTGCGCTTTTTTATTATATCCTTTATTTTGCCCTTTAGTGTTTTCCCAACAACCCTATTATAATACGGCTGATAAACCGGGGCAATTTAATAACATAAAATTTCATTTTACCGTCCTCCCTTTCTCATTTAATCCCCAACCCTCTTATTTGCCTGGCCAGTCAAATTATTATAATACAGTATATAGCCGCCAACCCAACCAGATCAGAAAAAAACCTATTAATAGGGGCCACAAATACAGGGGCAGAGCGCTTACAACCAACCCTATGCCGGCAACTGCGATAAAAACACCACCGCACCTGCGAAAAAAACTGTTGAAACGGTACCTTCTCAGCTGTAACACCCCCGTTTTTCGGGTTTATTGCATTATATGTAATCCGGACAAAAAGGGTTAAAAACGTTTACTTATTTTCAATTTGGGGATATGGTATAATATAGGTTGTAAATTAATTGTGCCTTCAAAGTGTCATGAAAGGGTGAAAAATAGTTGAAAGCAGTGCAAGAAGAACTCAAGGGTGCCGCCTGGGACGCCAGGATTGAATTGACCGCTACAGAAACAAAGGAACTTCTACAAGAATTGCAAAACTTTTTCAAACTGACCAGGCAGTTACAAAAAATAAATTTAGAAAAAACCCCGGCGACATATTATGGTTCGGAAAAAACAAACACCCTGCGGGAAGACGTTGTTCAGCCTTCTTTGCCGCTGGATGTATCCCTGGTAAACGCCCCGGAAACTGATGACTCCTGTTTCCTGGTCCCCAGAATCATTGAAGAATAAAAATTCCTTAAGGAAAGGAGGAATATTTTATGGATCCTGCCAACCTCTCTGTACAGCAGATTACTGCTAAAATTAATAAAAAAGAACTTTTATTGACTGAACTGGGAGCAATACTGGCCGGCCGCAGCAAATACGCACAAAAAAAATTAAACCTTTTTATATCTTTTGATCCGCAGCTGTTCACTGAACAAATTAAAAAGAATGAACAAAGCACGCAAGTTAACCGTCCCCCCCTTTGGGGCGTACCTGTAGCCATAGCCGACAACATTACCACAGTAGATCAAAAAACAACCTGCGCTTCCCGGCTGCTGGCTGCTTACCAACCCCCCTTTGAAGCACAGGCCGTTTCCCTGCTGCAAGAAAATGGCGCTTTACTCATCGGTAAAACAAATTTAGAGGAATTTGGCCTTGGTTGTGCCGGCAACAGCTCTTATTTTAAACCGGTAAAAAACCCCTGGGACATAAAACGTACTGCCGGCAGCGGCGCAGCGGCAGCCGTCGCCAGCGGCCTGGCAACCTTTGCCCTGGCCAGCGACGTACGTGGAGAAATAAGACAAGCAGCCTCCTATTGTGGTGTTATAGCCTTAAAACCAACTTATGGGAAAATTCCCCGTGAAGGTTTAATCGACAGCGCTTCTTCCCTGGAACAAACCGGTATTTTAGCCCGGCGGGTTTCAGATTTAGCCTGGGCCTTGCAGGTTCTTGCCGTGCCGGGGAACAATAACCCCCCGGCGGTAAAGAGGCCCCTGTACCCAGAAATTTTGGGAAATATTCCCGCAAAAACACGCATTGCTGTTCCTGCCGACTGGGACCAAGCACCGCTCCTGGAGGAGGGGATTAAAAATAACTTCCGGGAACAGCTTAACAAATTGGCCCGGGTTGGCTTGGAGATCAACTATGTTACCCTGCCCCATTTTCAATACGCCTCCCTGGTAGCCACCATAATCGGTGCCGTCGAGGCTTTTTCCAACCTATCCAACTTAGATGGGGTGCGCTTTGGATACAGGAAGGAAGGCAAACACCTGCAAGAAATGTATATCAAAACCCGCAGTGCAGGTTTTAGTAGTAAATTAAAAAAATTTCTTACTTTGGGAGGGTTGCTTTCCACCAAAAAATATTATAACAGCCACTTCCTACAGGGACAAAAAATGCGGAGTATAATCAAAAAGGAGCTATTAGACTGCCTGCAAGAAAACGAATTACTTCTGACACCGACAACACCTTGCAACGCAATATTATTAGACAGCAGCCCACCAGCTGGGGAGGAGCTGCCCGATCCTGCAGCCTATTATACGGCAGCGGCCAATCTTGCCGGTTTCCCCTCCCTGAATTTCCCTGTCAGCACCAACGGGCTGCCCTACGGCCTACAATTTATGGCCAAAAAGGAAGATGAAGGGGTTTTATTACAAATAGCTTTTCTGCTTGAAAAAGAACCTATAAAATGGCCAATTTTTGCGCTAGAATTGCAGGAGGTGTAATTAATTGACTGCATTTGAAGCTGTTATCGGTCTGGAGGTACATGTTGAACTTTTAACACAAACCAAATTATTCTGCAGTTGCAGCACGGACTTTGGCGCCGCTCCCAATACCCAGGTTTGCCCCATATGTCTGGGCCTGCCCGGAGGCAACACGCCACGTCTTAACAAAAAAGCGGTTGCATACGCTATTAAAACTGCCCTGGCTTTAAACTGCCAGGTTGCGCAAGAGATAACCTTTGACCGTAAAAACTATTTTTATGCCGACTTACCAAACGGCTACCAGATAACCCAGCACTTTCATCCTATGGGGAAAAAAGGCTTTCTCCCGGTTAATGTCGCAGAAAAAACAAAAAATATTGGCATCCACCAGGTTCATCTGGAAGAGGATGCGGGTAAAATGTTCCATGTAGGCGATATTCTTTCCTCCCCTTTCAGCAGGGTGGATTTTAACCGGGCCAGCGTGCCCCTAGTAGAAATTGTCACAGAGCCCGACCTACGCACAGCAGAAGAAGCCAGACTTTTTCTCCAAAAATTACGCAATACATTACTCTATATTGGCATTTCAGATTGTAAGATGGAGGAAGGTTCCCTGCGCTGCGATGCCAATATTAGCCTGCGTCCCTTGGGAAGCAAGGAACTAGGCGTGAAAACAGAGCTTAAAAATATGAATTCTTTTCGTGCCGTTTACCGGGGCATTGAATACGAAATCGAAAGGCAAACTGGTATCCTGCAAGAAGGGGGCACAGTCATTCCAGAAACCAGACATTGGGATGAAGAAATAGGTGCCACTAAATCCATGCGGGAAAAACTTTCAGAGAGCTACCGCTATTTTCCCGATCCGGTTTTGCTGCCTTTGAAAACTGATACAAAATGGTTGGAAGAGATCCTTTATTCGATCCCGGAACTTCCTGATTCCCGTTACAAAAGGTTTACTGAAGACTATGGCTTACCGCCCTATGATGCCGAAGTTCTAACCTCTTCCCGTGATTTGGCTGACTACTATGAACAAGCCCTGCAAACATACCCTGAACATAAGAATTTAAGCAACTGGATCATGAGTGAATTAATGGGACTCTTAAATGCCAATAATATGGAGATCACAGCCTGCAAGGTAGAACCCCCGGAATTGGGCGATCTTTTAAAATTAATTGATCAGGGTACAATCAGTGGCAAGATTGCTAAAACGGTCTTTGAGGAGATGTTTACCACCGGGGAAAAACCGGAAAAAATTATTAGGGAAAAGGGACTCACGCAAATTTCTGATGAAGAAACCCTGCTTAAAATTGTGGATACAGTGGTAACAGCCCACCCCGGTTCAGTAGAGGATTATCATAACGGTAAAAATAAGGCACTGGGGTTTCTTGTCGGGCAAGTAATGAAAGAAACAAAAGGCCAGGCCAATCCGCGGTTGGTAAACAAACTGTTGCAAAAAAAATTAAGCAATTAAAAATCTGCAGCCCAAAAACAACCGGGCTGCAGACTGGCAAAAGAAACAACAATTATTATACCCGCTTGTTGCATATGATACATTCCCTTCTGTAAATGTTCCTACTTCATCCTATTAAGATTTAGATGGACTGGGCCGGAAAAAATTGCATCCCTTGGGTAAAACTACATCTTGACGACAACCAACAACACGCAAAAAATCAAAAAAATATACCCCCGAAGCATGATGCTGCAAGAGTTTTGGGGTTTAGGTTTGGGTTTTGGGTTTTGGGGTTTGGGTTTTTGGGGTTTTGGGGTTTGGGTTTGGGGGCTTGGGGTGGGGAGCTTTCATTTTTAAATGGGGT
Source organism: Bacillota bacterium (assembly GCA_012518675.1). GTDB lineage: Bacteria > Bacillota > Dethiobacteria > DTU022 > UBA8154 > JAAZMI01. The sequence continues at coordinate 39,452 of JAAYRR010000133.1, forward strand.
ACAAAGCAAACGTGGTGCTCACAGCATCATTGTTTGGTTAATGACCCGCAACCTGGTAATTTCCCGCAGGGTCATAATAAATGTCTCCTCTCTCAGAGGTGACATTTTATCAGAACAAATTCAACATGACATTATTATAGAATAACTACATAACGGCCCCAATTTATTTGACATATTTTAAGCTTCAGTTATAATATATGTTAGGGTCTTAGCATCACATTAATATTATAAAGATCTGTTTTTTTTCTTCCGCTTGCCCGAGTGTCGGAACCGGCAGACGAGACGGTCTCAAAAACCGTTGTCCTTTGGACGTGTGAGTTCGAGTCTCACCTCGGGCACCAACCTTTTTAAAGGGGTTCATAAAGGCTGGCTGCACAGCCTGGTGGACCCCTTTTAATTTTTGAACTGTGTATCAACTGCAAAGACCCCCTTTTAACATTGCCTGCCAATATCTTAAAATTTTTAACCGGACAAATTACAACAATGTTTTTAAAATTCCTGACAAACCTTTTACCCCGAACATCAACAATCTGTCCACAAAACAAAATATCTAAGAACCCTAGAATAGGGTATAGCCTAAACATAGCTATGCAAAAAATGTCTTTAAAACATTTAAACAGCTTTGCCTAAATGATCCCTTAAAAAAGTATGATCCGGACATCTTTAAACTAGCAGGCTATACCCCAGGCCCTATTCCCGCTTACAGAAAAAGAGCCCGCTTTACCGGCCTTTGGACAGACATATCCAGCACCCTTCCAGCATTTAGCGTTGTATTTCAAGCCAATCCTTATCTTCTTTTTCCAGCTTACCAAGCAGATACGGGTTTAAAACCCTTAAATAGGTTCCCTTCATACCCAAAGAATGGGTTTCAATTACGCCTGCACTTTTAAGTTTTCGCAAGGCATTAACAATTACCGACCTGGTAATATTCAATTTATCAGCAACCTTACTGGTCACAATCAGGCCCTCATTTGCTTCTAATTCTTTAAATACCCGGACCGCTGCTTCCAATTCAGAATACGACAGCGCCCCTATCGCTTGCTGTACGGCAGCCTTGTTTCTGATTTTTTCTTCGGTTATTCCTGATTCTAAATTTAAGATTTCTATGCCTGCAACAGTAGCCACTGTCTCCGCAAGAATCAAATCACCTGTATCAAAAGGTTTGTGGGGACGAATTAAAATAAGAACCCCCAACCTTTTATTGCGGCCCAAAATAGGAACAAAGGTGGTAAATATATTTTTAAAAATACATGTTTCCGCCCTGTTAAAAATACATTTGTTATTACTTTGCGCCAAGTTTACCTTGCCCCGGCCTTCCAAGCCATACAACATAGGGTCTTGAAAGTTTTCCGGAAACTGTCCTTTCTTTAAGAAACCGTCCATCAGCCCACAACTGTATTCATTTACAAGTGCATACCGTAAAATTTTGCCTTCGGTATCAGTAATATATACGTTAGCATGAATTACATTTTTTAAAACCTTGATTACTTCAAAATGCTTCACTTTTTGTTCTGTTTGCAGTGTTTTACGAATAAAACGAGTCTTTTCCAGCAAAGAAGAATTAATCACTTTTACCACCTCACTTTTTTTCTATATAAGGGTAATTTTTGTTAAAGGGACCTCCTTTTTGCCAAAAGAGCTGGAAGGAAGAACAAAAACAGAGGCCCCTGTAACAAAATAAGGGATCTTTCTGACAAATAACTGTAAAATTATTCTACCTTCTCACCAATTTTACGTAATTTAAACCGCTGTATTTTCCCGGTTGCACTCTTGGGCAGTTCAGAAACAATTTCTACAAAGCGGGGGTATTTAAATTTGGCCAACCGATCCAAGGACCACTGTTTGAGTTCGTTTATTAGTTCATCCGAACCGGTAAAGCCTTCCTTAAGTACCACAAAAGCTTTGGGTTTAATTAAATTTTTATGATCAGGGTACCCGATCACTGCACATTCCAGCACCGCAGGATGTTCAATCAGGCAACCTTCCACTTCTACCGGTGAAACCCAGATACCGCCAACTTTCAGCATGTCATCGTCCCTGCCCGCACAATGGTAATAACCATTTTCGTCTTGGTAGTAAGTGTCCCCAGTGTTCAGCCATTCACCTTGCATCGTAGAACGGGTTTTTTCCACCTTACGCCAATAATTTTGGGCAGCACTGCGGCCCTTCACATGCAGGGTTCCGATTTCGCCCTGTGGTACTTCCTTCCCTTCATTATCAACAATCCTTATTTCATACCCGGGAACAGGCTTCCCGGTTGCGCCCGGTTTAATGTCGCCAGGTCTGTTGGAAATATAGATATGCAACATTTCTGTTGAACCGATACCATCCAAAATATCGATACCAAAACGTTCCTTCCAGCGGCGGATGATATCTACCGGCAAAGCCTCACCTGCCGACACACATAATCTTACGGAAGTTAGTTCGTGATCGTTGGGATCCGCCTTGGCACCTGTTTCCTTTTCTTGGCGAGCCTTGTATTCAAGCATCTGCCCGTAGAGGGTGGGTACACCAAAGAAAATTGTAGGACGGAAACGTTCAATGTGACTAAATACACTTTCGGGAGTCGGGCGGGATTTGTTTAAAATCACTGAACCGCCTACAGCCAAGGGGAAAAACAAACCGTTCCCGATACCATAGGCAAAAAATAACCGGGCTGCTGAAAAACAGATATCATTTTCATTCATTCCCAAAACTCCCTGGGCAAAATTTTCAGAAGCAACCAGGGGGCTTTCCATACAGTGTACAGCTCCCTTGGGGGGGCCTGTTGAACCTGAACTGTAAAGCCAGAACCCTACATCGTCCTTGGTTGTTTTCACAGTTTCCAAAATAGGAGAAGCATTTTTTACCTTTTGCCTGAAGGGGATTAACGGTTCATCATCTGCAACAACAATCATATCCCTAAGGTAAAGCAGATCACCTTTAATATCATTAATCAACGGTACCAGGTCTTCCGATATAATCAAGGCCTTGGCCCGGCTGTCGTTAAGTAAGTATTCATAATCGTTGGGTGTAAGCATGGTGTTGATTGGAATGGGCACAGCCCCAATTTTCATGGCACCGAAAAACATTACAAGAAATTGAGGTTCATCCAGCATCATGAGCATAATGCGATCATCTATACCCAAACCCATTTCACGAAAAGCGTTGCCGGTTTTATTGGCCATTTCCTGCAGTTCGCTATAAGTGTAGTTGCGCCTTTCAGTATAAATGGCAACTTTATGACCTCTTCCCTGCCGAATATTTCTATCTAAAAAATAATCTGCCGCGTTAAAAAAAGGTTGGTTTTTCATTATTTATCCCCCCACTAAGTTGAATTTAATACACTAAGATTCCCAGAAAATCTTCCAGCCCTGTTTCCCTGCTCATTAAATAATTTTATATTGACAAAATACACCTTAAATTTTACATTACCCTACCCCCTCTTTGATGCTTGAAATATGTTAAAAAACTAGATATTTTTCTCAAAATTGCCTGAAAATATTTTTCTTGCGGGAAAAGGTTCACTGCTTTAAAAAATTCAAAGAGTCAAACTTCTTTTATTGTTATACCATGCAAGATAAGTACCATTAAAGTACATTTTTCTTCTAATTGCGATAGAACCGTAACCAGACCAGCCTTGATTATTCTTCCTGGCCTGCCTACCCATGTAAAATGTAGGTCATTTTTGAAATTTAATTTTGAAAGATTGCAATATTGAAATGTATGTTAATGTTGTTTTTTTGCATTTTTTAGGGCTTTTGGAATCTTCAAACACTATTTATTGTTCCCCTACTCGCTAATCTACAGATGCATAATGGACATAAAAAAGCAGCTCCTGACGGAGCTATCTTGGACACAATATTTTTTTTCGCTTAAATTTCCCAGCACTACTCCCCGCTCATTTTTACAACGCTAATGAAAGAGTTCCCGGGGACCATTTCCCGACCACAGTTTAATTTTTCTGCTCCTGCCGCCATTTTTTTCTTTACGCCTGGCGCATCAAGTGTTTTTTCAATTTCTGAAAATTCCCTTAAAATATTGGAGAGTTTAACATCAACCAAGATCAGTTCTCTTTTCAATTTTTCAATTCTATTTAACATTTTTACCCTTGCCTCCCGGATAAAAAATTATATTCTGCACATGCTTTCAATCTATTTTATAAGCCCTGGTCGGCAGTTTTTACCACCGTTTTTGAATCCCGTAATTAATAAACGGCATGCTAGCGCATCCCAAGCCAATTTTTATCCTCTTTTTCCAGTCGATCCAGTAAATACGGGTTTAAGACCCTTAAATAGGTTCCTTTCATCCCCAGGGAATGAGTTTCTATTACGCCGGCACTTTTAAGCTTACGCAATGCGTTAACAATAACAGACCTGGTTATGCTCAATTTATCTGCAACCTTGCTGGTCACAATCAAACCTTCATCTGTATCCAATTCTTTAAAAACTCGTACCGCTGCCTCCAACTCTGAATAGGACAGCGCTCCTATTGCTTGCTGCACGATCATCTTGTTTCTGATCTTCTTTTCAAGTTTTTCAGATTTTGAATTCAGAATTGACATCCCGGAAACCGTTGCCACTGTTTCAGCCAAAATTAAATCCCCGGTATCAAAAGGTTTCAGGGGACGGGTTAAAATTAGTGTTCCTATTCTTTTATTCTGGCCAATAATGGGCACCAGCGTTGTAAATATATTTTTAAAAACACAGTTTTCGGCCTGTGTAAATATGCACCTGCTAACTTCCTGTGTTAAATTTATCCTGCTTCGGTTGTCGATCCCATGCAACAGGGAATCCTGATATTTTTCAGTAAATTTGCCTTTTTTAAGGAACCTATCCAGAAGCTCACAACTGTATTCATCCACCAAGGCATGCCCCAAAATAAGACCATCGGTATCAATAATAAACACATTGGCATGAATGACGTTCTTTAAAACTTCAATTATTTCGAAGAGTTTTACCCCCTGTTCTGTTTGCAAAGTTTTGCGAATAAAGCGGGTTTTTTCCAACAAAGAAGAATTAAGCAATGTTATCACCTCCTCAACTCCTTATGTTTATATTAAAAATAGAGGGGCCTCCTCTTTAATGCAAACGCTGCCTAAACAAATAAAACGGAGGCCCCTGGTACCAAAAATCTGCACAATTATAAATATTTAACTATTGATATTTAACGGCTTTTGAACAACCGTATCTTACTTGGTTATTTGGAAGCGGCGTCAGCCTTTTCACTTGCCAAGCGCAGTTTAAACCGCTGAATTTTGCCGGTTGCACTCTTGGGTAGTTCAGAAATAAATTCTATCCAACGCGGATACTTATATTTGGCCATCCGCTCCAGGGCAAACTGCTTCAGTTCATTGGCCAGCTCTTCAGAACCGGCCGATCCATCCTTGAGCACAACATAAGCCTTGGGTTTAATTAAATTCTTTTCATCAGGATGCCCGATCACTGCAGATTCCAGAACAGCAGGGTGTTCAATTAAACAGGCTTCCACCTCAACCGGCGATACCCAGATACCGCCTACCTTCAGCATATCATCGCCCCTGCCGGCACAGCGGTAATAGCCTTCGTCGTCTACATAATAGCTGTCACCGGTATCAAGCCATTCCCCCCGCATTGTGGAACGGGTTTTATCTACCTTGCGCCAGTAATTCTGGGCGGCACTGCGGCCTTTTGCCAACAGCCTGCCTATTTCCCCCTGGGGAACCTCGTTCCCTTCATCATCGACAATTTTAATTTCATAACCAGGGACCGGTTTGCCGGAGGTACCGGGCCTGACATCACCGGGCAGGTTGGAAATATAGATGTGCAACATTTCTGTAGAGCCGATGCCGTCTAAAATATCTACGCCAAAACGTTCCTTCCAGCGGCGGAGAATATCTTCCGGCAGGGCTTCCCCGGCCGAAACACACATCCGTACAGAAGAAAGTTCGTGGACTTCAGGATCGGGATCTACACCCTTTTCCTTATCCTGGCGTGCCTTGTATTCAAGCATCTGCCCATACAAGGTGGGTACACCGAAGAAAAGGGTAGGCCGGAAACGTTCCAGTACGCTAAACACACTTTCGGGAGTCGGGCGGGATTTATTTAAAACCACTGATCCGCCGGCGGCCATGGGGAAAAACATGCTGTTACCGATACCGTAGGCAAAAAACAGCCGTGCTGCCGAAAAACAGATGTCATCCTCGGTTACCCCCAACACACCTTTGCCATAGTTTGTGGCGGCAACCAGCGGGCTTTCCATACAGTGCACAGCACCCTTGGGGGGGCCAGTAGAACCTGAGCTGTAAAGCCAAAATCCCACATCGTCCTTGGTTGTATATTCAGCATCCAAAATAGGAGAAGCGTTTTTGACTTTTTGTCGGAAAGGAACTTGTGGTTCATCATCAGAGACAACAATCATATCCCTGAGATAAAGAAGATCCCCTTTAATACCACTGATTAATGGTACCAGTTCTTCAGAAATTACCAGCGCCTTGGCCCGGCTGTCATTTAGCAGGTATTCATAGTCGCTAGGTGTAAGCATGGTGTTAATCGGAACAGGTACAGCACCGATTTTGATGGCACCGAAGTACATTACAAAAAATTGGGGTTCATCCAGCATCAACAGTATAATCCGGTCGCCGACTTCTAAACCCAGCTCACGGAAAGCGTTGCCTGTTTTGTTGGCCATTTCCTGAATTTCACTGTAAGTATAATTGCGCCTGTCGGTATAAATGGCAACCTTATGTCCCCTGCCCTGTCGAATGTTCCGATCTAAAAAATAATCCGCAATGTTAAAGAAAGATTGATTTTTCATGATATGATCACCCCGTAAAATTTATAATTTTTAATAGGCTTATTGCCCTCAATAAACAATACCATTAATATTTCGCAAATATTTCAGAAAATGTGAGTACTTATTTTAAAAATTACATTCATCCAACCTCCTTTTACTGGGTGGGTACCTTAGCTGGGGTGTGCCAAATCAGTTTCCAGAACCATTTTTCTTAAGATTGCTAAAAAGATTTTTTTGCGGCAAAAAACCCACAGGTTTCAAAACTTTAAAGAGTCCCACTAATTTTAATAATTAATTATGCAAAATAGGTGCCAGTTGAAACATCTATGTTTGCCAAGTGCGACTAAACCAGCCTGCGGGGGTCTTTTGAACTGCCCGGCCGCCCTTGAAACCTGCCCAAGAATCAAATCATTTATGAAACTTATTTTAAAATAATTGCAAAACTGAAATGCGTAAATATGCTTTATATTAAAATAAAAAAAGCAGTTCCCTGGGGAGCTGTCCTAATTTTTAAGCGGAAAACAAGGCGGGCACTGCATAGGCAGGGTAGCCCAACCTTTGCCTATCCTCTCAGCTTTCTGGAAAGACTGGAAAAGCTGATGCCCAGCATTTCCGCAGCCTCTTTCTGACTTTTACTTTGTTCCATTGCTTTGGTAATCACCGCCAGTTCAAATTCCTTGGTCATCTCTTTTAACGGTGCTATATCGTGAACTGTAAACTTATCCTCAGGTTGATGCCCTGTATAGTTAATATAGGGAGCAGGAAGATCAGCAACTGTAATCACATTTTCCTTGGCCACTATCAAGAGCCGTTCCACCAGATTAGCCAATTCTCTGATGTTGCCCGGCCAGGGATACCAGTACAAATGCTTGATTACCTCCGGGCTGATTTTTTTATTGCGAATAGCATATTTTTGCAAGAATTTGTCTTGAAAATAGGAAATTAACATGGGTATTTCCACCTTGCGATCCCGCAAAGGGGGCACCTCTACAGGAACAACATGCAACCTGAAATACAGGTCCTCCCGAAATTTACCTTCTTCAACCATTTTTTTAAGATCCCTGTTTGTCGCCCCCACGATACGCACATCCACAGGCAATAATTCTGTACCACCCACCCTGGATACCTTTTTATCCTGCAAAACGTTAAGTAGTTTGGGCTGAACCGCCAGCGGCAGTTCACCTATTTCATCCAGAAAAAGTGTACCCCCATCCGCCAGTTCAAAATAGCCTTTTTTGCCCCTTTTTAGGGCACCGGTAAAGGAACCCGGTTCATAACCAAACAGTTCGGTTTCAACTAAATTTATAGGTATGGAGGCACAGTTAATTTTAACAAAGGGGCCGGTCATGTTACGGGGACTGCGTACGTGAATAAGGTGCGCAATCAATTCCTTACCTACACCTGTTTCACCGTGCAGCAGCACGGTGGAGTCTACCTTGCTTAAATTAACAGCCAAGTCAATTATTGCCTCCATCATGCTGCTGCCAAATACTAATTCATAATCAGAATGTTGGCCTTTAATCTGTACAATTTTGTAAGGATCCTTGAAATTCACTTTTCCGCCGGGCCGTGGCAGGGGGTTATTTTTTTTAGCCTCTAAATAGGAGGCATAGCTTCTAATATTGCATATTACCTTATTCAATTTTCCTGCAAGATCAAAAACAGGTGCTGAGGTAGCAATCACCTTGTGGCCGGTAATACATTTGACCTCCCCGGTAACAGCACTTTTTTTTTGAATAGCCTCCAGGGCTGTAGATCTGTCGATTATTTTTTTTGCGAGTAAAACATTTAGGCTTTCATATGCAAACATATCCATACCCATTAAAGAGTGGATTACCGGATTACAATAAAGAAACATCCCCTGAACATCGGTAATAAAAAAACCGTCGCCGGAGTGCTCAAAAAGTTCTGCCAAATTTACGGTACCCTTTACTTTCAAAAAAAACCTCCCCTCCCCCCAAAAGACTTTTCCCCAGGGTAAACTGGCAAAATTGATAAAAATAATAGCAAATAATGTCTAAGTTTAATTGAATATACTAAAAAAGTATCTTTGTTTAATTATTTCATAGAATCATCTCAATTATCAATCTTGGTAATTGTATGAATAATTATATCATAAATGGTCTCCCCTTTCAACAGACAAAAACAGACACCCGGCTGCCGGGGCGCTTAAGGCCCGCACCGGTTTAAAGGTGCAAAGTCTGTATTTACAGTTTTTATTTCCGGTAAGCGCCCTTTCTATTCGCCGGCAGTTTCTTCTTTAATTTGATGGGCAAGGCAAGGTGCGGTAACACACGGCGCGGACCTTCATTCGATGGCGGCCTCTTCCTTGGTTTGATAGTTGTACTGCCGGTAAACATCGGCCGTTCTGTCCTGAAGATAGAGATGATCAAAGTGCCCCCGGGAATCCTTGCGCATTTTTTCATAATAAGCCCGGGCTTCCGCCTGGCAGTTGGAACAGCCCTGGATGGGGATATTTATACAGCAGACCCTGCTACTCACCTTCCGACCAGAAGCTTCCGAGTCTATTAACAGGTAACCCGGGCAGTCACCACATACCTTTAGCGTTTCCAGCTGTGTTTCCCTAATCTGATCGGTATCATAATAAATCTGGCGTTTTCTTTGTACCCGCGCACCCGCTTTTTGGCGGGCGGCTGCTGCCAGGCTGTGACGCTGCTGAAAAATACCGTGTAGTTCATGTACAGTTTTTTTCAGTATATTTAAACGTTCCTGTTCCTCCTGCAGATATTGTTCCCGGTAATCAGGTTCATAAAGATGGGAATAATCTATGCCGGCCATCGCCATGATAATACCCATGTTAACATATGGGAGGGCGGTTTCAATCGAATACCCCCCTTCCAATACAGCGATATCGGGGGCAAGCTTTTCATTTAACAGGGCATATCCGCGGGCGGAAAAGGACATATTGGCCAGTGGATCGCTGTAATGATTATCCTGCCCGGCAGAATTCACAATCAGCTCCGGTTGGAATTCATCCAGCACAGGGAGCACCAGGTTGTCCAAAACGAAAAGAATACCTTCATCGGTAGTTCCCGGAGGCAGGGGAATATTCAGTGTAGTTCCTGCTGCCAGAGGCCCGCCAATTTCGCCCTTAAAGCCGCTGCCCGGGTAAAGGGTGCGCCCGTCCTGATGAAAAGAGATAAAAAGGGTATCAGGGTCGTGCCAGTAGATATCCTGTGTACCGTCCCCATGGTGGACATCGGTGTCTATGACAGCTACACGCCGCAGCCCATATTTTTGGCGCAGGTATTCCACCATCACCGGTTCATTGTTAATATTACAAAAACCGCGATTGCCGTGGACCACCCGCAGCGCATGGTGCCCCGGGGGCCTGATCAAGGCAAAACCATTCTTAATTTCCCGCTTCATCAGGGCATCGGCAATGACCAGCGCCCCGCCGGCGGCAATCAGGTGTGCTTCTGTGGCCTGCGTGCCGACAGTGGGCACACAAAAATGTACCCGGGCAATGTCTTTGGATGCGGCTAAACGTGGCTGGTACTGGCGAATTTGGGGAAGATCCATAATCCCTTCCTCAAAAAGCTGATCCCTGGTATAAAGAAGCCTTTCTTCCCGTTCAGGGTGAGTAGGGGAAATGGCCCAGTCGAAGGCCGGGAAAAAAACCAGGCCGGTTTGGACAGGTGGTTTTTGGGCCGGTGGGTGAACACCGCTGTTTATATTTTTCTTTTTCATGGCTGCACCCCTTTAAATTCTTCAATAACCCCGGAGGCAATCTGGACACCAACGTCAAAAAGCCTGCCAGCTGTGTCCCAACCCCGGATCATATTAAATTGTTCTTCCAGAAAAAATTCATAGCGGTTTGCATACTTTGCAATACCCCTGCGGGCAGCAATCTCTTGCAGCTTTTCTCTAGCCAGTTCTTTAGCCTCTGTTAGCTGCCAGTCGGGGTTGAATTTACCGGTAATTCCTTCCAAATTTAAGGAATAGGTTTGTTTTTCTGTATCAGCATGCAAGAGCAAAGCAAGGGTGGGCCTGGCCACTGCAGTGCCCAAGGCGTTGGCCACCGGGGAGTAACGGTGCACCAGCGCCCGGCAACCAAGGCCAGCCGCCAAAGCAGGAACAAAAGCCCCGGCTGCAGCACCAATTCCCACCACACGTTCCGGCCCCACCTGCCGTTTATTAATGATTTCCCAAATTTTATAAGCAGGTTCCTGTTCCCAGGATTTAAACATTTCTTCAATACCTTCCTCCAGCCTGCTGTTTATCAGTTTAACTACCCGGCGGGCAAATCCCTTTACCGTCAGCCCTGCCTGGCTGGCAACCTTTCCCAGAGCGCTGCCGGAAAGAGCCAACGGGCCCAATTTGCCGCCCCCCAAAAGGTTTACAGCATCGGTGGGGGTGGCTGCCGGACCGCCAAAACAGGCTGCAGGGCCCAAACGATCCGGGCCGATAGTTATTTTTTCGCCGTCCCACCGCAAGGTACTGTCCCCCCCTAAGGCCATTGAACGCAGGGCAAAAGAACGCACATGGGAATAACGGCCTTCAATCAAGGCTCCCCGGGAGGCATAAAGCGGTTCCCCTTCCAGGATGAGTGCCAAGTCGGTGGTGGTACCGCCAATATCCACTACTACAGAAGTTTGCCGATCCATGGTCAGGGCAAAGGCGCCCATTACACTTGCTGCCGGGCCGGAAAAAACGGTTTCACAAGGGTAACGCAGGGAGACCTCCAAAGGCATCGTTCCCCCGTCAGCCTTGAGAATGTTGATCGGAACAGTAATCCCGCGTTCACGTATAGCTTCCTCAATTTCAGCGGCAAAACCGGCCCATTTTTCCCTGGTTACCGCAGTATAGTAAGTTGTTACCGCCCGGCGAAGAAAATTAAGCTGTCCGGAAACTTCAAAACCCCTGATTATCTCCAGGTGGGGGTAGTTTTCCTTTAAAATCCTTTCAACCTGGCGTTCCTGGCTGTTGTTACGCTGGGAGAACTTGCCAACCACCGCCACTTTACGCCGGCCGGCAGTTGCAATGAGCCTGCCAACTTCTTCAACCTGCGCTTGCTCCAGCGGTTCTATAATGCGACCACGAAAATCTGTAGCCCCCTTTAGAAAATAGGCCCCCGGAAAAAAGCCCAGGCTGTGCAAATTGAGGCCCGGGCCGGGGATAAGAATTAGCGCCACCTGTTCTCCCCCGCCCGTAGCCAAAAGGTTGGTGACCAGCGTAGTGCTAAGCACCACCTGTTTAACCCCGCTGCCTTCTATCCCCTGCAGCAGTTCATCCAACACAGTAAAAATAGAACATTGCAGGTTGTCTGCCTGTGTCGGCTGTTTGGCAGTTTTTAAGATTTGCCCTGTGGAAAAAAGCACCCCGTCGGTAAAGGTACCCCCTACATCGATGCCAATCAGCATTCAGTCACCTTCTTTCTTTACCTTAAACAGTTATTACCAGTGCTGCAACGGTTAAATTATCCGGTGCACCTCCCCCCGTACATGTTCTGAAATATTAATCGGGGCATGGGGACCGGCAGGGTTAAACCCCCGGCTGCAGAGCCGCTGCCGGTCACAATTCTTTCTTTTGTTCTCTTAACTTCTGACCGCTGTTCCTGTTTCCCTTCTTTTCGGGGAAATTATGTCAACCCCGGTGCCGCCGGCGCCCTTTTACTTGTTTTTTACCGGCAATTATAATAAAATTTAAGCGATGTCGGAATAAGGGTATAAAAACAACACGGAGGTTTTAAAATGACAATTGTCCTGCCAATCAAAGGTCTGCGGTTTTCTGACGCTGCGGGTAGCCCTGCAGAGGTTATTGCACCCCCCTATGATGTTATTGACAGCGAACTGCAGCAAAGACTTTTTGAAAAAAGTCCTTACAATATTATCCGCCTGGAATACACCCCCTCCAGGCCCGGGGACAATCACCTGGTTAATAAATATACACGGGCGGCCGAAACCTTTCGCAACTGGCTGCAGGAGGGGATCCTGATCCGGGAAGAAAAACCGGCCTTTTATCTATATGAACAATATTTTACCTATAATCAAAAGAAATATAAACGTCAAGGATTTTATTGCGGGGTGGAGCTGTCACCCTTTGAAAAAGGCAGGATTATCCCCCACGAAGAAACCCTACAGCAGCCGAAAAAGGACCGTCGACAGCTTTTGGAACATTGCCAGGCCCAATTTAGCCCCATTTTCGGCCTCTACAAGGATCCGGAAAAATATGTTGATCACCAGGTGGCACATTACAAAAAGGAACAAAAACCGATCCTGAATTTTCAGGATCACGAAGGGCAGTTACATATCCTCTGGGCTGTTACCGATACAAAACTTATTTCCGTCATCCAGACTTTTTTTCAAAATCAAAATATTTTTATAGCTGACGGTCACCACCGCTATGAAACAGCCCTGCAGTATTACCTGGACCATAAAGATGAAAAACACAGTAAGGAAAAATACGGCTATGCGCTGATGGCCCTGGTTAACATTTACGACGCCGGCCTGCAGGCCTTTCCCACCCACCGGGTGATTAAACAAAGTGACCTTCACAGCCGGGACCTGGTGGAGAAACTGCAAAAACATTTTCAATGGGAAGCGCTTCCTGCGGCGGAAACACAGGCAGAACTGCTGACACTGCTAAATAAAAAATTGTATAACGCTGCAGACGCAAAATTACGTTTCGGGCTTTATACACCGGGAAAGAAGCTTTTTCTTCTAACCCTAAAAGATTTGCGGGAAGAGGAAAAACCTTTCCCCTGGCTCGACACGGTCATCCTACAGGAACTTATTCTAAATAATATTTTTGGTATGGATGAAGAAGAAATAAAAAGGGGATCGCTTTTAGGCTACATCCGGGATGAATGGGCAGCAAAACAGAAGGTAGACCAGGGCGCTGCAGCTTATGTTTTTTTCTTGAACAGCTCCTCACTGGAAAAAATAATTAAATATGCCGAACAGGGACTTCGCATGCCCCAAAAATCTACCTATTTTTATCCCAAATTAGTGAGCGGCCTGTTAGTCCTGCAGCTGGGAAATTTTTAAATTCAGACGTCTTTTTCCTCCTGAATTTTATCTTTGATCAGCTTCCAGAAGAAAGGGTTTCGTTTTCGCAAGGCCACCGGTTTCCCGTCCTTATTTACAAAAGCATGTGTTGTCTGACCTGTGGCCAGCAGCGTTGCCTTTTCAGCATGTGTAATTTCATATTGAAAACCTAACTTAACCTCCTGCAGGAAATTAAGTTTGGTGGTAATTTTGAGCAGATCATCATAACGGGCTGGGCTCTTGTATTGACAATACGCCTCAATTACCGGTAAAAATATTTCGTTTTGTTCCAGGTATTTATAGTCCATGCCCATCGCCCGGAAAAACTCGCTGCGCCCAACTTCAAACCAGATAAAATAGTTGGCGTAATAAACCACCCCCATCTGATCAGTATCCTTATAACGAACCCGCTGGATTATCTCATTGTAGTTCATTTAGCTTCAGTCTCCTCCGGCACAAACTACCTTTTTTACTTAAATTACTGTAGCACGCCCCCGGTAAACCAAGCCCCGGACAGCATCTACAGTAATGAGCTGCCCGGTAAAAAGTTCCTTGGTGGCCTGGGCAGCACCGACAATCACTGGCCGTCCCAAGTTTAAACAAACGATGGCCGCATGGGAAGTGAGGCCACCCACTTCTGTAATAACCGCTGCCGCTTTTTCCATAGCCGGTAAATATTCCCGATCGGTATGGGTGCAGACTAAAATTTGATTTTCCTCTATTTCCTGTGCAGCAGCGGCGTCCTTAGCCACATGAACAATACCGGTTACAGCTGTCTTCCCGATACCCTGGCCCTGAATTATAATTTCCCCGACGGTGTCAATGCGCAGGAAATTTGTTGTCCCGGGCACCCCTACCGGCACCCCCGCAGTTAAAATAATCAGATCTCCATGGTGGATTAGCTCTGCATCCAAGGCCACCTGGATAGCAGTATCAAAAATTTCATCGGTGCTGGCTGTCGGCGGACATAGAAGAGGGTAGACACCCCAGGTCAGGGTCAACGCTGCGGCCACCCTTTCAGAGGGCGTTACGGCTATAATCGGCGCCCGTGGTTTATACTTGGAAACCATACGCGCCGTAAAACCTGATTGTGTAGCGGTAATAATCGCCGCGGCCCCCAAATCCTGTGCCGCCTGACAGGTTGCATGGCCGATGGCGTCTGTAACCGTATGGTGTACTATGCGTTCCAAGCTTTCCTGCAGTTCCCAGTATTCAGCAGCTTCTTCTGTTCGCCGGGCGATGCGAGCCATTGTTTCGGCTGCCTTTTGGGGAAAAGCCCCCACAGCCGTTTCACCGGAAAGCATGACGGCATCACTGCCGTCAAAAATGGCGTTGGCCACATCGCTGGCTTCGGCCCTGGTGGGCCGGGGGTAGCGAACCATGGAATCGAGCATCTGCGTGGCAGTAATAACAGGCTTCCCCGCAAGGTTACAGGCAGTAATCAAGTTCTTTTGGACCAGGGGTACATCCTCTGCCGGAATTTCTACACCCAGATCACCGCGTGCAACCATAATCCCGTCAGCTACCTGCAGTATTTCCGCAAAGTTTTCCACACCTTCATAGTTTTCAATTTTGGCGATAATCCGGGCGTCTGCCTTGTTCTTTTCCACAAGGTACCTGATATCCAGAACATCTACAGCGCACCGAATAAAAGATGCAGCAATAAAATCAACCCCCTGCTGCAGGGCAAATTCAATATCCCTTTCATCCTCAGGTGAAATCACCGGCAGGTTAACCTTAATTCCGGGCAGGTTTAAGCCTTTGCGCGAAGAAAGAACCCCCCCGTGAACCACTACTGTTTTAATCTCTGCAGGAGTTATCTTTACCACTCGGAGTTCAATTAAACCGTCGTCCAATAAAATGCGATCGCCTTCTTTTAAATCTGCGGGCAGACCAGGGTAGGTTATACTTACCTTATATTGATCCCCGGCATAATCGGCAGTTGTCAGAACAAAGCCTGCCCCTTCAACAAGTTCCACCTCTTTTTGTTGAAAGTCCCTGATCCTTATTTCCGGCCCGCGGGTGTCAACTAAAATCGCCACCCTTTTGCCTGCCTGCCGGCTTGCCTGACGTATTTTTTTAATACTGGTTGCATGCAGTTCCAGGTTGCCGTGGGAAAAATTTATGCGCGCTACATCCATGCCACTTTCAATCAAATTCGTAATTGTCTGTAAGTCATCTGAAGCCGGCCCGATGGTACATATTAATTTAGTCCGCCGCACCCCGTTTCACCCCTTAAATAGCCAAAATACCGGCTAGATCGTAATCACTCCATAGAAATTCTTTTTTACTGTTAAATATTTCCTCATAGGTGGAACCCCTGACTTCACCTTGCCAATACCCAAGGGCCTGGTTCCCTTTATTTGCCAGAAGCAGGTCGACTGCTTTACCCCCCATGCGGCTGGCCAGAACACGATCAAAGGCTGTCGGGGTGCCGCCCCTTTGCAGATGCCCCAAAATGATAACCCGCACTTCCATCTGCAGCAGCCTTTTGATGCCCTGTCCTACACTTACTGCATTGGCTGCACCTTCCGCCACTAAAATAACACTATGGCGTTTTCCTCTTTTTACACCACGCAGCAAACGGCTGCACACCTCTTCAAGACTGAAAGGCACTTCAGGAATAATAATTGATTCTGCACCCCCGGCCAACCCGGCCGCCAAAGCTATATGCCCCGTATCGCGCCCCATTACCTCAATAACGTAGGTTCTCTCATGTGAGGTGGCTGTATCCCGCACCTTGTTAATCGCATCAATTACCGTATTGACAGCCGTATCAAAGCCGATACAAAAATCAGTGCGGGGGATATCATTATCAATGGTTGCCGGAATGCCTACTGTACAAAAACCCATTTCCTCCAAAACCCGGGCTCCCCTGAAGGAGCCGTCCCCGCCAATTACAACAACCCCTTCAATACCCCGTTCCCGCAAATAGGCGGCGGCTTTTTCCTGTCCTTCCGGGGTCTGAAAACTGTGGCTTCTGGCTGTACGCAAGATCGTACCTCCCCGGTGGATAATATCAGCCACAGAACCCAATTCCAGAGGTATGATCTCCCTGTTTATTAGTCCGGAATAACCACGCTGCACACCAAAGATCTCCAGCTGATGATAGATACTTTTACGAACCACCGCCCGGATGGCCGCATTCATGCCCGGGGCATCACCCCCGCTGGTTAGAACAGCGATTCTATTCAATTTACCTTCCTCCTCTGGACAATTTCAAATACCTGTAAACCCTGGCCTTTATATTTCAGTATTTGCGTGTGTCGGGGATGTAATCCCCCTGAACCTGGCCTGCAGCTGTTAGTTCCTGGATTTTCAAGCAACCCGGCCCTAAAAGTTCTTCCACACGCTTAGACAACTGTTCTTCATCCCCTTTAACCCAACATGCCTGTCCGGTAAGCAACAACCGGGCCTGCTCTTCGAAATAAAGATAAACCGGGTTTCCCCCGTGGTACGCTGTTAAAATATCCTTCAAGGCAACCATTTCTGCCAAAGGTCTTTCCGCATCAATACGGATAAACAGTTGCCGGGGTTCAGCAGGAAAGATGGTAACCTCCCGGCAGATAATTTTAACTTCCCCTTCTTCCTTATAATCGGTTTGCCCTTTTAACAGAACAACCCTGTCTACCTGCAGGTCTTCCTGGTGTTTTTCATACAAATCGCTGAAAACTACCACCTCCACCTCGCCGGTCAGATCCTCCACCAGCAAAAACGTCATAGGGCGTCCTTTTTTTGTATAGATGACGCGCTGTGCAGCGATCATCCCCGCAAGGGAAACGTTGCGCCGGTCACCGACCTCCGGCAATACGCCAAGAGGAATAATTCCGCGCAGGTTTTCAAGAACAGTACTGTACTGATCCAAAGGGTGGCCGGAAATATAAAGACCGACCATTTCTTTTTCCAGGGCCAATTTTTCACGTGGCGAAAATTCATCCAGAGCTGGGAGTTCATCCCCCGGGGCCTGCACAGGG
Source organism: Bacillota bacterium (assembly GCA_012518675.1). Taxonomy (GTDB): domain Bacteria; phylum Bacillota; class Dethiobacteria; order DTU022; family UBA8154; genus JAAZMI01. Next base: position 57,189 of record JAAYRR010000133.1, read on the forward strand.
GACTGGCCGGCGTTAAGATAAGAAAACATGGATATCTGCCCGTTTAAACGATCTTTTTGCGTTTGCTGCCCATAGGCCAGTGCCTTTTCCATGATGTTCAGGTACTGGGCGCGCTTGCCGCCCAAGGAATCAAAAGCCCCGCTTTTAATCAGGCTTTCCAATACCTTACGGTTGCAGGTGCGCAGGCCCACCTTGCTGCAAAAATCATGCAGGCTTTCAAATTTCCCCTCTTTTTGCCGCGTGGCCATAATTGATTCGATCGCACCCTTACCAACATTTTTAATGGCAGCCAAGCCAAAACGAATTCGGTTTTGGCCCACCGCGGTAAAGTTAACATCACTTTCGTTTACATCGGGCGGCAGTATTTCGATCCCCTGGCGGCGGCAGTCAGCAATATAAAGGGCTATTTTTTCACTGCTGGACATCACTCCGGTAAGCAAAGCTGCCATAAATTCCAAAGGATGGTTTGCTTTGAGGTAGGCTGTCTGATAGGCGATCAGGGCATAAGCGGCGGCATGTGACTTGTTAAAACCATAAGAGGCAAATTTTACAATCAGATCGTAAAGTTCCTCCCCCAACTTATTGGGGTAACCCTTTTCCACCAAACCCCGGATAAAAATAACCCTTTGTTCATCTAAAATTTCCCGCTTCTTTTTACCGATGGCCCGGCGTAGCAGATCAGCCTGTCCCAATGTGAAACCGGCCATCTTGGCCGCTATTTCCATAATCTGTTCCTGGTAAACAATCACGCCGTAAGTTTCCTTGAGAATGGGTTCCAGATCGGGGTGCAGGTATTTGATGGGCTTTAAACCATGCTTACTTTCTACAAAAACAGGAATCTGTTCCATGGGCCCGGGGCGGTAAAGCGCTACAACAGCAATAATGTCTTCAAACTTACCGGGTTTCAAATCCCGCAGGGCAGAGCGCATCCCGCTGCTTTCCAACTGAAAAACGCCGGCGGTTTCACCCTGGGACAAAAGCCTATAAGTGGAAGCATCATCTAAGGGAATGGTCTCCAGTGTAACTTTTTCTTTTTCTCCCCGCCGGGCATTAACCTGCCGGATGGTTTCCCCCATGATCGTCAGGGTGCGTAAGCCTAAAAAGTCCATTTTCAACAGCCCCAGTTCCTCCAGGGTATTCATCGGAAACTGGGTTGCAACCACGCCGCCGGTAACTTTTTGTAAAGGAACATGTTCCACCAACGGCCGGCCGGCAATAACCACCCCGGCAGCGTGAGTAGAAGCATGGCGGGGAAGCCCCTCCAGCGCCCGCGAGGTGTCGAGTAAAAGGCGGTAGCGTGGTTCTTTCCGGTATAGCTCCAAGAGATCTTTATTCATTTTTAGCGCCTTTTCGATGGTCATCCCCACCTCAAAAGGGATCATTTTTGCCAGGCGATCTGTTTCGCCGTAAGAAACATCCAGGGCCCGGCCTACATCCCGTACGGCCAGCCGGGCCGCCATTGTGCCAAAGGTGGTAATCTGGGCAACCCTATCTTCACCGTATTTTTCCACGACATAGCGGATCACCTCATCGCGGCGTTCGTAACAAAAGTCGATATCAATATCCGGCATGGAAACCCTTTCCGGGTTTAAAAACCTTTCAAAGAGCAGGCCGTAGCGCAAGGGATTGATGTTGGTAATAGAAAGGGTGTAGGCTACCAGGCTGCCGGCAGCAGAACCGCGGCCCGGCCCCACCAAAATACCCTGTTCGTGGGCAAAACGCACAAAGTCCCAGACGATCAAAAAATAACCGGCATATCCCATCTGGCTGATAACCTGCAGTTCGTAACTTAAACGTTCTTCAATCTCCGGCGTTATAGTTGTAAATTTTTCCTGCAGCCCTTGTCTGCAGAGGGCCTCTAAATAGTCCCCGGCATTTTTATAGGAGGGAGGTATTTCATAGGGGGGCAGGTGCATCTGGCCAAAAGAAAGCTCCAAATCAACCTGGGAGGCTATTTTGACAGTGTTTGCAAACACCTCTTCCGGAAAGCCGCTGAATGCCACCCGCATTTCCTCTTCATCCTTAAAGTAAAATTCGGTTCCTTCAAATTTTAAACGATTTTCATCCTCCACGCTCTTTCCGGTCTGGATGCAGAGTAATACATCATGGGCGCGGGCGTCCTCCCGTTCCAGGTAATGGACGTCGTTGCTGGCAACTAAGGGGATACCCGTTTCTTTCCCCAGCGCCAAAAGTTTTTTATTGAGCATTTCCTGTTCCGGCAGCCCATGTGCCTGCAGCTCCAGGTAAAAATTGCCCGGGCCAAAAGTGTCCCGGTACCAGCAGGCTGTTTGCAAAGCCTTTTCTTCCTCTCCGGCCAGCAACAACCTGGGGATTTCACCGGCCTGGCAGGCGCTTAAAACAATCAGCCCTTCCTTATATTTTTCCAGGATTTCCCGATCCACGCGGGGTTTATAGTAAAAGCCCTCTACATAACCTGCTGTCACCAACTGCATTAGGTTTTGATAACCTTGCATATTTTTTGCCAGCAGGACTAGATGAAAGCGGGTGTCGTCAATTCCCGGTTCTTTTTGCAGGCGACTTCTGGGGGCCACATAAACTTCACACCCCAAAATTGGTTTAATGCCCTTTTTTTTTGCTGCTTTATAAAAGTCAATAACCCCGTAAAGGTTGCCATGATCGGTAATCGCCACTGCCGGCATGCCGAGCCTACACGCTTTTCCCACCACTTGTTCGATACGCGCAGCCCCGTCCAGCAGGCTGTATTCAGTGTGTACATGTAAATGAATAAACAAAAAAATTCCTCCGACCGTTTTTATTATGTTCTAGTATTTCGACCCTTAGTAAAAAAACCCTTTTAAAACTAAAAAAGGGGCAGCACAAACCGTCCCGCCCAACAGGGCGGTTTGCCGCCGGGCAAACCCGGCGGTTTAACTGCCGGCAGACAGCCAAGGATTATAACTTAACGGCGGATGGAAAAATTTTTTAGGAAAGCAGCTGCCACCAGCACACAAAGCCCTGTCCAGGCCGTAGTAAAAAGACCTTCCAAGGTGGAAAACCCTATCCGGGGCAGGGTTAGCATCCCTACCGTTAAAAGAAGACAGGACAATAGTGAACCCCATTCGTCTACCTTCATGGCTAAGCAGACCCCATTCCTACACAGAAAATTTGTTGCCAGTATTATTATATGCCGGTCACCAAACGTTTTTACCGGCAATAGCCAATAAAAAAAGAAATTCCAAACAGCAGCAGGGTTCAGGAAGAAGGTGCTATTGCATACCGGGGTAGGCCAGCTGGCGCAGGGCCTCATAAAGAACTACTGCCACGGCGTTGGCCAGGTTTAAGGAACGGGGGATATCTTGCGTTATCGGTATTCTAAAACAGCGTTCCGGCCACCTGCTTAGCAGTTCCGGCGCCAAACCTGCAGTCTCCTTGCCAAAAACCAAGAAGTCTGCCGCTGTATAAGCAATTTCTGTATAAAACTTTTGGGCCCGCGTGGTAAAAAAATAAAAATTACAGCCTAAATTGTTTTTATAAAGGCTGTCAAAGTCGCCGTAGGTATGCCAGGCAAGATAAGGCCAGTAGTCCAGACCGGCACGGCGCAGGTAGCGATCTGCCAAAGAAAACCCCAAATTACCGACAAGGTGCAAACTGGTATTGGTCAACACACATGTCCGGGCTATATTACCTGTATTTGGCGGTATTTCCGGTTCAATCAGCACCACATGCACAGCTCAGCCCTCCCGCCGCAAAACATAAAATATATTCCGATCTGCCGGCAAGGGTTCCGTGAGGGTAAAGGCCCTGTAACAGGATTTTAGCTGCCAGCCGGTTTCCAACAAAATTGGTTCCAGTTCTGCACGGGAATAAGAGCGTTCCCGATGTTCTTCCTGAATCTTTTTATAAAGCCCTTTCTCCTTGCGGACAAAGGCTGTAAATTTAATTTTCCAAATTTTTTTCCCTGGCTCCAAGCAGCTTTCCCAAATTAAGGTAATTCCTTCGTCTTCGTCTTCAAACCATGAAACCTCCGGCATGGTGCCAACAGGAAGCTTCTCCACTAAGTTTAAATTGAAAATGAAATACCCCCCCGGGCGCAAAGCAGCCCGGATATTCTGCAAAGCTTTTTTTAAGTCCTCCCTGGTCAAAAGATAATTCAGGCCGTCCTGATAAAGCACAATCACATCGGCCTGAAAAGGCAGTTGCAAATTACGCATATCCTGCTGGTAAAATTTTATTTCCAGGCCGGCGGCCCGGGCCTTCTGCCTGGCCAGCCCCAGCATTTCCGGGGAGATATCCACACCAAAAACAGCATAACCCTTTTCTGCCCAGGGAAAAGTGGAATTTCCCGTCCCACAGGCCAAGTCAATAATCAGCCGGCGGGGCAGTACCTGAAAGTGTGCAAATATTTCCTCCAGGTAGTCGGCCCACTCCCGGTAGTTTACCCCGCTTAAAAGATAATCATAAACACCGGCCAGGCCTTTATAAACCTGTACCATCTTTTTCACCCCCTGCAATCAGACTACAGCCCCCAGTTTTGATCTGCCTTTACAACACTGTGTTTTGGGCGGCACAAATATAGGGCGTAGCATTTTATAATCAAGTGGCTAACCGCCGTTTACATTGTATCAGCTACAGAAGCCGGCCTGGGTTTCTGCAATATTTTTGTTTTTTCCCAGACTGCCGAGCACCAGCAAAATTTTAGGAAAATTCATCTGGAAAATTAAAACAAGGCATTATTATCCCGCTGTTCATCGTTTATTTCCAATTCACCCTGCTTATCGGCCTCAGGAGTCTTTTTACCCAGCAATTTATGGTATTCCTTTAAATTCCTTTCAATTAGGGCATTGATGGTCCCCGCAGGATATTCACCATTTTTGTCCCGTTCCCCTGCCGGGGTACCAGTAAGAATCTCCAAGCCCTCGTCGATAGTTTTAATAGCATAAATGTGAAATTTGTTTTCCCGCACGGCCTCTACAACCTCAGCATTCAACATCAGGTTGACAACATTCTGTGCGGGAATCAGCACCCCTTGTTCCCCGGTAAGACCCTGCAACTTGCAGGCGGTGAAAAAACCTTCAATTTTTCTGGTGATACCCCCTACAGGCTGAATTTCACCCTTCTGGTTTACCGAACCCGTAACGGCAAGGCCTTGCTTTAAAGGAACGGCACTGATGCTGGAAAGCAGGGCATAAAGTTCAGCACTGGAGGCGCTGTCGCCGTCAACCCCATCGTAAGACTGTTCAAAACAAATACTGGCTGTCAGAGACAGCGGTATGTTCCGGGCATATTTTTGACCCAAATAGCCGCTGATAATCAACATCCCCTTATCATGGATCCGGCCGCTCATTTTACTTTCCCTTTCAATGTTCACAATACCCCGCCGTCCCAGGTAGGCAGCAGCCGTAATCCGGGAGGGTTTGCCAAAGGTATAATCCCCCTGGTTTATAACCGCCAAACCGTTAACCTGCCCTACCTTTACCCCGGAAAAATCCAATAAAATCTGTCCTTCATTCACCATTTCCAACAATCTTTTTTCGTATTTATCAGACCGGAAAACTTTTTCCCGGATTGCTTTATCCACGTGTGGGGCGCTAACATAATCCTGGCCACCCAAACCCGCCCAAGCATCAGCTTCGTAAAGAATTTCCACAATTTCATTAAAACGGGTTGACAGTTTTTCCTGGTGTTCAGCCAGACGGGAACTGTATTCTACAACCCTGGCCACACCGGCACAGTCAAAATGCCTTAAATTTTCCTTTTGACAATGTGAGGAAATAAAGTTTGCCATCTGGGCTTCATTCTGGGGTGAACGTTCCATCATGACATCAAAATCCGCTTTGATTTTAAAAAGTTTGCGGAAATCTTCATCATAGCGGTACAGTAGATGATAAAGCAGGGGGTTGCCGATTAAGATCACTTTAATATCCAAAGGAATCGGTTCGGGTTTAAGCGTGGTCATCGTTAGCAGGGCGTACTGTTCTCCAATAGTTTCAATGCGCACTTCTTTTGTTTTTAAAACACGCTTCAAAACCTCCCAGGATTGAAAATTTTGCAAAAGATCATTGGCCTGCAAAATCAGGTAGCCTCCGTTGGCACGGTGCAAGGCGCCACCTTTAACCATGGTAAAATCTGTAGTGATCATACCCAACCTGTTTTCATGTTCGATCCTGCCGATCAGATTATAATAGGTCGGGTTGGATTCTACAACAACAGGTGCCCCCTTGGTTTCCCGGTTGTCAATAACTAAGTTGACTTTATATTTTACAGCTGTTACCTCGCGGCCATAGTGCCGTAACCAGGGCAGGGAAAGCTGTTTTTCATCTTCATCGTCTTTAAAATCATTGATATTGTTCAAAACATCTTCATGCAGGCTTTCCAGGTAATGGATCACCTTGGGAAACTGTTCGTATTTTTCCTGAAGCCCTTCCATGAGATGCCTGGTGGCATGCAAGATTGTCTTATAGTCCAGATCTTTAATTTCGTCCTTCAAATTTTTTTCTTCACTTTGGATGCGCCGGGAAATTTTTACCGCTTTCCGCTGCACCTTACGTGATTTTTTTTCCAGTTCCTCTTTTTCCTGTTCTTCCAACTGAGCAAACTCTTCCTCGCTCATCTCCTGGCCCCCTTTTAAGGGGACGCTTAAAAACCCTGTGCTGGTCCGTTTAAGCATAAAACTGTTTTCCCGAGCCACTTCATTAAGGCTGTCCATCAAGTTTTTCCTAACTTCTTGGAATCTTTTGACAACGGCCCCCTTCTGGCGTTCATATTCTTCGGTATGCATGGCTTCCAGGATTGTTTCTTTTAACTCCTCCAGCAGGCTGTCCATATCCCGCGCAAAAACACTGCCCCTCCCGGCCGGCAAATTCAGGGCTAGCGGTTCGTCCGGGTTTTTAAAATTATAAAGATAGCACCAGTCGTCAGGAACAGGTTCACGGCAGGCTATTTCCCCGGCAACAGCCCGGGCGTAACCGGTCTTCCCTGTGCCGGTAATCCCCGTCATAAAAATATTATAGCCGTGCCCCTTGATTTTTAACCCAAAATCCAGTGCCTGCACTGCCCTTTCCTGACCCACAATACCTTTTAATGGCACAAGTTCTTCTGTTGTGCTAAAACTAAATGTGTCCGGGGCACACTTTTTAAATAATTTTTCTGCACTCAGCCTCCGGTCATCAACCATTGTTCTCCTCCTGTTCAAAAGATTCTTCCCTTACTAAAGCGAATACCCTTTTCAGGCGAATATACCTCCATAGTCCTTTTGCTTTCAAATAATATGATTTCGTTTTTTGAACAGCCTTTTCCTTTTTGATGAAAAATATACACTTAAAATAAGGATAATAAAATCTATGTTCTGCTAACTTTTTCTTTTCTAAAGTTAATTAGAAACAACATTACTTGAAATGTTCTATTGTTTGCGTTTTACAAATTAAAGAGTTATACTCTTAAAGGATTTGGATCCTAAAATATCTTACAACTACTAAGGGGTAGGAAAATTGCTTACCAAAGAACAAACTTTAACCGAACAAACGTTAGCCAAATTTTTTGTGCCCCAGGGTGTCGCTGTCATTGGAGCATCCAAAGACCCTGCCAAAGTAGGAAATGCCGTTGTAAAAAATTTGTTAGCCAGCAACTATGGTGGCAATATTTATCCGGTTAATCCGAAGGAGGAGGAGATTTTTGGGCTCAAATGCTATCCGAACGTAAAGGATATACCGCCAAAAACCAAGGACGGAGACGGTGATAATGTAGAACTGGCAGTGATTGCTATTCCTGCTGCCTTCGTCCTTAAAGCCCTGGAAGACTGTGCCCAAAGAGGTATCCGTTACACTATTGTTATTACTGCCGGTTTCAAAGAAATAGGACCACAGGGGATGGAACTGGAAAAAAAATTGACTGCTTTTTGCCGTGAACAAAAAATTCGTCTTTTGGGGCCCAACTGTGTAGGGCTTATCCATACCCATACCCCAATTAATGCCTCCTTTAGCCGGGGCATTCCCCACAAGGGCAACATTGCCTTTATTTCTCAAAGCGGTGCCATTCTGCTTTCCATCCTGGACTGGAGTCAGATGGCCGGCATTGGTTTTTCACATTTTGTCAGCTTAGGTAATAAGGCTGACCTACAAGAAACAGATTTTTTGGAATATGCCGCCTGGGATCCGGCTACAAAAGTAATCCTCTGCTATTTGGAAGATATTACTTTTGGGCAAAAATTTTTGGAGGTAGCCACACGTGTTTCTGCACATAAACCAATCGTCGTTTTAAAATCAGGATCCAGCCCCTCGGGGGCCCGGGCCGCCTCATCCCATACCGGCGCCCTGGCAGGAACCGATAATGCCTATGATGCAGCCTTTCGAAAAAGTGCTGTGCTCCGGGCCCACAACATGGGGGAACTTTTTGATATAGCAGCTGCTTTTGCCCACCAGCCCCTGCCGGTGGGAGATAAAATTGCCATTGTAACCAATTCCGGCGGGCCGGGAATTTTAGCCACAGACCGGATTGAAAAAACGGGGTTGAGAATGGCTGGTTTTACTACAGAAACAAAAAAACAACTGCGTTCGCACCTGCCAAAAGAGGCCAGCATTTATAACCCGGTGGATATCTTGGGTGATGCCGGGGCAGATCGCTACTATTTCACCTTGGAAAAGGTGCTCCAGGATCCGCAAGTAGAAGCTGTAATAGCTTTGTTTTGCCCCACCGCCCTGTCCGACCCGGCAGAAATTTCCCGGGCAATTGTTGATGTGCAGCAAAAGGCACCCCAAAAACCCTTGTTAACGGTTCTCATGGGTGGCAAAGAAATACAAGCTGGAAAAGATGTCCTCTTAGAAGCCGGCATACCGTCCTATACCTTTCCTGAAAACGCCGTTACGGCTTTAGAAGGTATGGTCCGTTACGCCAAAAATAAAAACCGGCTTATGCAAAGAAAAACTGTACAGCCCGGTGAAGTTAAAATAACTGCAGCAAAAAAAGGAGATATGCAGTTACCTGAAAAACAGCTTTATAATACAACACAGGTTAAGGCCTCCTTTTACGATGCTTTGATGGAAAGAAGGGTAGTACTTTCAGAACATGAAGGAATAGAGACCCTAAACGCCTTCAACATCCCAACCGCTAAAACGTTTTTAGCCAAGGATCCCCAGGAGGCAGCAGAAAAGGCGGAACTGGCCGGGTTCCCTGTAGTGCTTAAAGTTGCTTCCCCACAGATTTTGCATAAAAGTGATATTGGCGGGGTAGTACCAAACCTTAATAACCCTGAAGAAGTTAAAAAGCATTTCCGGGAGATCATGCAAAGGGTGCAACATTTTTATCCGAATGCCCCTTTATTTGGCATTACAGTGCAGAAAATGATGCCCCCGGGCATGGAAATTATTATCGGCTCCTCAGAGGATGTCCAGTTTGGACCCTTGCTTGTTTTCGGACTTGGTGGCATCTATGTTAACCTCTTTGAAGACGTTTCCATGCGGTTGGCCGCAAACCTCCACGAACAGGATGTCGAGGAAATGATCAAAGAAACAAAGGCATACAACCTTATAAAAGGCTTTCGGGGAAGCAATCCTTTGGATCTGCAGGCCCTGAAAAACGCTATTTTAAACACTGCCCAGCTTGTTACCAATTTCCCGGAAATTAAAGAAATGGACATTAACCCCCTACTGGTTTATGAAAAGGGTGTCTGTGCAGTCGATGTAAAGATCACACTTTCCCACCGCCTGCTGAACAACACCTTCTCTCCCCGGGAACAGGCGGTACACCAAGAAAATTTAGCAGCAGAGCTAACAGAAAGGAGCGTCTAGCTTGTTAAATAAGTTATACTTGATGGGTGAATCTGGTGCCGGTAAAACAACTATTGCCCTGAGCTTCGCCCTGCACCTTCAGGAAAAAGGGTTACAGGTTGCCTATTTTAAACCCAAAACTGCTTCCCGGCATTTGCCTCTTAACCAGGATGCCGATGCTTACCTGATGAAAAGGACGCTGGAACTCCCTTGGGAAACAGAACAAATCGCACCGTTGAATTTTGAATCAATTTATATCTTTGGGCCCTCTGAACACATTCAGTCTTCGGCAAGAGAAATGGCCGGCAAACTGGAAAAAAACTTGCATGAAATATCCAGCAACTCCGAACTGGTCCTGATCGAAGGGGGAAAATATCCTGGTGATTGTTTTTCCCTTTCACTCGACGATCTCAGTCTTGCCATAAAATGGCAAACACCGGTAATCCTTGTTTCCGAGTTAAAAAAGGACACTGACCTGGACCGGCTTCTTTTCTATAACAATCTGATGCAGTCCCGGGGGGTTTTTCTACTGGGAAATATATTTAACAATATCCCACAGACCATCTTGAATAAAGCCCGGGAAGTCTACCGCCCTTTGATGGAGGAAAAAGGATGCCGGCTCTTAGGGATTATCCCTTCCCAGCCCATGTTTACTTTTCCAACGGTTGCTGAATTTTGTGAAGCTCTGCGGGGGGAAATCCTCACAGGTGAAGAACATCTGGACCTGCCAGTAGAAGAAATTGTGATCGGAACCATGACTATTGAGGGCGCCTTAAGCTACCTGCGGAGGGCTATCAACAAAGCGGTTATTACAGGCGGGGATCGCAGTGACATGGCCCTTACCGCTTTGGAAACAAGTATTTCAGCCCTTATTCTGACCGGGGGTCTTTATCCCGACATCAGGGTGATTACACGTGCCCGGGAAAGAAATGTGCCCGTGCTGCTTGTGCAGTGCGACACTTATACAACAATTGGCCTGCTACAGGGCATTGTCAGGCAAATTCGCCCCGACGATGCCCAGACTATTGCCCTGTTCAAAGAAGAAGTCATCCGTCACTGCCCCTGGGAAAAAATTGTTGCAGAGGCCAATGCCCAGGAAGGTTATTTTCCAACAAAGGAAAAATAACAGACCGGAGGAATACTAAAAGCCGCCGGCATTAAACCCTGTTTTGTCAGCAATCTTTTACACAGAAATACTTCTAAGAGCCCTGAGTGGCTCTTTTTTTTAAAAAAAATGAAATGTTTTTTTGCGCATGAATAGAAAAAACAACGTAAAATATGGTATAAATAACTGAGGTAATAAAAATGAACCACTTAAGCTGGTCAGCTTGGATTATCATTTTTAAAAAATGCAGCAGCAGTTTGTTATATTAAATAACATTAAACCATGGAGGGATACCCTTGTCAAACCAAGCCAAGGAAAGAATTAACACCTATGAGGTTGCCAAGAAGCGCCTACAAAAAGCAACAGAAGAACTGGCTCTGCCGGCAAGCGTTTATGAACGTTTAAAAGATTGCGATCGCGTTGTGGAAGCAGCCCTGCCGGTAGAAATGGATGGTGGCACATTGCGTGTCTTTAAGGGCTACCGTGCCCAGCACAATAACGTTTTTGGACCATATAAGGGAGGAGTCCGTTTCCACCCGGAAGTTGATCTTGACGAAGCAAAGGCCCTTTCCATCTGGATGACGATTAAATGTGCTGTGGCCCGGGTCCCCTATGGCGGGGGTAAAGGAGCCGTAGCCTGCGATCCTTTGCAGATGTCTGCAGGGGAAATCGAACGCCTTAGCCGGCAGTATATCAGGGCTATGGCCCCTGTTCTAGGACCCCACAAAGACATTCCGGCTCCCGACGTAAATACCAATGCCCAGGTGATGGCCTGGATGACCGATGAATATTGTAACATTCAGGGATATGATGCCTTAGGCGTAATTACCGGCAAGCCCCTGGAAATGGGCGGCAGTGCCGGAAGGGAAACAGCTACCGGGCAGGGTGTAATGTTTTCCGTACGTGAAGCGGCCAAAATCAAAGGCCTGGACCTTAAAAATGCAACCTTAGCCGTACAGGGTTATGGCAATGTCGGTTCTGCTACCGCCCGTTTCTTGGCCAGGGAAGGCTGCAAGTTGATCGCCGTAGCAGATATTTTCGGCGGTGTCTATGATCAGGACGGCCTTGATGCAGAAGCGCTTTACCGGTACTGCCGGGAAAAAGGTACTGTTAAAGACTTTCCAGGCAGTAAGGACAGCATTACAACAGAAGAACTTTTTGCTTTGGACTGTGATATTATCGTGCCGGCAGCCATGGAAAACCAGATTACCCCGCAGGTTGCCCAAAACATTAAAGCCAAAATTATTGGAGAAGGGGCCAACGGGCCCACCACCCCCGAGGCAGACGAAATTTTGCAGGAAAAAGATATTTTTGTTGTTCCTGATATCCTGGCCAATAGCGGCGGTGTTGTCACCTCTTATTTTGAATGGGTCCAGAACAACTATTCCTATTATTGGACAGCAGAGGAAGTGGCTAAACGCCTGGAACTGAAAATGGTGGAAGCCTTTAACCATGTTTATGATTACCAGCGTAATTTTGGTAAAAGTATTACCATGCGGGAAGCAGCCTTCATGTATGCACTGCAGAGGCTGGCAGATGCCATGAAAATAAGGGGTTGGATCAGATAAAACAAAAGAACATGGAAATTGCACAGGCCGCATGGCCACAGCAAAGCAGCCTGTAATGTCTGCAAAACTTTTGCCGGCAGACAGCTGCCGGCAAAAAAGGGATTTTCTACGGGGAACTGTTACTTTACTATTTATATTTAGCAGAAACTATAAGATAACCCGGGGGTAATTACCTCCGGGTTATCTGTTTTCCCTGAATACCAGTTGTCTATAAAAGTGTTATTATACCTTTTTCAGTGTACTGCCGGCAGATATAACTTTAGCTCACCGCCATTGTTAAAGGTTTCCCTGCCCAGAAAACAATAGGCCGGCAGCCGTTGTTTTTGGGGCGCATCATGAACTCCCACTGGAAAATCGTAATAGGTTAAGTACACCTCCTGGAAGGAAAAATCCAGTCGGGGTGAGGCTGCATACCATTCTACACCCTGCACCTGTTCAAAGGCCTTGGCAGGCGACAGAAGGGCGTAAAAACCAGGCGGCAACACTTTTCCGTCTTCCTGGTAGTAATAAGCTATAATACCCTTTCCTTCCTCGTAGTGCAAAACCACCGGCAGTTCCTGCAGGGAACCTTTGTGGGGAAGGTAAGACACCTCTACCAAGGCGCCTGCAGATGTTTCACGCAGCCTGCTTTCCAGGGTATCACCTTCCCTGACAGGAAAACCTTCATTAGTAAGGATTTCCTTGGCCCATTCCGGCGTAGCGATGGACCGGGCTTCGCTTTGCAGCATGGAAACAACAGTTTTCCGTGGTTTCCAGGCCTGGTTAATTTTTTCAACCGGCGTAGCGGTTTCAGCAGGCGTGGTTCTATAAAAAACTGGGGGCAGGCTAATCTTACCCGCAGCTTTAAAACTTCGCAGATTTTGTTCTACTTTAAAATCTGTTTCCGGCGGAGGTGTTTCTGCTTGGACGGCAGGGGGAACAGGTTCGTTGGGATCTTCCTTCGGTTCTGTTCCGACACCGGGTTCAGGTTCATTTGCCGGTTGCCCTGGCGCAGGAAAGACATCTCCGCCCGGGGGTATTGCAGGTGTTTCTCCGGCTCCTTCAGTTCCAACTCCCTCCAGCCCTGTTTCCGGCCCTGATGCGGGGGGTTTAACCGCAGGGCCTTCCTCAATTATCGAAGGAAAGGTTTCGCTGCTTGGAACCTGCCCGGCAGGCTTCTTTTGTTCGGTCATAGCTGTGTAAGGATCGGGGAGCTTATCATTTCCCAGGCCTGACCCAACCAGACCCCCGTTGTGGAACAAAGCCAGCGCCACAACCATAATCACTGTGGCAGCTGTGAGGGCATAATAGGAAAGGTGTTTTTGAGAAAATTTTAAAACGCCGGCGAACAGATCGTTCGTTTTGTTTTTTTGGGTAACGTTCCCGCCTGTCCCCCAGCCTTTTTCCAGCAAAGACTGCCGGAGTTCGTCCTGAAAAGAAGAAGAGGACTGTGCTTTAGGCATACTATGAAGCAGGGAGGCAATTTTTTTCAGTTCCTGGATTTCTTCCGCTGAGGAACAAAGTTCTTCTATGCTTTCATCCCATTCAAAGTCAGATTGCCGCGTCGTAATCCCCTCCTTTTAGTTTTTTGCGCAGGTTCCTTAAACCCCGGAACAAAAGGGCCTTGATGGCCCCTTCTTTTTTTTCAAGAACTGAGGCAATCTCCTTTATTTTTAAGCCCTCCTGAAAACGAAGCAGCAAAGCGTCCTGCTGGCTGGGAGTAAGTGTTTGGATGGCCCTGAGCAAATCATCCTTGGTTGCCTGTCGCAAAACCCTTTCTTCGGGGTTGCCTGCTGCCGGGGCCGCAAGATCCCATTCGTTTTCGTCAAACAACAGAGGTTCTTGCCGGCGGTACTGATCGATGATCTGGTTGCGGGCAATAGTATAAAGCCAGCTGGCAAAAGAATATCCCCGGCCCTGCCAACTAAATTTGTGGATATTGGACAGTGCCTTATAGAAAGTATCTGCTACCAAATCCTCAGTTAACTGTGAATTTTGCACCCGGCGGTATATGTAGTTGTAGATTCTTGGGAAATAATGATCGTAAAGCGGAGCAAAAAAGCGGGGATTTTGTTGCGCTTGGCAAATAATTTCCCGCTCACTTTCTTCTAGCAACAACTGGATAACCTCTCCTTAGAAGGAATAAATAATTTATCTTGCTAGAACAAAGTACACCTCATTATACCCCGGAGCTTATCGTTACTGCAGGAAAATTTCTGGCGGGAGCCGGTTACATCCCAAAAGATAGGCTCGCAAGGGAAACTGGGGTGTACCATTGTACCGTTCGTGTTTATTTAGTTCTACTCCCGCAATACTATTTCCTGCCTGACAGGCACATGCCAATTAACGGCTATCCTGCTATAATTCGACAAATTTAACCCTAACTTCAAAATTACCCCCTGTCAAACACAGATAACTTCTTCTACTAATTATAACGAAACCTTAATACAAAAGGTTACTATAAAAAAAATTATTTTGGGAAGACCCAAAATAATTTTTTTGTAAAGCTAACTGTTGAAAAAAATTCCTTAAATTAATAACCTTTACAGGCATTTACCACCTGGAACAAAGCTTGTTCTACCAAGGTTAGTATACCTCTAACCCCGGCCTCTTCCCCCAAAACTGCCGGTAACAGTTCCACCATTTCCCCCGCGGGCTGAATTGATAGTTCCTTTAAACAACGCTGCACGGGTTCAAATATAATTTCCCCTGCAGCTGCCATCCCCCCGCCCAGCGTGATTATTTCAGGATTTAAAAGGTTAACCACAGTTGCAAGCGCCCGCCCCAGATAACAAGCAGCCTTGGCAACAATATCTGCTGCCTCCCTGTCGCCATCTTTGGCCGCCTCAAAAACATGGTAGGCTGTAAGCTCTTCCTGATCTTCCACCATATCACGCAGAATTGTCCGGGCTTCCCCGGCAATAACCGCCTGTCCTTCCCGGGCGATAGCGTTTCCAGAGGCAAGGCATTCCAGGCATCCGCGCCTCCCACAGCCGCAAAGCGGCCCCCCGGGCAAAACAGGAAGATGACCTATTTCCCCTGCAAAGCCACCGCTGCCCCGGTAAATTTCACCTTCAATAATAATGCCCCCGCCAATACCTGTCCCCAGGGTTACGTTCACCATGTTCCGCTTACCTTTACCGGCGCCAAAAATAAACTCGCCATAAGCCGCAGCATTGGCGTCATTTTCAACTAAAACAGGCAGGGCCAGTTCCTGACTTAACCTTTTTTCCAAGGGGAAGCCTTCCCAACCAGGCAGGTTTGGCGAACTAATAATCGTTCGGGAATAATAATCAAAAAACCCCGCGGTACACACCCCCACCCCGGCCAACCTGTCCCGGGGAACCAGGCCTTGTTCCAAAACCGTTTCCAGGCCGGCCAGTATGTTACGCCAAACATTTTCCCGGCCGGTTGCTGCCTCCGTAGAAAACTTTTGCGACCTGAGAATTTTACCGCCTCTTTCAGCCAAGGCAACCTGTATATTGGTTCCCCCCAAATCTACGCCCAAAAGGTATTTCATCTTTTTACCCCTCATCCCATATTTCTTTCCAAACAGGAGACATCATTTTTTTTACATTCAAAAAGAAAGCCTCGATATCCGGTACAATTAATTTTTTACCTCTTAAAATGATTTCTTTGCAGGCCGGCAGATCAATCGAGGCAACGTTATACCTGTGAACAACCTGCCTTTGAAAGCGTAATACCATACGCCGCAGCGCAAACGGTTCTTCTGCAGCAGCCCTAAAGACAGCAAAAGCTTTCTGCAGGGAAAGCTTGCTTTTTCCTAAAAGCGGGGAAAACGTACAGACCAGTTGCCGGATAAGTGCAGTGTTGGCGTGAGCCTGCCGCAGCAGGGCCAGGAGTTCCGGCTGTTTTTCATAAATATAAAGCTCAACGCCCATTTCTATAAAATTATGCGCTTTCCACCAGCCGTCATCGGCAGGAAGACGGCAAGCCTTGACAACACTGTTCACCAGCGGCCGTGCTTTTTCAAAACAATATCCTTTTTCAAAGTCCTTGTATTGTTTGTCACTATAATAATCCAATCCTTTTGGTTCTATGCCATGGGTGATGACACCCAAGGAAAAGTTTCGCAAAGCCTTGTTTCCTTGCTGGGAACACCGCTGCCAAAATTTTAGCCCCCTGGTGTGGCTTAATTTCCAGTCAAGGCCGGTAACAACAATTATATCAGGAAAAACGCTGCCCAAAACCACTGCATCATCCAAAAAACCCAGGGCCTTACGGGCAAAATAAATATGTGTCAGGGGATACATTTATGCACCTGCTTATTTGCGCTAATAAATAAACCTGTTACTGTTGAAATCAAATTAGGCGGTTTATGTATAATCTACACCTAAACAGCCCATATTATTAAGGCAGCCGAGAACTGTAAATCTCCTGCGCAAAGTAGGGTAGAGCCTTCTTTGAAGGTTAGCATTTACACATTTCCTCGGCTGCTTAGTTATTATGTGGTTCATTTTTAAAACGGTAAGCGTTGCACCGTTTTTTTTAAAGGCTATTGTTCCTTGGGCCTCATTGTGGGGAAAAGGATAACGTCCCTGATCGAGGGGGAGTCAGTAAGAATCATGATTACCCTGTCAATACCAATGCCCAGCCCCCCTGTAGGGGGCATACCATATTCCAAAGCAGTAAGAAAATCTTCATCCATCATATGTGCTTCCACATCGCCGGCAGCTCTTCTTTCCATCTGTTGTTCAAAACGTTCCCGTTGATCAAGGGGGTCGTTTAATTCCGTAAATGAATTTGCAATTTCTTTGCCGGCTACGAAGGTTTCAAAACGATCGGTAAATCTGGGGTTATGCAAACTGCGTTTGGCCAGCGGTGAAACTTCTACGGGGTAATCTTTGATAAAGACGGGACCCCAAAGCCTTTTTTCACAAAATTCTTCAAAAAATGCAAAAAGGATCTCCCCTTTTGTTTCATCCCCTTCGATTTCCAAACCGTGTTCCCGAGCAATTTTTCTGGCAGCAGTGTCATCAGGCACTTTTGCAAAATCCACTTCAGTAATTTCTGCCACCAACTGCAGCAAAGAACGACGTTCCCAAGGGGGGGTCAGGTCCAGTTCCCGGCCCTGGTAATTAATTTTTTGGGTGCCCAGCACCTTTTGGGCCGCTGCCGCAATCATTTCTTCAGTAAGGACCATCATGTCTTCATAGTCGGCGTTAACCTGGTAGATCTCCACAGTTGTAAATTCAGGGTTGTGGTTGGTGGAAATGCCCTCATTTCTAAAAATGCGCCCTATTTCAAAAACCTTTTCCATGCCCCCGACAATCAGCCTTTTAAGGTGCAGTTCTGTCGCAATACGCAGGTAAAGGTTGAGATCGAGTGTATTATGATAAGTAATAAAGGGACGGGCATTAGCACCTCCGGCCACAGTATGCATGACCGGTGTTTCAACCTCTAAAAAACCCTGGCCGGTTAAAAATTCCCGCATGACCTGTATAATTTTACTGCGGCTGACAAAAGTGTGCAAAACTTCGGGACTGACAATCAGATCAACATATCTTTGGCGGTAGCGCAAGTCAATATCCTTTAAACCATGCCATTTTTCCGGCAAAGGCCTGAGCGCCTTGGCTAAAATTTTAAAAGAAACTATATTGATCGTTACCTCCCCGGTACGGGTTTTAAAAACCTCTCCCGTAACACCCAGAATATCCCCAATATCAAGATCCTGGTAGACAAGATAGTTTTCCTTGCCAACCCTATCTTCACGGGTATAGATCTGAATTTTTCCTGCACCATCCTGAAGATGGGCAAAACCAACCTTGCCATGGCCCCTTCTGGTCATAATCCTGCCGGAAACACGTACCGTTTTACCTTCGAGCTCGTCAAATTTTTCTACAATTTCTGTTGAACTGTGCGAAACAACATACTTTTCCCCATAGGGTTCTATACCCTGCTCCCTCAAACTTTCCAATTTTTTGTGCCGAATTAGAACTTGATCACCTTGGTGATTTCCGGAATCAGTCATAGGATATATAAACCCCCGTACAATGATTTGTTTTATTTCCAGTATTTTGTATTTGATCAGCCCGGCCGGGGTTTTTACCTCTACTACCGCCCCGGCAGGCTCACCAAAAATAGACCGCCCTACCGGCGATTCATTGGAAATCTTATTATTGAAGGGATCGGACTCGGCTGAACCTACAATTGTAAATTCCATTTCTTCACCCGTTTCAATTTCTTTGATCAAAACCCGGGAACCGAAGCCCACGTTTTCCCTGTTTATTTCATCGCTGCCAATTAACCGGGCGTTGCGGAGCATTTTTTCCAGTGTAATTATCCTTCCTTCTAAAAATGCTTGTTCGTTTTTTGCATCTTCATATTCTGAATTATCGCTGAGATCACCGAAGGAAATTGCTGTTTTTATGCGCCGGGCAACCTCCCGCCTTTTTACCGACTTTAGAAAGGAAAGCTCTTCTTCCAGCTTTTTTAATCCATCCTGGGTAAGGACCACCTCTTTGGGTGACATTGTTCTCTCTCCTTTAAGTTTTTAATGAGGAACGAATCGCGGATCGTAAAGGAAATAATATGTCTTTTATAATAAATATATTCCTACGAAAGCTGGCCTTATTATCTTATTAAGCAAGAATAAGTGCCAAGTCATGCTTGACACTTACCCAAATACATTAGCCCTAAAAACCACATTAGCCCTAAAAACCAAATAAGTTCCTACCTATTTATTGGCTTATATTATAGGCTTAGATCATAAAAATGTCAACAAAAGCAGGGGTTCACTTTTACCCGGTGTAATTTCCCGGTTTTTATCTTTTAACCGTTAATTGTTTGCCTTGCAAAAATTTTTCAAGCGGGCTTTTTCTTTAATGTTCTGGATTGTCTCTGTGCTGACAGGGCGTTCAAAACTGCGGAGGCCGGCCAGTTTAAAACCATGTTTGGCAGCCAAGGTGCTAATTTCATCAATACGGGAAACATGCAGTTCACGGCCCAGGGAAAAATTTTCAAACCGCTTTTCCAAAGCCAAAATCATCGTTTCCGCCATACAGGCGTAAGCCGTTCCGGGCGGAAAGCCAAAATCAAAGTTAAGTTGCACATCCCCCGGAACTTCAACAATACCCCCTTCAATAACCAAAACATCGTCTCTTTTTTGGGCCACTTTGGCAGAAACGTCCCGGGGCCGGGCCACATCACAGACGACCGCCCCCGGTTTTAGATCTTCCGGATCGATAATGCTGCCGGCAGCACCGGATACGGCAATAATGACATCTGCCTTTTTTACAGCCTCTGTTACATCAGTTGTAACCTTAACTGCCAGGCCGGTGTCAGCTAAAATATCTTCCGCCAACCTTTCCAAACGGGAAACGTTGCGGGCAGTTAATGTTAGGAAATTAGCTTTTCTGGCCAAAATCCGGGCACAGGCGCTGCCGATAGAACCGCTGGCCCCCAGCACAGCAATCCTGGCCCGCTCCATATCCAGACCCATCAGTTTAGCCGCCCGGTAGGTTCCCTCCAGGGCAGTGGCTACAGTATAGCTATTCCCGGTAGTGACAGCAATATTCAGATTTTGGGCCACAGTAATACCGGCATCCCCGACCACAGCGGTCATAGCCCCCAACCCAATAATTTTTGCCCCGGCCTGCGCTGCTTTTTTACCGGCGGCAATGATCTTGCGCAGGGAAACTTCTTGCGGCAGTTGCAGCATCTGTTCAGAGGTAAGTGTGACACCAATAAAGCAGCCTGCAGTGCTGTTATAGGGCGAAGAAATCCCCGAAATATAGGAGGCCACTACCGGCGGGAAAAATGAAGCAGCAGCCCTGGCTAAAAATTGTGGCAGATGGCGCATAAACCCAAACTTTTTTAAGAAATCATCCATGGTCAAAGGATGCACAATAAAAGCAAATTCAATCTGTTTCATCAATTTTTGCTGAAAAAATAACAGCAACCTCCTTTGCAATATTTACCGGGCCCCTTTAGGCGCCAGCGGTACCAGCCGTGGTTTAAAATCAAGTTCCTGCAGTAAGGATTCATATTCTGCCGGTTTTAACTCTGCCTTACTACCGGTATATGCTACCAACAGGGCTTCCATGACATTAGTACCAAAGGAGCGCCCTGCTACTTCAGGGGTGGTGGTAATCAGCATTTTTACACCTTTTTCTTGCAGCATCCCAATGTCGGCGGGGGTTACCGTATTTGTAATAATTGTTTTTGCGTGCAGCTCAGGCGGCATATTACGCCGGATAAAATGAAAATCACCGGCAATAATATCAGCTTCCTGAAAAAAACGGGCATGGCGTGGCCTGCTGTTTTCTTGTTTGTTCCCGGTAGGATAAATCATTGTAAAGGGCAGTAAACGGATAATGGGAACAGCCAGGCGGGCAATCAAGGCCAAGGAATGTAATGATCTTAAGGGAAAGGGTAGGTTAAGAACAAAAATAAGATCACCATAGCGCATTTCACAGCCGGCTTCTTCAAGGGCCTGGGATAAACCAAACCGATCCATCGCGCTGGCAACCAGGACTTTCTTTCTGCCGTCCAAAACGTTCGTTTCTTTTTTTAAGTATTCTACAACACGCCTTTCCAGGGTATTCTTCAACCCCGAACCATCAACTATGGGAGTCTTGCGGGCGGCCCGGGCAACCTTCAGGGCATCGCGGATTGTGTAGCGGCGATCCACCGCCTGGATGTATAAGTCCATGCCCCCCAGCCCAAAGGCATCAACCTTCCCGTCATTTTCGTGTATAAATTGAATCATTTTGTTTAAATCACCATCAGTACCGATCCGTTTGACCAGAAAAGGCCTCCCCATCAGTTCTACTTCAGCAGTATGGTTTCTTGTTGACGAGCCCAAGCTGATACTGACAACCTGTTTCAACCTTCCTCACCCTTTCCTGCCAACCGGTTTTCCCGGCTACATGTGACCTTACCTAAAACCTTTTGGAACATATGCGGGTTTAAATAACAATCCTTTTTAATCGGGGAGGGTCCTAGTTCGATAAAAACAATTTCCTTGTTGAGAAATGCCTCGGCAATTTTTAACCAACGGCGCGAACTGATGAGCACAACAAGATCGAAAGCCTGTAGTTTGGCGATTAGCTCCATAGCCTCATTAAAAAAAGTAAGCGCACTTTTATCCCTGACCAAATTCCACCTTTTTTCCTCATTTGCAATATAAATATAATCTGCACCCTGTGCTGCCGAAATTTTTTTTATTTCTTCTGTATTTTTAATGGGAAAACCAAAAACTGCAATTTTCTTACCTTTACGTATTTCACCGATACTTTCCAGACGGGAAATAAAGGTCCGGTCGAGGCCTAAAATATTAGCAACCTCTTGCTGTGAC
This sequence comes from Bacillota bacterium, assembly GCA_012518675.1. Lineage (GTDB taxonomy): Bacteria > Bacillota > Dethiobacteria > DTU022 > UBA8154 > JAAZMI01. The sequence continues at coordinate 78,882 of JAAYRR010000133.1, forward strand.
AAACCTGTAGCACGTAACTGCAAAACCTTGCGAATGCTTTCTTCAATTTTAGGCATACTGATAATTTTTTCGCCAATGCGTAGCAGTCCAGCCGACAAAACAGCCACCCCTTCTTTTTTTTGCGATCAAAAACTGCCAACAACAATTAAACCCGGCATCCATCACTTCAGGCACATACTTTGAAAAAAGTGATATATGTCCTGACAAGCCGTATAAAATTCAGGGCGCAAACCATTGTGCACAGCCTTGTGAACATAGTTATTCTAACAAAAATATTTATAAAAAACAAGCCAAATTTTGCAACTGTGTAGTTATTCTGTGATAATGTCATGTTGAATTTGTACTGATAAAATGTCACCTATGAGAAAGAAGACATTTATTATGACCCCGCGAGAAATTTACCAGGCTGCTGATCATCAACTAAATATTTTTTTGGTTACCTTCAGGAAGGTAATTGCTTTACCGGGCCTTGTAGTAAACAACAAATAATTCCCCCGGTCTGCCCCCTAAGGGCCTTTAGAAAACGCATTAGATCAAGAGTCTCTTCTTAAGGCAAAAAAACCGGCTGCAGCATATATACCGGCAACCGGTTTTTTCCTAACCATTAATCATAATCAATTTGATAAATTATATAATCCTTATAACCCTGTAAAATTTAATAAACCCCCACGAATGAAACCCGCAGGGGTTAAAATTCAAACTGGAACACCCTTTTAAAAACGGGCCTAGCAAATAATATTTCCTGTTAAAAAATTCCCTTTCTTTTAAAGAAGGGAATACCCTTCCAGATTTTTGGAAACCCCAAAAAATTCTTCCCGGGGAATGTTTAAAGCAGCAGCCATTTTTTCCAGCAGTTCAGGTTGGGGCTCTTTCACACCCCGTTCAATATTGCTGAGCTGGCTGGCAGAAAGGTTAACCATTTGAGCCAGCTGCTGTTGTGTTACCCTTTTTAACCTGCGCAAAGCACGAATACGTTTTCCCAACGCCTTATTATCCATCGCCAAAATCACCCCGTTATATATAAACTTAATATAAAATGTTCGACAAAATAAGGTAAATTCCTGCATAAATTGTTTTAAAACACCAAAATAGGTGTAAATTAGAGTAAAAACAAGGCGGTAACAAGGGGATCATGGTAACCAAAGGTTCGCCCGTACCAAAACTTGCAACTTACCGGACACGATCTAAAATAGCCTGCAAGTTGTATTCCCTTTTAAGATATGTTATAATTTAAGGTGCAAATATAGCGGGGCGTAGCGCAGTTTGGTAGCGCGCTTGGTTCGGGACCAAGAGGCCGCGGGTTC
>JAAYRR010000134.1 GCA_012518675.1 Bacillota bacterium
CAAAAAAATTAAGCACCTAAAGTTATTTTGGTTCAAAATATCTTTAGGTGCAATGGGGACGGTTCCTGCTGCAGCCAGCAGTTCGCAAGGTAAGTTGCTGATCGAACAAAACATTCCTCATTCTATTGATCTAATAACCGCTCACATCAGCATTTTTTTCGCAATACTGGGGACCATGCTCCTGCCAGCGTCCATAAGTTCAGCTATTCCTCTATGGGTTAAGCGTGTTTTTAAAATCATTTCCACTATGATATTTTTTTTAATATTTTTTCCTGACTTCTCCTTGCATGTGCCTGAATTTAGCGCCTCACTGGCCTGCAGTTTTGAGATAATGTTTCACATGGTTTTTATTATAGTATTGGCAGGTTGATTTTCTACCAAAAACCAAATGCCAGCGCATCAAGCATATATTTACTTTTTTCCCTTCCCACTTCTTGGTAAATTTCCAATAGTTCTTTATAAGCTGTGGGCCCGCCTATAATGTTCCAAAACTCCTGTCCGACAACCAACGCCTGATCAAAGGGTAAATAGTTTAATGCAAAGTTCCATTTATATTGCTCGCGGTTTGGTCCATAAGGATTATAAGCCATAGCATAGTAGGCATTTACAACTGGCCGGGGTTGCCCCTTCAAAAGGTGAAATCTTAGTAAACGCTGTGTAACCTCTAAACATTGGCCTTTATTCGGCATGGGTGATTTTATTTCGAAGAAATAAAACGTCCCGTCTTTGCTGTGTATAAACAGATCTGCCCGCGCTACTCTATTCTCTAAGTTCCCACCCTCACGGGATGAAAGAACATCGTTTACCATTTTTTCAAATGAAGGTTTTTGTCCTTTATTTTCAGCAGCATGTTCAAATAGTGAAATTTGATGTTCTATTTCATTAATAGCAGTGGTGCTTACTTCACCTGTGACATCAAAACTACGGTAAACTTCCCTGTGGTGTTCGAGGGCAATCAATCTTGCACATTCTTCAAAGGTTGAACCCAGGCTGCTGCTAAAGCCTCTTTCAAATTCGTTTATGCGTAAAATTTCTGTAGGAATAATAGCTGCATGAAAGGGCTTCAATTGTCCCCTGTAGGATCTTTTGTTCAAATATTCCGCCGCGTTGCCTAAAACAGGTATTTTGCGATCTTTATATTCTTTAATTAAATCCTCAATAAAAACTTCCAGGTAAGCTTTAATTTTTATACGGGTGACAGGGCTTATTGCAGTCATTTTATAGATCCCTCATAACTTATGGTTTTTTCCAAACAAAAACAGATTCATAAAATTTGCTGGAACGCCTTCCTGTCCGGCGGTTAACATGTCTTTGCACCACAGCTTCAATTTCGACCCCAATTTGTTCAGCTATTTCTACATACAGGTTATTTCTATCTCCGGCTACCACAATTATGCGTCCCCCACGGGGTAGGGAAAGAATGGTACGTTTAAAAACATTCGCAATATCTTTTTGATATTTTTGTTGTGCTTTCCGGCTTGATCCTTTAGCGGCCGGGCCAATCTCTTTTTCTCGGTTGTCTTCCAAATCAAGCAAATGATATCCATAGGCATGTTGTTCATGGTAATCAATTAAACCAACGTAAGGGGGACTGGTAATAACGCCATCCACAGGTGGAAAGTTTACTTTACGACAGTCACCGTGGCAAACCTTTACCCAAGCATTTGTGCGAATTTTTGAAAACTCTTCAATTCTTCGCAGGGTATCCATGCTGTACCTTTTAATAAATTTGAATGCACTTCTTGTTGGACGACAAACTTTACTGTGTTTATAACACCAATAGGGACCTGTTTGCGGTTTTTTAGGAAAATCAAGATCAAAATGGGTCGTTAAACGTGCTGAACGTGCTGAACGTGAAAGTATAATTTTTAAGAGGTTTTTATACTGATAATTTTCTCTTTCAAGATAGTAACGGTAAGTTAATAACTCTTTTAGCGACTGTGGAGCAAACCATTGTTTTAAATATTCGTTGTCTGTTTTTAATACCGGCAGTTCATTATGTTTTGTTTCCCCCAGCAGGCTTTGCTGTTTTCCGCCGCTTGCAGTGGCAGTATTTACCTTCCCTAAAATATCCATTATTTCAATGTGTGCCTGCCGGAGATTGTAGACATCTGTTTTTGCTTTACAAAGCAAAACATTAAAAGCAGAGACATCATAGCCAATAGAATTAATCCCCAGTTCATTTGCCTGCACCAGGGTTGTCCCCGAACCGCAAAAAGGATCAAGAACAGTTTGTCCGGCTTTAAAGTATTTTCTCAAAAATATTTCTACAAGTTGAGGAATAAATTTTCCCAAATAGGGGTGTAATTTATGAACATGTTTTGTGCGTATCTTTTCAGGTAAATCTTTTTCGCTCCAGTTTAAATTTAAACTTTCCAAAGGGGTTTTAGCTGTAATTTTGCTTGGTATCGATGGTTTGTTATTTGTAAAACAAAACGATGTTTCAGGGTTTTTGCTGTTGGTGAGCATTAATTACCTCCTAGGGATACAGGGTATTGTAAAAACTTTACATTATTTTGATCATATTACCGAGTATTTTAGTATTTTTGTTTTATTTCTATACTTCATCACAGCATTGCCCTTTTCCTTTCCCTGCCAGGTTCAACACCGCCCGTTAATAGGTATTTTTTTGCTCTCTTTTTATAAATATGGAATATATTCTATGCTGACAGGTGCCTGGAAACTATTCCAGGTTAAAATATTTGAAATGCCGTCCCCAGGGCCCGGCCAGCATTATTTTAATTTTTTCTTTTAAAAGGTTTATATGACTTGGTTGGGGTACAAAAACATAGTCGCGGACGC
>JAAYRR010000024.1 GCA_012518675.1 Bacillota bacterium
TCCCCTTTCTGTTTTGTCACAAAAAGGGTATATGATTTTAGGGGATGTTTCAATGGAGTTTTTATTTCCACTGTGGGAATTCTTAGCTTCCGCTCTGTGGTAATTCTATTTTACCAAACATAATCTTTTTTATCTTTAAATTCCAAGGAAAAGGGGGTAGACAAAACCAGGTCTTCCACAACCACCGCTGTCCGATCCTGTTGATTAAGCCTTTTATGACTGAAACAGTAAAGTTCACTGCTCGTATTATCACGGAACCTAAGTACACATAGGGATTGATCAACCTCTGAAAAATATGCCCTACAAAGCTTGCATTTTTTAATTTGTTTAGTTGTACATTTAAAAATAAAATTACCTGGCAATCATATTCGTCATTAAGCAAAGAAGGGAGATCTTCTCCTGCAATTTGATAGAGAAGTCTTATTTCCAGTACATTTTCCTTGAAAAGTTTTTTCTCTTTAGATCTTAGAGAGGATGTCAAAAAATTTTTGACCTTAAATTTTTTATTTATTTCATATCGTGCAGGCAAAAAAAACATTTTAGTTCACCGCTATTCCACTATCAGAAAAGAAAGCAGTTCAAAATCATCGCTTTCAGCACTGGCAAATTCATTTTGATAACCCCCAAAGTCAAAGATACTTTTTTGTGCTTTTTGATCTTCGTGACCCTGGATCGCTTCTATAGCTTTGCTGAGCAATTTGGAATAGAAAGACATATCCTTGGTATTTTTAGTGCGATAATTAAACTTTTTAAATAAATTGTGATCAGGCTTTGATTTTCCGTAGGCTATTTTTCTAAATTCTTTAAGGGTTTCCCTATCATTTGTGTTTCCGTAATAAACTTCGCCCTTATTGCTGATATACATTATATAATATGGATATAGAGTACCTTCACCGACAGGCCCGGAATCAACATTCTGGTGTCTGAAACAGAAAAGACAACCTTTTTTTTCTCCACTGGCCACAGAAAACACCCCCCTGGGAATACGCAGAATTTCAGGGTTTTTTTTAATATATCCTGATAGCTCATAAAGGTAGTCATTCATGTTTAGGTCAGTCAGTGAAATATTATCATCCAGTTCATCTAGCTCGACGACTTCTTTTTGCAGCCTTTCCAGCTGTTTTTTGCGAAACCTGAAATCATTCATTTCCGGGGAAAGAAAATCTTCCTCTCCTGTAGATGTCAGGTTAACAGCCGTCATTTTTCCTTTAACCCTTTGTTCAAGCTGCAGATAATCGTTGAGAGCCAAATGGGGAAAAAAGTTAATCATAGCGATATTTTTATTTTGGCTCCCAATACGATCTATCCTGCCAAATCTTTGGATAAGAACCACCGGATTCCACTGAATGTCATAATTTATAACATTGTCGCAATCCTGCAGGTTTTGCCCTTCAGAAATACAGTCTGTAGCGATAACCACGTCAATTTGTTTTTCCCCGGGCAGTTTTTCACCCAGTTTTGACTTGGGGGAAAAGTGCCGTAGGATGGTGTTAAATTCACTACGAATGTTATTCATTGTCGTTCGTGGTTCACCGGAACCTGTAATGCACGCCACATTAACCCCCTGCTGAACAAGATCAGGGGCAATACTATCATAAAGATAGTTGGCCGTATCCGCAAATGCTGAAAAGATAAGCATTTTTTGATTTCCAGGATTATAAGGTGTTTGAGTAATTTTTTCTACAATTATTTTTTTCAATTTCTTTAACTTTGCATCCCGTTTCTCATTTAGCACAGCCAATACATCCCTATATAGTGCCTCCAAGATACTTTTATCATGGTACAAATCTTCCAGAAAATCTGCAGTATATAAATGTTCCACTTTAATTTCATATTTGTAGTCCAGGGTAAGATCTTCTAAGATGCCTTCTTCCCCTTCAAATTTTATATCCCCAACATGGCAGCAGGAAATAACGTTAATATAGCTGTCAATCCTAGCAATCAGCCTTCCAATTGTTTCTCCAAAGGCAAATATAGAACTTTCAAGACGTTTGAATAAATTAAAACGGTGCAGTTTTGCTGTGATCAATTCCCGGCTTTCATGATAAAATAAAACCCTGTCACCATATACTGTCTGGTATTTTTCACGGTAAAAAGCCTTATATTCGGATTTAATATAGGACATGGGTGCATAAACCGCCAAATTCAAGGATTCTAAGGTTTCGTTTGTTACTGCAAAATGAAGCAGTTTTCCTGCTGTGTCTATTTCCGGATAGTATGTTTTAGGTGGCAGTTTCCTGGGGAATTTACCCAGATTGCTATCCCCATAAAACCCTGTGATATGTTTTCTGCTGCGGGCAATAGTCATCATTTCAAGTAGTTTGTAAAATTTAGCAGGAAGCCTGTTCAAAAGAGCGTTTTTGGTACGATCCCTTGTTTCTAACCAGTTATTAATTTCCTTTTGTGTTTTACGAAGCAGGCTGTCAATACTGAGTATTCCTATTTCCTCTAGAGCGTAATCCCGATCAGCAGTAATAATACTAATCTGGTTTTTCAGATCAACAAGGGAATTATTAACAGGGGTAGCCGACAACATTAACACCTTTTTGCCATGGCCCTTTTTAATAACCTCATTCATGAGTTTCATGTAGCGGCTTAAATGATCTACGTCTTCGTTACGGTTGCGGAAGTTGTGTGATTCATCAATAACCACCAGGTCGAAATGGCTCCAGTTGATGCGTGAAAGATCAATACCGCTTCTGGAATAACCTTTTGTTCTTGTAAGATCGGTGTGGCAAAGGATTTTATAATTGAAACTGTCCTGGACAAAAATATTATCAATATATGGGTTTCTGAAGGAATCCCAGTTGTCATAAAGTTTGGCTGGGCACAAAACCAGGACATTGTCTTCCCGAAGTTCAAAATATTTAATCACAGCAAGGGCCTCGAAAGTTTTTCCCAAGCCGACACTATCAGCAATAATACAACCATTATATTTGTTAATTTTTCTAATAGCAGAAACAGCCGCATCTTTTTGAAATTCATACAGGCTATTCCAGATTGCCGACTTTTTAAATCCTGTTCGATCCTTTTCAAAACGTTCCACACCACCGTCAAGTTGACTGCTAAAAAGCTCCTCTAGTGTGAAGAAATATATAAATTCAGGGGAATAGTCCTTGTAAACATAATTGAGTCCTTCCAATAATGCTTCCTTACAATCTTTGGTGTAGTCATTATTGTTCCAGATAACTTGAAAAAGTCTTTTAAAGTGCCCTATTTGGGCTTGATCATTTACAATAGAATTAAAATGAATTGGGGCCAGCTCGCCGCGTCTGGGTTTTCCAGGTATTTCAAGGGAAGAGGTGCCGTGAATAGCTATTTCGTCATCAATTAAAATAATATTACCCTTGACCTTACCCGGCATTTTAACCTTTTTTACATTGACATAATTTTTAATGAAATTATGCATGGACCGCGCTTTGGAGAAATGTTCCAACCTGTTTTTTCGAATGATATCGTAAGAACTAAAAAAAAGATCTGTGATACCAGGGCTGATTTCAAATTCACGGGACAGCTCCCGCCCAGATGGAATATAAGATTTGTTGCGAATAATAAAGTTTATATGCCCTACATTCTGTAGGTTTTTGGCAAGTTCCCTGAACACAGATAAAGTCAGTTTATCATTGATAATGTTTATATTCCTACCTTTTTTGCCTTTTAAATATTCATTGACTTTTAAAATTAGCTGGCTGTTAGAATTAATGGCCTGGTTTGTATCTATCAACCGTACCTCCACCTTGTCTTTGCATGCTTTCATGGTAACCTTTAACCTTGGTTACCAGCAGTGCTTTACAGGGTTAAAACCCCGTTCTAAACAATGCCTGTCTACCCCTTAAAAGCCGGCTGCTGAAGGGGCACTTGGGCAGGCCAGCTTTCGTCGGCATACTACCATGACTTCTGTAGCAGGATTCTGATGTTAAGCGAAGAGTGTATCTTTAATAATAAAAAATACAATAATTGAAATAACCAAAATGAAGAAATAGATTGAGGCGAACATTTGGGGGGGTAAAAACAAAAACATACTATGATGCAGGAGCAAAAACAGTAATTATCCAAGGTGAAACACTTTATTTGGCTGCGCCCCGCAGGGCAACAATTTTTTCAATAAGCAGCTTTTCTACCGCTTCGTTATGTTTATCCACCCAGCCATTGATGAAAAAAGCATTAATAAGGGCCCAAATGCCGAGGCCACCTAAGGTGAGGGTCATGGCCACCCCCTTACCAATGTGGCCCAGATAATACCGGTGCCCTCCGATGCCCCCAAACAATAACCAGAACAGCCAGGTTATAAGTTTGGATTTCTTTTGTTTTTCGTATTCGATTGTAAAAATATTTAACTCGTGTGGCGTGAATTTGCTTTTGGCTATAAGGAGCGTATCCACTGACGGCCCCCCTTTGGTTAATTATGGTTACCTAAAGATTCTACAAATATAAGACAATTCCTGCCTGATTCATTCAATTTACTTCTTTATCAGTGTTTATTCTCTTTACATACCCACAGGCATTTCCACCGGAAACAGCCGGAACAGGAAATAAGCCAGCAGGGAAAGCAGGGGGATGCCGACCAGGCCGACAGGGTTGACCCCGGGTAAGGAGATCGCAGGAATAAAAACCCCCTTGACTTTGACGTTACGTCATAGTTTATAATGTTATTCAGGAGGCAGGGTAATTGGAATATACAGTGAACAAGCTCGCAAAAATGTCAGGGGTCAGCGCCCGCACATTACGCTATTATGATGAAATCGGACTCTTAAAGCCGGCAAGGGTTGCAGCCTCTGGGTATCGTTTTTATAGGCAGACACAAGTTGATATGCTGCAGCAGGTTTTATTTTACAAGGAACTTGGTTTTTCTTTAGAAGATATTAAGAAACTATTGTCTGCCCCGGATTTTGACCGGCAGCGGGCATTTGAGGACCACCTGGCCGCATTGCAAGAAAAACGTGAAAGGTTCGAAACGTTGATTTTAAATGTCACAAAGTCATTAACCGCCTTGAAAGGGGAAATCACAATGTCAGACCAAGAAAAATTTGAGGGTTTCAAGCAAAAACTGCTTAATGACAACGAACAAAGGTACGGCGATGAAATCCGTACAAAATATGGCGATGCCCTGGTAGACGAAACTTACGCAAAACTAAAAGGCTTGACAAAGGAACAGTACGCCAAAAGCGAACGGCTGCGCCTTGAATTTGAAAAAACTCTGAAAGCCGCTTTTGATACCGAAGACCCGGCCGGGACCTTGGCACAAAAAGCCTGTGACCTGCACAAGCAGTGGCTTTTGGTTTTCTATCCCAGATACAGCAAGGAATACCACCTGGGGCTAGGCGAAATATATGTCGCCGATGAGCGTTTTCGGGCGAACTATGACAAAATTGCCCCCGGTTGTACCGAATTCTTGCGTGATGCAATTAATATTTACTGCAGATAAATGGAAACAAACCCTGCCCTTTTGTGCCGGCAAAACCCAAACAGATTACGGTTTTCTATAAACAAAACTTTAATGTAAAGTTCTTAAAAACCGGCTTCCCGGACCCAAGGATGCCCCCATACAGACCTGCCTGTTTTACCCGGTAATGTATAATAGGTAATGTAGAATCCTATTAGATAAGGAGGTTTTACCAAAATGAAATCACTGCGTGAAGAACTTTGGTTTGAAACAAAAAACAGGCTGGAATTTGATGAACTTCGGCCGGCAAAAATAAACAACGTTCCCTGTAACCTGCTGTTTTAGGCCCCTGTGGGGTAATCTTTACAACCCAGGCGTTTTCTTCTTAAAAATCAGATGTTCCATAATCATTACCGCCAGAACCCCCACCACAAAACCGTTGCCGAGCAGGGGCCTTAAAAAAACGGGGAATGTTTCCAAAACACCGTCCGGCAGGAAGGAAACGATAATGCTCA
>JAAYRR010000135.1 GCA_012518675.1 Bacillota bacterium
GGTTGGCTGTCCCAGGTGCTGCCCTCGCGGCGCGTCTGCTTGGTTTGACGGCTTCTGTCAGCCGGAGGGTGTGTCCCTCCGGTTAAACCCCGGTTGGGGGTTTGCAGGAAAGTTGCTTATTTTGGGAGGAGGTTGGCGGTATGTTGGCGGAACTACAGGTTAAATGGCGTAAACAACAGGATAGATTTGAAAAATGGGGGATGTCTCTTTGACCTGAAGGGGGTAGGGTTAAAAGCACAGGCACTGGAAAAAAAGGCCGGGAAACCGGATTTTTGGGATAATCCCGCAGAGGCCTCCGCAGTTATGCAGAAGTTGGGCCGGCTGCGGGAGCGGTTGGATGTTTTTGATCGCTTATCCGCTTTAATGGAGGAATGGAAAACCCTGTTGCAGATCTATAAGGAACTACAGGCTGAAGAAGGCGCCCCTGAGCTGTTGCAGGAAGCTGAAGAACTGCAGGTTAAAGTAGCCGCATTGCTCGATCAGGAAGAGCTCAACCTGCTTTTCGGGGGGCGCTATGATGAAAATAATGCCATCTTGGCGCTGCACCCTGGTGCCGGGGGGTTGGAAGCGCAGGATTGGACTGAAATCCTGCTGCGCATGTATACCCGTTGGGCGGAAAAAAAGGGTTTTAAAACTGAAATTTTAGATCTTTTGCCGGGGGAGGAGGCGGGGATTAAAAGTGTCACCTTCCTTATTCAAGGGGAAAAGGCTTACGGTTTCCTGCAGGCGGAAAGGGGCGTGCACCGCCTGGTCCGCATTTCACCCTTTGACACCGGCGGGCGGCGGCATACCTCCTTTGCCTCTGTGGATGTGCTTCCCGAGGTGGAGGCGGGTGTAGATATAAAGATCAACGACGATGACTTGAAAATCGACACCTTTCGTGCCCGTGGGGCGGGGGGGCAGCATGTAAACACGACCGACTCCGCGGTCAGGATTACGCACTTGCCTACGGGGTTGGTGGTGCAGTGCCAGAATGAACGTTCACAATTTAGCAACAAGGAACGGGCGCTGCGCATCCTTTTGGCCAGGTTGGCCGATCGGGCGCAGCAGGAACAAAGGAAACAGCTGAATGCGCTGCGGGGTAAGCAGAAGGAAATTGCCTGGGGCAGCCAGATTCGTTCTTATGTTTTCCACCCCTACGCGCTGGTCAAGGATCACCGTACCGGGGTAGAGGTGGGGGATATACAGGCGGTGGTGGATGGGGAAATCGATGTTTTTCTGGAGGCTTTTCTGCGCCGTAGCGCCCGTTTGGAAATTTCATCTACAGCCGCTACCCCGTTAAAATCACAGGGCCTTGAGCCAGCAGGGAGTTAACCTTAGAAAGATGTGGAAAAGACATTTAAAGGAATTTGCAGGCATTGTGATCGGAACGGCCCTGATGGCGATCTCCTACCAGATGTTCCTGATTCCGAACAAAATTGCCGCCGGCGGTATCAGCGGGCTGGCGATTATCCTGTTTCATCTTTACAGCCTGCCCGTGGGGCTGACTGTTTTTGCCGGCAACATTCCGTTGTTTATCCTGGCCTGGAGATACCGGGGCTGGAAATTTGTGGCCAACAGCCTGGCAGGGACCCTACTGCTGCCGCTGATGCTGGAATTTTTTGTTTTTGTGCCGCTACTGACCAGCGATCTGCTCTTAGCGTCTGTTTTCGGTGGGATTGGTTTAGGAGCCGGTTTGGGGATTGTTTTCCGTTCCCACGGATCTACAGGGGGTACAGCGCTGATTGCCCAGCTGGTCAACCACCTTTGGGGCTGGAAAAGCGGTTACAGTTTAATCGGGGCTGATTTGGCCATTGTGGTTGCCGCCGGCTTTATATTCGGGGCAGAGGTGGCTTTATTTGCGCTGTTGTCCCTTTTTGTGAGCAGTAAGGTCATTGACCTTGTGCAGGAGGGTTTTTCTTTTTCCAAAACAGTATTGATTATCAGCGATGAAAAGGAAGCATTGGCAGCAGGGATTTTAGAGGAACTGGGACGGGGAGCTACTTTTTTGGATGGCCGGGGGGCTTATTCAGGGGTGGAAAAAGGTATTATTTTCTGTGTCGTTTCCCAGTCCCAGGTTACCCGCCTGAAAGACCTTGTTCTGGAAACAGATCCGCAGGCTTTTATTATTTTCAGCAATGCGGGGGAAGTGTTGGGTGAGGGATTCAGCCCCCATGAATTGCAAAATAAATAAGGAAAGAAGGGGAACAAATTGCCAGCTATTTCGGCTGCCGCCAACGAAGAGTTGAGGTTGAAGGCTAAGAAGCTGCGCCAGGATGTTCTGACCATGGTTCACCAGGCTGGTTCCGGCCACCCCGGGGGGGCCTTGTCTGTCCTGGATATCCTGGTAATTTTATATTACAAGGTAATGCGCGTCGATCCCCATAATTACCGGGATCCCCAAAGGGACCGGCTGGTTTTGAGCAAAGGACATGCCTGCCCGGCCCTTTATGCTGTGCTGGCCGACAAGGGATTTTTCCCTGCCCGGCACCTAAAAACCCTGCGCCGGCTCGGATCACCCTTGCAGGGGCACCCCGATATGCACAAGACGCCGGGGGTGGAGATGTCCACCGGTTCACTGGGCCAGGGGCTTTCAGTTGCCAACGGAATGGCCTTGGCAGCCCGTCTGGATAAGTCACCGCGGCGTGTTTATGCGATTATGGGTGACGGCGAAATCCAGGAAGGCCAGATTTGGGAAGCGGCCATGACTGCTGCTCACTACTGCCTGGACAATCTTACAGCTTTTTTGGACTATAACGGCCTGCAGATCGACGGCTGGACCCGGGATGTGAAAACCCTGGAACCAATTGTTGAAAAATGGCGGGCTTTCGGTTGGCATACCTTGGAAGTGGATGGCCACGACTATGCCTCGCTGCTGGAAGCGATCCGCAGGGCACAGGTGAATAAAGGCGCGCCGACGATGATCATTGCCCATACGGTCAAAGGCAAAGGTGTTTCTTTTATGGAAAACCAGATTAACTGGCATGGTCGGGCGCCCGATGCCGCAGAATATGCCCGGGCCCTCAAAGAGCTAAAAAACTGAAACGGAGGGGATTGTTTTGGCAGAAAAAACAGGAATTATTTTGCCGGCAGAAATGGCCACCAGGGAAGCCTATGGTTTGGCTTTGCGTGAACTGGGCCGCCGCCGGGATAAGATTGTTGTTCTGGACGCAGATCTGTCCCAGTCAACCCATACGGCGCTTTTTGCCGCGGAGTTTCCGCTGCGTTTTTTTAATTTAGGGATTGCTGAAGCAGATATGATCGGCACAGCAGCAGGGCTGGCAGCAAACGGCTATGTTCCCTTCGCCAGTACCTTCGGTGTCTTTGCCACCGGCAGGGTTTATGATCAGATCCGCAATTCTGTGGCTTATACACGGTTAAATGTTAAAATTGCCGCCTCCCATACGGGACTGACCGTGGGTGAGGACGGCGCTTCCCACCAGACTCTGGAAGATATTGCCCTGATGCGTGTTTTGCCCAATATGACGGTGGTTGTCCCGGCGGATGCCCGGCAGACTTTTTTAGCTGTGGAGGCGGTGGCCAATTATGAAGGCCCTGTTTACCTGCGCTTGGGCAGGCCTAAAATACCCCGGGCGGTTCCTCCCGAAATGCCTTTTGAACTGGGCAAGGCCCAGGTATTAAGGGAGGGCAGCGCTCTCCTTCTGGTGGCAACAGGCATCATGGTCGGTCGTGCCTTGCAGGCCGCGGCAATGCTGGACCGTGAAGGACTGCAGGCGGCTGTTTTAAACATGCATACCATCAAACCCCTGGATGAGGATCTTTTAATAGCAATGGCCCGCAAAACCGGCGCTGTAGTTACAGCTGAAGAACACAGCATTATCGGCGGCCTGGGCGGGGCCGTGGCAGAGGTGTTGGCAGAAAACTGCCCGCGACCGCTTGTCAGGGTGGGCGTTAAGGATACCTTCGGCGAGTCCGGTTCTCCGGAAGCACTACTGCAAAAATATGGCTTGACAGCAGAAGACATAGCCGCTGCCGGCAAGAAAGCCCTCCGGAAAAAATAGGCGCCTTTAGGCGCTGGCGAAAGGAGCTGGGGGGCCGGTTTTTCTATAGCCTTGTTTGGTATAGGCAACGCAGGGAACTGTTGTGGTGAAACAAAGGTTAATATATTCTTCGCTTCCTGCCCGGAGTTTTGCCCCGTTTGATGATTTGCTGACGCCGGCAAACAGAAACTGCCGCCCCTCCGTTTGACAGGAAATTAGGAAAGGGGGTTTAAATGCATGGATAAAAGGCCAAAGTTAACAAACAGTGCCCGGGCTGCCGGTTGAGCTTCTAAAATAGGTCCGGGCGACCTGACAGATGTCCTGGAAGGTTTAGTAACGGTAAAGGATCCAAACCTGCTCGTGGGGCTGGATGTTGCCGATGATGCCGGGGTATACAGGTTAACGGATGAAATTGCCCTGATACAAACCCTTGACTTTTTTACACCAATAGTGGACGATCCCTATGATTTTGGCAGGATTGCAGCTGCGAATGCCCTGAGCGATGTTTATGCTATGGGCGGCAGGCCGGTAACAGCGATGAATATTGTCTGCTTTCCCATCAAGGATCTGGATAAGCAGATTTTGCGTTCGATTTTACAGGGTGGGCTGGATATAATGCACAAAGCCGGTGCTGTCCTGGTTGGGGGGCACAGCGTCGAAGATCCGGAATTAAAGTATGGGCTTTCTGTGACAGGGGTTGTGCACCCGCAAAGGTTTCTGACCAATGCCGCTGCCCGGCCGGGGGATCTGCTTATTTTGACCAAACCTTTAGGGACAGGAATACTGGCGACTGCCCTGAAGGCGGGCGAACTGGACCAGGGTGCCACCAGGCGGATCACGGAGCTGATGGCTGCCCTAAATAAGGATGCTGCGGAAGCAATGGCAGGTGTTAAAGTAAACGCCTGTACAGACATTACAGGTTTTGGCCTGCTGGGGCACTGCCTGGAAATGGCGGCGGCCAGTCATGTGGGAATAAAAATCTATGCCGAAAAAGTACCGCTGATACCGGAAGCAAAACCTTTTGTCGCCATGGGGTTGCTTCCGGGGGGAAGTTATAAAAACCAAAATTTTTGTGCAAAACACCTCAAAATTGATGCGGCGGTAGATCCTTTTCTTGTGGATATCTTTTCCGATCCCCAAACATCAGGCGGTTTACTCATCGCGGCCCCCCCGCGTACTGCTTCTGCTTTGGTGCAAAAACTGAAAGAAAAAAATACACCGGCGGCAGCTGTTATTGGAGAAGTTTTGGAAGCAAACCCGGGAACAATCCAATGCTGTTGAGAAATTGTTGTTTAAGGTAACAGGCAGGGGCCTTCATTGGTTCCGGGGCCTGCCGGGGGTGTTTCCTGATGCTTTCTGCCGGTGGTCCCCTTTCCCCGTTTTTTCTTCAAAAAGCCAACCAATATGTTCCGGATTTAGCGGCCTTTACCTGCCAGCCCCCTAATGCCTTCAAAAAAGCCTCAAAGTAGGTAAATGTTACTACAAAAATGATTTTCATACAGTCTTTTGTCTTCCTGCCCCCTTTGATTACCCCGTTGTTGTGTTGCGATTTCCCCCTTTTTTCTGCAGAGCGGGTTTTTTTCATTTTGGTTGAAAAAAATTGTCATTCCCGGGCACTATTATTGTTTTTTGGCAGGTATTGCCGGGGGGACTGTCGAACTATAAACCTCATAAATTTTATTGTTTTCAATTTATGGCATAATAACTGCTGAAAGGACTTTTAAGGATTTCCTTTCACAAAATTAACCACAAAAATGTCAGGAGGTGTAAAGCCTGGCGTTAAAACGGGGTTATTTGTTTTTGAATCCCGGTTTAAGGCCAGGTGGAAAATGGCGGTAATTTATTATGACAAAGATGCAGATCTTGCCCATCTGAAAGAGGTAAAGATTGCTATTTTAGGTTATGGCAGTCAGGGCCATGCTCATGCCCAAAACCTGCGTGAAAGCGGCCTGAGCGTAGTGGTTGCCGATCTGCCCGGAAGCCCCAACTGGATTCAGGCAGAAAAAGACGGCCTGGAAATAAAAACAGTCAGCGAGGCGGCGGCAGAGGCCGGCGTGATTATGATGCTTTTAGGCGACAATGATCAGCCGCCGGTATTTGAAAAGGAAGTGCTGCCCCACCTTACCGCCGGCAAGGCCCTGGCGGTGGCGCACGGGTTTAACATTCTTTTTAACCAGGTTGTGCCCCCCGAAAACGTGGATGTCTTTATGGTCGCACCGAAAAGCCCCGGCCACCTTGTGCGCCGCATGTACCAGGAGGGGAAAGGGGTGCCGGCTCTTGTTGCCGTGCACCAGGATGCTACAGGCCAGTGCCTGCAAAAAGCCTTGGCTTATGCCCAGGGGCTGGGCTGCACCCGTGCCGGGGTGATTGAAACCACCTTCCAAGAGGAGACGGAAACAGACCTTTTCGGTGAACAGGCTGTGCTTTGCGGGGGTGTTACCGCTTTAATCAAAGCTTCGTTCGATACTTTGGTCGAGGCGGGTTACCAGCCGGAAGTAGCTTATTTTGAATGCTTGCACGAGCTGAAACTGATTGTCGACCTGATCTACGAAGGCGGCCTGGCCTGGATGCGCTATTCGGTAAGCGATGTTGCGGAATACGGCGATCTGACCCGGGGGCCCCGGATTGTGGATGAACGGACACGTG
The DNA here is from genome assembly GCA_012518675.1 of Bacillota bacterium. Taxonomy (GTDB): domain Bacteria; phylum Bacillota; class Dethiobacteria; order DTU022; family UBA8154; genus JAAZMI01. The sequence goes on from JAAYRR010000135.1 coordinate 6,627, forward strand.
CCGAGATGAAAAACATTTTACAGGAAGTTCAGGACGGGACCTTTGCCCAGGAATGTATTACCGAATTCCGAATGAACCGCCCCCGTTTTACAGCCTTAAGGCGCCAGGAAGCGGGGCACCTGATTGAAAAGGTAGGCGCAGAACTGCGGGCCATGATGCCCTGGCTGGAGAAAAAAGGCTAAAAAACAGATAAACAAAAAATGTGGTGGTATGCCGGAAAATCTTTCCGGGGGCAGCGTGTTGTGGCGCCCCCGGAAAGGGCTGCCACCCGTTTTTTTTATTTTTAATCATTTTTTAATCATTTTGTTGACATTATTTTTGCAGATAAAAAGGGTTTTTGTGAAATTGTGACGAATTGTCTACTTACTTATTTTGTATGCTTGGGATGTTTTGAATATCCTTGTAGAAGAGGCGGGCAAAGAGCACTGATGATTGAAATCCATCATCTTTATAAAAAATATGGCAGCGATGTTCATGTCCTTGAAGATATCAATTTGACTATTGATCGCGGCGAGTTTGTATTTGTTGTCGGTTCCAGCGGGGCCGGCAAGTCAACCCTTTTAAAGCTGCTTTTGCGGGAAATCCTTCCCACCAAGGGGTTTATCAAGGTTTTTGGCCGGGATATAACCCGCTTGCGTAAACGTGAAATCCCCTATTTCAGGCGCAATATCGGCATGATTTTTCAAGATTTCCGTTTACTGGAGGATCGCAATGTTTTTGAAAACGTGGCTTTTTCCCTGCGGGTGATCGGTGTTTCCACCCGGGAAATTAACAAAAGGGTACCTTTAACCCTAAAACTGGTTGGTTTACAGGATAAAGCCCTTAAAAACCCAGGGGAACTTTCCGGCGGCGAACAGCAAAGGGTTTGTGTGGCCCGGGCCATCGTCAATCGCCCGGCTGTTGTTTTGGCGGACGAGCCCACGGGCAACCTTGATCCGAACACCTCCATGGAAATTATGAAACTGCTGCACGATATCAACGTCCGGGGGACGACGGTTATTGTAGCCACCCACGCCAAGGAATTGGTGGATTATTTTCAGAAGCGGGTTGTTGTCCTTGAGGGTAACCGGGTGATCAGCGATCGGGAAAGAGGGGTTTATTTGAATGCATATTAAAAGCCTCTTTTATTTTTTTAAAGAGGCCTTAAGGGGCATTGTCCGCAACGGCTGGATGAGCATTGCCTCCATGGGCGTAGTTTCTATTACCCTGCTTATTTTAGGCAGCTTTGTAGTGCTTAGTTTTAACGTAGATCTGGTTACGCATGATCTGAAAGAAGATGTGCAGATTGTATTGTACATTGACGAAAAAGCAAACGAGGGCACACGGGCCGTGCTGCACAGCAAATTGGTGGCGCATCCCCAGGTGAGCGAAGTGCGTTTTGTGGACAAGGAAGAGGCCATGGGGCGCCTTAAGGAAAAATTAGGCGATCGTTCCCGCCTGCTGGAGGGTTATGAGAAACCGGAGGACAACCCCCTGCGGGACTCTTATGAGCTGCGGACCTCTATTCCCGAAGAAATTTCAGCCGTGGCTGCGCAGATCGAATCTTACCCGGGTGTTGCCGAAGTGGACTACGGCAGCGGTGTGGTCGAGCCCCTTTTTCAGTTTACAGGTCTGGTGCGCTGGATTGGGCTTGCTTTTATGGCCGGGCTGGCTGTGACAACAGTTTTTCTAATCGCCCATACGATCCGTCTGACAGTATATGTCCGGCGTAAGGAAATTATGATTATGAAATATGTAGGGGCAACGGACTGGTTTATTCGTTGGCCTTTTCTTTTTGAAGGTTTGATTCTCGGGCTGATCGGCGCTGTGATCCCGGTGATTGTTATCTTTTACGGCTACCAGGCGGCGGCTTTGTGGATGCGCAGCAACATTTATTTTGTGTCCCTGTTGCCCCCGGAAAAAATTGTGGAAAAAGTCGTAAAAATACTCTTACCCTTAGGTGTAGCTTTGGGGATTGTGGGCAGTACAATTTCTGTCCGGCGGTTTTTAAGGGTCTGATTCCTGCCGGGGCGTTGGTTTGCTGTCATTTGTGTTTATGTGTGTTCAGGTTTATTTCAAAGGAGGTTGCCAGGTATGTTTTCTTCCAAACCCCGCTGTCTTTTAACCCTGTTGTTAATTGTTGTGCTGGCTTTCAGTTTCATTTTGCCCGGTTATGCTTTTGAACAAAGGATTAAGGATTCACAACAGGAACTGGGGCGGGTAGAAAAAAATTTAAAAGAGCGGGGTAAAATACTGGCGGAGTACCGGAGCGAGGAAAAAAAATTGGAAGCCGACCTGGCCGGCCTGGAAAACAGCCTGCAGGCCCTGCAGCAGGAATTGAATCAATTGGACAGCGGTATCCAGGCCTTGGAGGCAGAAATTGAAATTGCGGAAGAGGAACTTGCTGCGGCCGAAAAACAGGTGGAAAAAAGGGATGCCTTCCTTAAAAAGCGGTTAAGAGCCCTTTATGAAAAAGGGGAAGCAGGGTACCTGGAAGTTCTTTTCGAAGTCAGCAGTTTTGCAGAATTCCTGACACAGCTAAATGACTTAAAGTTAATTGCAGAAAACGATCTGGTCTTACTGGAAGAAGCCTTTGCAGAAAAAATGGCTGTTCAGGAAGCAAAAGAACAGTTGGAAAAGGAAAAGGAACGGCTGTTTAACTTGAAGGCAGAACGGGTGGAAAAACAGGCAGAATTGCGTAAGCAGCAGGCTGCCCACGAAGAGCTGCTGGTTGTGGTCCAGGAAAATATTGCCGTCCAGGAAAAGGCGATTCGCGAACTGGAACAGGAAGCAAAAAAAATGGAAGCGTTGATCCGGCGACTGCAGGCCGAAAGACAACCCCAAACATCACAGTTTGTTCCCTCCGGTAAGCTGCAATGGCCTTTGGCTGAATACGGGACCTCCTGGATAACCTCCGGCTACGGTACGCGCGTGAACCCCATTACGGGCCGGCCCGGGGAATTTCACGGCGGGGTGGATATCGGTATCCCCCGCACCCGTTGGCCCGGTTCCGGCAATTATAACGGCAACCCTGTTTATATCAGAGCAGCAGATGACGGCGTGGTAATCTATGCCGGTTTGAACGGCAGCCTTTCCTACGGCTATGGCCGGCTAGTTATTGTAGCCCACGGCCAAAGCGGGGGCAAGGAGTTAACCACGCTTTATGCGCACTGCCATACCCTGCTGGTGGCACCCGGTCAACAGGTTTCCCGGGGGCAAAATATTGCCTTGGTCGGCTCCACCGGTTCGAGCACGGGGCCGCACGTTCATTTTGAAGTACGTTTGGACGGCACCCGGCAGAATCCCATGGGTTATTTCTGATTCCCTGTTAAATTTCTAGGATCCTGGTCTTTTTACGCCTGAAAAGGTATAATAAAATAGAAGGGTAGTTGGCTTGACTGATCATCCCCTTCCTTTACACCCGTAGGTGCAGGAAGGGGAGGTTTACTTTTTCAATACAAGTTTGGTTTTGGAAAGATGGTGTTTCCCATGAGGCGACGGGAATGGACTGTGTTGTTGCTGTGTTTGCTGCTTTTGAGCAACATGGCAACATATCTTTTTACCCGTTTTTACTTTGCTACACCGGCCATGGAGGTGGCCGGGGAAAGGGCGGAGGGGAAACTTTTTTGGGAGGTTTGGGATCTCATAGAGGATAAATACTTCCAGCCGGTAGAAAAGGAAAAACTGCTGCAAGGGGCGCTGGAAGGTATGCTGCGCGCGCTGGATGATCCCTATACCGCCTACCTGAACCCGGAATACTTAGAGGAGATGCTCATCCAGACCACAGGTTCCCTCAGCGGCATCGGTGTAGAAATTGTGGAAGACGAAGGTGAAATAATGGTTGTGCGGGTGATTGAAGGCACCCCGGCACATTATGCCGGTTTGCTGCCCGGCGATCACCTTATAGAAGTTGACGGCCGCAGCATATCCGGGGTGGATATCAATGAAGCGGCGCGCCTTTTACGGGGCCCTACCGGCACCTCTTTAGAGGTGGTTGTCCAGCGGGCCGGGGAAAGGGATCTCTTCCAGGTAACCCTGACCCGGGCCCAGATTGAAATGGATACGGTTTTTGCCCACTTCCTGGAAAAAGGGATCGGCTATCTGCAGATTACCAGTTTTGATCAGGGAACAGGTGAAGATTTTGCCGCGGCGCTGCACGCTTTGGAACAACAGGGGCTGACGGGTCTGGTTTTAGATCTGCGCGACAACCCCGGGGGCCTGTTGGAAGAGGCGATCCGGGTGGGGGAGGTAATTGTCCCTGCCGGTGAGATTACCCGCGTGGTGGATCGAAAAGGGAATGTACGGGAACGGTACCTATCCCGGGCCCGGCCCCCTGATTATGAAATACTTGTTTTAGTCAATGAATATACGGCCAGCGCCGCCGAAATTATTGCCGGCGCCCTGCAGGATCGGGGCGGGGCCCTGCTGGTGGGCAGGCCCACCTTTGGCAAGGCCACCGTGCAGTACCTTCAATATCTCAGCGACGGGGGCGGGCTACGTTATACCATCGCCAAATATTTAACACCCGGCGGGCACGACCTGCATCGCGATGGTTTACAGCCTGACTTCGAAATAAAGCTGCCTGCTGAATATTACCTGCAGTACCGCCCGGTACCCCGTGAACTGGCGCCCGGGGATACTGGTGAAAAAGTGGTGTTGTTGCAGGAGATGTTAATTTTTATGGAATATGAGCTGGCGGTTACAGGTGTGCTCGATGAACAGACCTTGGCCGCGCTGCAGGATTTTCAAACGTCCCGGCAAACAGCCCCCTCCGGAGAACTTGATGCCTCCACCCGGGAACAGTTGCGCCAGTCTCTGGCCCAAAAGGCCGCGGCTGTGGATGAACAGCTGCTTTTTGCCCGTAAAACATTGCGGGAGGCAGTCAGGGGTAACGCAGTTCTGTTACCCGCCAAGGGGGGGGCCGGCCGGTGAGCAACTGGGCGGAAATTTTCTTATTGATGACCAAAACAACGCTTTTGGCCTTATGCAACCCTTTTTTCTGGTTGGTTGTAGTGATCGTGTTCACCCAGTACCGGCGTACCGTTTACCTGGAAAAAAAACTTTTTGGCCGGCCTTATAACAATATCTGGCGGCAGACTGCCTATTCCATTTTTTATGGGCTGCTGGGGGGGCTGTTCGGGAGTTTTTTTCTGATATCTTTAGGTATTTCCCTGGAGAATATTGGTATCATTTATCTTTGGCCTTTAGCTCTATTTTTACTGCTATTTAACCCCCGTTTTCTTTGTTTTGCCTATGCGGGGGGTCTAATCTCTGTTGTTTCCTTAGCTATCCGCTTCTTGCAACCCTATTGGCCGGTGCTGGGTGAAGGGGGCCTCTGCAAGGGTATTGCGGCCATCCACCTGCCCGGCCTGTTGGCGCTGATCGGTATTTTGCATCTGACGGAGTCTTTTTTAATATTTTTCAGCGGGCACCTTGGCTCCAGCCCCATCTACCTTAAAACCCCGGCCGGGAAGGTAGTCGGCGGTTACAGCCTGCAGCGTTTTTGGCCCCTGCCTTTGACGGGACTCTGGGGCCAGATTGTAGCCGAAAACTCAGAATTTTTGACCGGGGGGGTTGCCATGCCGGACTGGTGGCCGCTGTTGGGAGAGGTGTTGACACCCGGCGGTGGAGAACAGGTAATCTACCTGATGGTGCCTTTAGTGGCGGGTTTAGGTTATGGTGATTTGGCCCTTTCCCGTCAACCAGCGGACAAAAGAATAAAAACGGCGTGTTATCTAGCTTTTTACAGCATTATACTTTCAGGTCTGGCGGCAGCCTCCATATTTTGGCCGGTTGTTCTGCTGCCGGCAGCCCTTTTCGCCCCGTTGGGGCATGAATATATTATACACAAGGGAAACAGGGATGAATTTTCCGGGCGGCCCCTTTTTCAGGCCGACAGCAGTGACGGTTTAAAGGTGATGGCTGTTTTCCCGGACTCACCGGCTCAAAAGGCCGGTGTGCTGGTGGGAGATCTGCTTTTAGCGGTGAACGGAGAACCCGTCGGCTCTGAAATAGAGTACGGGGAGGCCTTGCGGCAAAATTATTACCGTATTTTGTTTAATATTAAACGGGGCCGGCAGATATTGGAGCTGCCGGTGAACCTTTATCCCCTGCCGGCGAGCCAGACAGGCCTGATTTTTGCCCCCAGGCGGTGGGCCAAAACTTTTGTGGAAATTAAACAGGGTTCCTTCTGGCAGAAAATCCGCCGCCGCTTTTTCCCCGGGGACGGCTAACCCCCTGCAAAATTGGGGTGCCGGCGGGGCCAACCCTGTTCTTGACTGTCACCTAATGCTTTATTCGCCGCCCTGCATTCCTCCTGGTTTTTGTATATTAATCCCGGCTCTGGTTAAAATAGCGGCAGAAAGTTCTTCTTTAGATCAAGCAAAGATAAGGAGCAGGTTTATGCCGGAACAAAGTGCAGTAGATTTTAAGCTAAATCGTATTCTCAACAGCTTACGCCAAAACCGCTATAAATTGGAACAAATTTTGATTACCTTGCAGATGCAGCAGCAGACTATCCTGGACAGCTTGCAAAAAATTATGGAGGAGCAGCTTACTTTACAGGGTGCGTTGACCGGGAGCCTCTCCCAATTTGAAGAAAAAGCAGGCGCCAGCCAGGGACTGCAGGGTTTGTTTTCTGGAAACCCCCTTTTAAAAAATGAAATTATGCAAAAGAGGGTGGCGCTGGAACAGAACATTAACAAGCTGCGGGAAATGGGCTACCAATTGCAGCAACAGTTGCAGCAGTTGGGAAAATCAGTGCAGGACATCGGCCGTTATGTCGCCCCGGAAATTGAACAGCAGGAAAAAGGCGTTGAAGAGGTGACCTGCTTTCTGGCCGAAAAACCGCGACCTGCCCTGCTGCTGGAAGCAGAATAAAAAATTGAAATACTGTTTGTTTCCCCCCCTCTGGCTTGTTCCAGAGGTTTTTTTGTTTTACGGCTCTTTGTTAACCGCCCTCCAAATATGTTATAATATCCTGATCGGCTTTGGAAAAGAAGGGTTGTGAAGCAATGCGTGATTTTAAACTTGTTGCCGAATTTACCCCCCAGGGGGATCAGCCCCAGGCCATCAGAGAAATTATGAAGGGGTTGCGGGAGGGCCTGCCACAGCAGGTTTTACTCGGGGTGACCGGTTCAGGCAAAACTTTTACGATGGCCAATATTATCGAACAGATACAGAAGCCCACCCTGATCATGGCACCGAATAAAATTTTAGCGGCGCAGCTTTGCAGTGAATTTAAGGAATTTTTCCCCCATAATGCGGTTGAATATTTTATCAGTTACTACGACTATTACCAGCCGGAGGCTTACATTCCCCAAACAGACCTTTATATTGAAAAGGACGCCGCGATCAACGATGAAATAGATAAACTGCGGCATTCGGCCACCAGCGCTCTTTTTGAACGGCAGGATGTCATTATTGTGGCCAGCGTTTCCTGTATTTACGGGCTGGGCTCGCCGCAGGAATACAAGGAACAGGTGCTTTCTTTGCGTTTGGGTATGCAAAAAAGCCGGGAGGAGATCCTGCGTAAGTTGGTGGCTATACAATACGCACGCAATGATTATGATTTTAAAAGGGGCACTTTTCGTGTGCGGGGCGACAGCCTGGAAATATTCCCCGTTTCCTTTACAGATGCGGCTGTCCGGGTGGAGTTTTTTGGTGATGAAATTGAACGGCTGCGTGAAATTGATACTGTGACCGGCAGGGTGCAGGGCGAACGGGACCATATCGCTATTTTTCCCGCTTCGCACTATGTGACGGGCCGGGAACAGCTGCGTGCTGCAGTGCGGGATATTGAGGCCGAGCTGGCCGCACAGTTGGCAAAACTGCGGGCAGCCGGGAAGGACTTGGAGGCACAGCGCCTGGAACAGCGCACCAACTACGACTTGGAAATGATGTTGGAGGTAGGCTTCTGCAGCGGTATTGAAAATTATTCCCGTCATCTGGATAGGCGTCCGCCGGGCAGCAGGCCCTATACCCTGTTGGATTATTTCCCCCGGGACTTTCTCCTTTTTATCGATGAGTCCCATGTCGGCGTGCCCCAGATTCGGGGGATGTATGCCGGCGACTTTGCCCGCAAGAGCACCTTAGTGGAACATGGGTTTCGCCTGCCTTCGGCGCTGGATAACCGGCCGCTGCAGTTTGATGAATTCAGCCGGCTGATTAACCAAGCGGTTTATGTTTCCGCCACCCCCGGGCCTTATGAAATGGAAAACAGCCACAAGGTGGTGGAACAGATCATCAGGCCTACGGGCCTGATCGATCCGGAAATTATTGTCCGGCCGGTGGAAGGCCAGGTAGAAGATCTATACGGGGAAATTAAGAAAAGGGTGGCCCGTAAAGAACGGGTGTTGGTCACGACCCTGACCAAAAGGATGGCCGAAGACCTGACTGATTATTATGAAGAAATGGGGCTTAAGGTGCGCTACATGCATTCGGATATCAACGCCCTGGAGCGGATGGAAATTATCTACGGCCTGCGAATAGGGGCCTTTGACGTTTTGATCGGGATCAACCTTTTAAGGGAGGGGCTGGATCTGCCGGAGGTGTCCTTGGTGGCAATTTTAGATGCGGATAAAGAGGGGTTTCTGCGTTCGGAACGTTCTTTAATTCAGACGACGGGGCGGGCGGCACGCAACCTGCACGGCCAGGTGATTATGTACGCCCAACAGGTAACTCCTTCCATGCAGGCGGCGATTACAGAAACCGCCCGGCGCCGGGAAAAGCAGATGGCCTTCAACCGGGAACACAAAATCGTTCCCCGCACGATCAAGAAAGGAATCCGGGCGCCGCTGGAAGCCACCAGGGTGCAGGAGGATACCCCGGAATATTTGTCTTCCGAAAGGGCGCGAGCGCTGGGGAAAAAAGAACGGGAAAAAATCTGCCGCCGTCTGGAAAAAGAAATGCAGGAGGCCGCACGGCAGCTGGACTATGAAAGGGCGGCTGAATTAAGAGATGCCCTGTTTGAAATCCGTGCCCTGGGCAAGAAATGGGCCCGCAGACCCGGCAAAAAAGCCACAGGCTGAGGTGACAGGGGGCCGGTTCTCCTGGCACATCCCCGCGGGTGACAGGGGGCCGGCAGACTGTGTGAAAAGCCTCCAAAAAAGTGGCGATGCACCTATAAGTGGGGAAAATAATTTAACCATTGTGCCAATCAGATCACCGGTTCCCAAAATACGGCCTATGAATAGGTTTAAATGGGGAGGTTTTTTCCGGAAATAGTTTTCACACAGTCTGCCGGTTCGGTGACAGGGGGCCGGTTCTTTTGGCACATCCCCACGGCCCCGGCAAAAAAAGCCACAGGTTAATTCCATTCCTGCAAGCTGAAACCGCCCCGTGGTGCCTGAGGCCGGTCACGGGGTGCCAGCCAGGGGAGGTGTGCCTTGCAGCCGGTAATCATTTTTACGGCGCCCGGTTGGGGTTGGACCTCATCACAGGGGTACGGTAACCCGTTTGGGTGTGTCTATGAGTCTGTGGATTAAAGTTGTCCTTAGCAATGGAGGGACGGATAGAACATGGAGAAAATTATAATTAAGGGAGCAAGGGAACATAATTTAAAAAATATAGATTTGGAAATACCCCGCAATAAAATGGTGGTTGTTACCGGCCTAAGCGGTTCCGGCAAGTCTTCGCTGGCCTTCGATACTATTTATGCGGAAGGGCAGCGGCGTTATGTGGAGTCCCTTTCGGCTTACGCCCGGCAGTTTTTGGGCCAGTTGGATAAACCGGATGTTGATTTTATCGACGGCCTCTCGCCGGCAGTTTCCATTGACCAGAAAGGCACCTCCAAAAACCCCCGTTCTACAGTGGGGACGATTACGGAAATATACGACTATCTGCGCCTTTTATTTGCCCGCGTCGGCCAACCCCACTGCCCCCATTGCCGGGAAAAAATTAGCGGGCAGACTGTGCAGCAAATTGTCGATCGGCTGCTTTCCCTGCCCGCAGGGACACGCCTGCAAATTTTGTCGCCGCTGGTGCGGGGGCGGAAGGGGGAATACAGCGCCCTTTTTGACGAACTGCGTAAAAAGGGTTACGTGCGGGCCCGCGTTGACGGGGAAATAAAGGAGCTGGAGGAAGATATCCCGCTGGCAAAAACACAGAAACATAACATCGAAGCGGTTATTGATCGCCTGATTGTCCGCCCGGGACTAAAAACCCGTCTGGCGGATTCCCTGGAAACAGCCCTGGAATTGGGCGACGGCCTGGTAATTGTCCTGACAGATGAGGGTGAAAAGTATTTCAGCACGATTTTTGCCTGTATCCAGTGCGGCTTCAGCTTTGAAGAAATTTCGCCGCGCATGTTTTCTTTTAACAGCCCTTACGGTGCCTGCACTCAATGCGGCGGGCTGGGGATTACCATGGATTTTGATCCGGAGCTGGTGATTCCCAACCCGGAGCTGACTATTGCCGAAGGGGCTATTCACCCTTGGGGCGGGCATTACGGCTACTACCTGCAGTTTTTGGAATCCTTTGCCCGGCATTTTGAATTGGATTTGAACAAGCCTTTTCAGGATTACACCGCTTCGGAAAAAGAGTTAATTTTTTCCGGCGCGCCGGAAAAAATAGAATTTCGTTACAAAAGTCCCTACCGGGGTAGAACAAAAATTTACCGCCGGCCTTTTCCAGGGGTGTTGCCGCTCTTGGAAAAACGTTACCGGGAAACGGTTAGCGATGGCAGCCGGGATGAACTGAGCAGCTACATGAGCAGCAAACCCTGCCCGCGCTGCGGAGGGGCGCGTCTTAAGGAAGCAAGCCTGGCGGTTACTATTGGGGGTAAAAATATTGCACAGCTGGCGGCTTTTACGATACAGGAAATTCAGGAATTTCTGGACGGGTTGATTCTCCCGGCAAAAGAGGCGCATATCGCCCGGCAGGTTCTGAAGGAAATCAGGGCGCGGCTTGGCTTTTTATTAGACGTCGGCCTGGATTACCTGACCCTGGACCGGGGGGCGGCCACCCTCGCGGGCGGGGAAGCCCAGCGAATTCGCCTGGCGACCCAAATTGGCTCCGGGCTGACGGGGGTAATCTATATTCTTGACGAACCCAGTATCGGCCTGCACCCCCGGGACAACCACCGTCTGTTGCAAACGCTTTTCAAGCTGCGCAACCTGGACAACACGGTAATTGTGGTTGAACACGATGAAGAAACAATGCGCGCTGCAGACTACATTGTGGATTTAGGCCCGGGTGCAGGGGAAGAAGGCGGCCATGTTGTAGCGGCCGGCACCCCTCTGGAAGTAATGGCCTCCCCTGTTTCGGTTACGGGGGATTACCTGGCGGGAAGGCGCTCCATCCCCCTGCCGGAAACCCGGCTGTGCCCGCAGGAACGCTGGCTGGAGGTCAAAGGGGCGGCGGCCAACAACCTTAAGGAGATCGATGTCCGCCTGCCGCTGGGGCTTTTTACCTGTGTAACCGGCGTTTCCGGTTCGGGTAAAAGTACCTTGGTCAATGAAGTGCTGGCCAAGGCTTTGGCTATGCGGCTGCACCGGGCCAGGGAAAAAGCCGGCGAGTACCGGGAAATAAAAGGGCTGGAGCATTTAAACAAGGTGGTCAAAATAGACCAGGCGCCTATCGGCCGCACCCCCCGTTCCAACCCGGCTACCTATACCGGTGTCTTTGACGGGATCCGGGCTATTTTTGCAGAGACACCGGAGGCTAAAATGCGGGGTTATAAACCGGGACGGTTCAGTTTTAACGTGAAAGGCGGCCGCTGCGAAGCCTGCCGCGGCGACGGTATCCTGCGTATCGGGATGCACTTTTTGCCCGACGTCTATGTGCCCTGCGAGGTCTGCAAGGGTCAACGTTACAACCGGGAAACCTTAGAAGTAACCTTTAAAGGAAAAAACATCAGTGATATACTAAAGATGAGCGTGCAGCAGGCCCTGGAATTTTTCCAGCATATTCCCCGTATCCGGCGTCGCCTGCAGACCTTGGCCGATGTCGGTCTAGGTTATATTCGCCTGGGCCAGCCGGCGACAACGCTTTCTGGCGGTGAAGCGCAGCGGGTTAAGTTGGCCAGCGAACTCTTCCGCCGCAGCGAAGGGAAAACCCTTTATATCCTGGATGAACCTACTACCGGGCTGCACACCGAGGATATCAAAAAGCTGCTCTATGTTTTGGAACGGCTGCGGGACGGCGGAGATACGGTGGTGGTGATTGAACATAATCTGGATGTGATCAAACGGGCAGATTATCTGATTGATTTAGGCCCGGAGGGCGGTGCACGGGGCGGTGAAGTGGTGGCGCAGGGCACCCCGGAAGAACTGGCCCGGATGGACCATTCCTATACAGGGCAATTTTTAAAGAAGATTTTTTCCCGTGCTGTAGCATCCAAGGCACCGGAACAGGCTGTCTTCAGCGGGGAACAGAGCCGGGGGGAGGCGGGCAACCTTGGTTGAAAACTTCAGTGAACAGGTGGCGGACCGGGCGGCAGCACTGCCGCAAGAACCGGGGGTCTATCTGTTTAAGGATCAAAACGGGGAAGTGATCTACGTGGGCAAGGCGCTAAGTCTGCGCCAGCGCGTGCGTTCCTATTTTCAAAAATCAATGACCCCTTCCCCGCGTTTTTCACGCCGGCTGCAGGTGTTGGTAGCCAAGATTGCGGCACTCGACTTCATTGTAACAGATACAGAAGAGGAAGCTTTTATCCTGGAGGCCAACCTGATTAAAACGCACGTTCCCCGCTATAATATTCAGTTTAAGGACGATAAACATTACCCCTACCTGCGCCTGAACCTGCAGGAACCTTTTCCCCGCCTGGAGGTAACCCGTAAAGTTGAAGGAAAAGGTTTCAAGTACTTCGGGCCTTTCAGCCGGGCGGGGGCAGTCAAAGAAACAGTCAGGTCTATTAAAAAGCTTTTTCCTCTGCGCAGTTGCCGCCGGCCCCTGCAGGCAGGGGCCGCACAAGGCCGGCCCTGCCTGAATTTTCAGATCAAACGGTGTCTGGCTCCCTGCCAGGGGAATGTATCAGCACAGGAATATGCCCTGCTTGTAGAACAGGTTGTTCTTTTTTTGGAAGGGCGGCAGGAGCACCTCTTGAAGAAGATGGAAAAAGAAATGCAAGCGGCAGCGGACGATTTGCAGTTTGAAAAAGCAGCCCGGCTGCGCGATCAGTTACTCTCCCTGCAGAAGGTTACAGAACAGCAAAAAGCAGTGACCACAGACCGGCAGGACCGGGATATTATCGCTGTGGTGGAACTGCCGCGGGGGGTCTCTGTCGGTCTGTTCAAAGTTCGTGACGGCAAGCTGCTGGGGGTGGACAATTTTACACCAGTGACCGCTGCAACGGCTGAAGACGCCGGGGAGGTAATGAAAGAATTTTTGCGCCATTATTATGGCCGGGCGGCCTTTATCCCGGGTGAACTGCTGGTATCCCATTTGCCGGCGGAAAAAGAACTGCTTTTAAGCTGGCTGCAGAAAAAAAGGAACAATAAAAAGGTCAAAATAAGGGTTCCCCAGCGCGGAGAAAAAAAGGCGCTTTTGGAGCTGCTTAAAAAGAATGTCCTTCTGCAGGCAGAAGAAAAACAGGGGCAGTGCCGGCAAAGGGAAGCAGCGCTGCAGGAGCTGGCCCGCGTCCTTTCCCTGCCGGCACCTCCGGCGCGAATTGAAGGTTATGATATTTCCCACCTGGCCGGGCAGGAAACAGCCGGGGCCATGGTAGTTTTCCTGCAGGGACAGGCTGTCAAGGATGAGTACCGGCGTTTCAAAATCCGGACGGCAGCGCCCGGCGACGATTATGCAGCTTTGACTGAAATGCTGCAGCGCCGTTTCAGCCGGGGGGACTGGCCCCGGCCTGCACTGGTGCTGGTGGACGGCGGGCGCGGCCAGCTTTCCGCCGCCCGATCTGCCTTGCAAGCGGCGGGACAGGGTACCCTGCCGGTGGTGGCCCTGGCAGAAAAGGAGGAACAGCTCTACCTGCCCGGGAAAAAAGAGCCGCTCAACCTGCCGGCTGTACACCCGGCGCTGCAACTGCTGCAGCGGGTGCGTGACGAGGCCCACCGTTTTGCGCTTTCCTTCAGCCGGGGGCTGCAGCTGAAAAGCAGCCTGGCTTCTTTTTTGGAAACGGTGCCGGGCATCGGGCCTGTACGTCGCAAGGCGCTGCTGCAACATTTTGGGGGCCTGGAGGCCCTGCGGCAGGCCTCCCGGGAAGAGATTGCAGCGGTGCCGGGGATCAGCAGCACTGTGGCCGCGCAGTTGTATATCAAACTGCAGCAAAACTGACGGCCAGGAAGGGGAGGAGAAAAATTTGTCACCAAAGAAAGACGTAAAAAAGAAGGAAATTTTTGTCGACCTGCCCGGGCGGGAACTAAAATTTACTGTCGTGGAGGATATCGAGGCGTTGATCACAGATGTTAGCGATCCCGATCAGGTGCCCTGCTGGGCAGATATCTGGCCGGCGGCCTACGGCATGGCCAACTACCTTTGGGAGGAAGTGCTTTTTTTCCCCGGAAAAAGCGTTTTGGAGCTGGGTGCCGGCATGGGCCTGCCGGGAATAGTCTGTGGCCTTAAAGGCGCACGGGCGGTGCTTTCCGATTTTAATCCCACAGCCCTGCAAATGTCCGGTGAAAACGCCAGCCGTAACGGGGTGCAGGCAGAATTGCTGCTGGAGGACTGGCGCACCTTTTCCTGCCGGGAAAAATTCGATTATCTTCTTGCCGCAGATATTCTTTATGATCCACTGTTGAACCCCTTTTTGGGGCAGATTTTTCATAACAACCTAAAACCCGGGGGAACAATTATCGTTTCCCACCCCTTGCGTGCCGCTACAGAAGAATTCCTAAAAAATTGGTACGATGCAAACCTTTTTACTCACCGCCGGGTCCTGCGAGAAGTAGAGGTGGAAGGCATGCTGCTGCCCCGCTACCGGATTGCCCTCGATCTTTACCGCTCCCAGTCCTAACCTTGGCGCGGGGCAGGGCCGGTTTAAGCTTGCGGGCGACGCCCCTTTCGTTACGGGTTAACCCTAGAGCGTTAACCCATAGTTTGGTTTTTTTAATCAGGTTTCAGCACTTTCAGGCGACTTGATTTGCTGTTAAATTATGCTATGTTTGTAATAGTTTACCTTGGGGGTGTTTATCTTGAGATATGCTGAAGTTGGCTATAATTTGGAAATTGATTTATCAACAGGAAACGTGGAAAAGGTGGAAACCGATCCACAATTAATGGAACTTTTTTTGGGAGGCTTAGGTACAGATGTTAAGCTGCACTATGACAGGGTCCCCCCGGAAACCAAAGCTTTTGATCCGGAAAATCTATTGATCTTTAGTTCCGGGCTGCTCTGTGGCACGATGGTATACAGCTGTAACCGCACCCTGGTTACCACAATTTCTCCCCAGACGGGTTTACTTTGCTACCCCATGATGGGGGGGTTCTGGTCTGCAGAGCTGAAATATGCTGGATATGACAAAGTTGTTTTCCGCGGCAAGGCGCCTGAACTGGTTTATGTCTGGATAAACAACGATACTGTGGAAATTCGTGATGCCACCCATTTAAAGGGTAAGGGCGCCCTTGAAACCCAGGAATTGATCAGGGAGGAACTGCAGGAACCGCGGGCCCAGGTTTCCGCCATCGGCCTGGCCGGCGAAAACAGAAGCGCGGTCGCCTCTATTGAACAATCCAGGGCCAGCGCCAGCCGGGGCGGGGCCGGCGGCGTCATGGGGGATAAAAATCTGAAAGCAGTAGCCGTACGGGGGACAAAAGACATCTACGTCGCCGACGGGGCTAAGCTTTTGGAATATATGGAAGAAATAAGGGTTTTTCTGCGGCACCGCAAAGAAAACCCCCTACCGGGCATTATGCCCATCATGGCCGGGGCCGGCTCACCGCAATCTATGCTTCATGTTGATGAAAAATGGCATGCTGAAAGTTTTTCCTGGGGAAACGCCCGTGTGCGCAGAAAAGATTTCTGGACAAAGGAAATAGAGGAACAATGGGGCGAGTCCCAAACCAATGCCGTTGCCCGGCTGATCAGTTGCTTTAACTGCCCCCAACAGTGCGGGGCCCTGATTTCCTTCGCAGATGTTCCCAACTATATGATGAAGTGCTTTTCCAAACTAACCTATGCCATGGCGGCCTATGTAGATGACCTGGACTTTACCTGGAGAATCTGCAAACGCGCCTTTGAATACGGGCTGGATTCCTTTTCCACACCGCAGATCTTGGCTTTTGCTGTGGAACTGTATGAAGCCGGCATCTTTACAGATGAAGACTTTGCCGGCTGTCCGGCTGATAAGGAAGGCAGGTTTTTCTGGCTGCTGGATAAAGTTGCCCACCGGGAAGGGATTGGTGATCTTCTGGCAGACGGCACCTATTGGGCAGCGCGCAGAATTGGCAAGGGTGCAGAAGAATTTGATCACAACACCACCAAAAAACATGAACAGATGATCATCAAGTTGGGGATGATGGACCCCTTATATTACCTGATGTATTCGACTAATGAAAAGATTAGTATTACCCAAATGGAAGGCAACTGGCCGCAAGCGCCCTTCCCCAAAAGGGAGGATCGGGAAGAATTTGTCAAGGACTGGGTCCAGTTACCGCATGAAAGATTTAAAAAATACTTTTTGGATTGGGAATTGCGCGGGGAGTTTTCCCACCCCCATTACCCCACACCGGAAATTGCCAGCGAAATCGTGGACTGGATGGAAACCTTGCACAATATTGACGACGCGATCGGCCTTTGTGCGGGCATGGGCTCTTTTTGCCTAAAGCCCCCCTACCATATCCACAACTACCCAAAGATAATTTCAGCGGCTACCGGGATGGACCTGGATGAAAAGAGCCTGGTAAAAATTGTGAACCGCAGCCGCAACCTGCATCGAGCTTTTAACTTTAAAAGAGGTCTTTCCAGGGCCGACGAAAGGCCGCCTGCCAACCACTGGCGGCGCAGGTTCCCGGAACTGGAAGAAAATCTATTGTCAACCTATTATAAATTCAAGGGCTGGAACCTGGATGGCGTGCCCACCAGGGAAAGGCTGGAGGAACTAGACTTAGCCTATGTAGCCGACGATTTGGAAAGTAGCGGTATTTTAAAAAACAACCAGGGTTAGCTGTTCCCGGTGATAGAATATGGATTGCAGCACCGCAGTATTTATTCAGCAAAAAAGTAGGCAATTGGATCTTGCTTGCATGGTGTTTCGGCCCACAAAAAAATAGCGGTAACTAGGGTTCGTGGCAACCGGGTAACCAGGGTTTTTTTACCTTTCTATATTTTGATGTTTATTCCCAAGGCGATAAAAAAAATAGCCCGCAACCGGTATATAAAAATCAGCCCGGGTGTACTAGAAGATTACATGCTTATATTAGAAGACAGTTGCTGTTCCCACCGATCGTGCTGGGGTTTTCCGGGGGCGGTTTTACGGCATAAAAATAGGCCCATGACCGGGGCCTATTTTTATATTCAAGTTTCCCCTTCAAGGCAGTTTATAAGCCATTTTAGAAACCTGCACCTTCACATTCAGTACAGCTTTGAACCGCTGTGGAACAGTGAAGGTTTTTTAAACGGGGTTTACTCCTATTTTTTAGGGTATCCAACAAGGTTATACTAATGGGGCTGACAAAAACTTTTTCATATTTAGCAGTAATAACGTTTTTTATAGCCAAAAACGGGGGATCTGTTCATTATCCCCTGCCGGATATAGAAGCCGGCTGCAGGTGTGAGATATTTTTTAAGGGAATAAGGGTTTTGGGGGGGTGACGCTGCGTTTGTTTTTAATCACCGGGCGGGGTAGTTTGTTCTTTTTTAACCTTTGGCCTTCCCCTTTAAGCAATTAATTTTTGACTTAACAGCCGGCCGCAGCTTTATTGACAAGGTTCTTTTTTCCTTGTAAGCTAACTATAAGCCACTATTTGAAAGGGATTTGGTTTATGAAATATAAATTGTTGGCATTGGATTTGGATGAAACTCTTCTAAATGCTGAACATAAAATTTCCCCGCGCAACGCAGCAGCGCTTCGTCGAGCCGTGGAACAGGGTATTTTAGTAACTATCGCCACGGGGCGCATGTTTAGTTCTACGCTGCCTTATGCCCGGGAGCTGCAGATTGATCTGCCCTTGATTACCTACCATGGAGCCCTGATTAAAAAAGCCGGCGGGGAGGTATTTCGGCATAGCCCCCTGCCGTTTGAAAAGGCGCTGGAAATACTGCAGATCGGTACAGAAGAGGGCCTGCATTTACAGGTCTATGTAGACGATCGCCTTTATGCCCAGGAGGAAAACGACTATACCCGTTATTACCAGACAATTGCCCCCGTTTCTTTGGGCATGGTAGGCAACCTGCCTGCATTTTTGGCGGCAGAACAGAGGGAACCGACCAAACTGACGATCATTGATCTGGAAAAGCGGCGCCTGCGAAGGATTCAGCAGCAGCTGCAGGAAAAATACGGGGAAGATCTTTTTGTTTTGCAGTCGCGTCCCAATTTTTTGGAAATTACTGCTGCCGAGGCTACCAAGGGGCAGGCATTGCGCTTTTTGGGGGAGAAGGAAGGCATTGCGCCCCGGGAAATGGTGGCCTTTGGGGACAGTTACAATGATGTTGACATGTTAAAATTTGCCGGGCTGGGCGTGGCTGTAGCCAACGCACCGCAGGATGTGCAGGCTGCTGCCGATGCAATCGCCGGTTCCAATACCGAAGATGGTGTGGCGCGCTTTATTGAGGAACACCTGCTGGGTTAGCCCGGTTATACCAGGCAGCTGTGTGTGCCGGTGCTGCCTGCCGGAGGGAGGGGAGATATTGCAAACGATTACCTTAGTGGCCGATCTGCATGTGCATACCCTGTCCAGCGGCCATGCTTATAGTACCATGGCCGAAATTATAGCTGTTGCGGCCCAAAAAGGCTTGGCAGCAGTAGCTTTTACAGATCATGGGCCGGCTATGCCGGGTGGCCCCCACCGTTATCATTTTGGCAATCAGGTTGTTTTACCGGCAAAGGAAAACAATGTAGAGATTCTGCGGGGAGTGGAAGCCAATATTATCGACCGTGAGGGGGCTATTGATCTGCCGGCAGAATACCTGCGCCGGTTGGATCTGGTCTGGGCGGGTTTACATACGCCCTGCCTGCAACCTGCCTCCCGCAGTTTAAATACAGAAACGTTGCTCAACGTTTTGGAAAATCCTTTTGTGGACGGGATTGTACACCCGGGTAACCCCGATTTTCCCATAGATTTTGAAACTGTTGTGCGGGCAGCTGTAGATAAGGGGAAGCTGCTGGAGATTAATAACAGTTCCTTCGTGACGATTGCCCGCCGGGGCAGTAAGGCGGGTTGCCAGGAGATTGCCCGCCTGATTCAACATTATGGTGCGCTAACGGCAATTAACAGCGACGCTCATATCGCCCATGATGTGGGGAACTGTTCCTTGGCGCTGGAGATTGCCCGGGAGGCAGGGATTAAACCCGCACAGGTTGTTAACAGTGACCTACAAATTTTAAAAGATTTTTTAAGGAAAAGAGGCAAAAAAAGATTTTTAAGGCTTTAGGAGGCCTGTCTGTGCAAAAAAAGGGTAAGGACCGCTACATTCAAGATTTAGGGGAATTTGCTCTGATCGAACGCCTGGCGGGGGTTTTGGGGCCGGCAGGCCAGGGGGCCGGGCAGGGTGTGATCAGGGGTATTGGCGATGATGCCGCTGTTTTGCAAAATTCCCCCGGCACCAGGCTTTTGGCGGCCTGCGATCTGCTTATCGAAGGGGTGCATTTCGATCTTAACCTGACACCGCCGCGCCAGTTGGGCTGGAAAGCCTTGGCTGTGAACCTTAGCGATATTGCCGCCATGGGGGGGCGGCCCCGTTGGGCACTGGTTTCCTTAGGGCTGAAACCGGGGTTCACAGTTGGTTTTGTCGAAGAAATATATGCCGGTATTGCCGCACTGGCAGGGATGTTTGGCATAACTGTCGTCGGGGGGGATACCTGTTCTTCACCGGCCTGCCTGGTGATCGATCTCTGTGTTTTGGGGGAGGCCCGGCGTACAGAAATTACCTACCGTTCGGGGGCCCATGCAGGGGACTACCTTTTGGTTACTGGTAAAATTGGGGCTGCTGCAGCAGGCTTTGCCTACCTTTCTGCAGAAGGACAACAAAAGATTAAGCCAGAAAGTGCGGCGGAGCTGACGTGGGCCCAGTTACAGCCGCAGCCCCGGGTGAAGGAAGCTGCGGTTTTGGTGCGCAGTGGCTTGATCGGGGCCATGAACGATCTGAGTGACGGTTTGGCTTCAGAGCTGCACGAAATTGTACAGGCCAGCGGCTGCGGTGCCCAAATCCGGGCCGAACGCCTGCCTGTCAGCCCGGTTGCTGTATCGCTGGCCCGGCAGTTAGGGGCAGACCCCCTGCATTGGGCTCTTTACGGGGGAGAGGATTACGAGTTGCTGTTTACCGTTCCCGGAGGGAAGGGATCACCGTTGCAGTTACGGCGGCTTAGCCGCACACTGGAAAAAGCTACAGGCACGCCCCTGAGCGTAATCGGCAGGGTGTTGCCTCCTGCAGCCGGGGTGACGATGATTGACTCATCAGGGGCAACTAAGCCCTTGTCGCCCCACGGTTACAGCCATTTTGAAAAATAATATGCGGGGGGAGAGGTACGCAGTTGTTTAAAGGCCGGTTTGTTTTGATTAC
This sequence comes from Bacillota bacterium, assembly GCA_012518675.1. Taxonomy (GTDB): domain Bacteria; phylum Bacillota; class Dethiobacteria; order DTU022; family UBA8154; genus JAAZMI01. The sequence continues at coordinate 27,214 of JAAYRR010000135.1, forward strand.
AGGTTTTTCCGGGGCGGGCAAGAGCAGGGCCCTGCACAGTTTCGAGGACTTGGGTTTCTTTTCCATAGATAACCTGCCCCCGGCCCTGATTCCCAAGTTTGCCGAACTTTGCATCCAGTCCGGTGGTAAAATCAATCATGTCGCTTTGGTCTGTGATATCAGGGGGGGCGAACTTTTTGAAGGTTTGTTTGCCGCCCTGGATCGTTTGGAGGAGATGGGTTTTGGCTATGAAATCTTATTCCTGGAGGCAGCCGAAGATGTTTTGATCCGGCGTTACAAGGAGACAAGACGCCGCCATCCCCTGGCAGAGCGTGGCAGCATGGTGGAATCGATCCGGGAGGAGAGGTTTCTGCTGGAAAATATCAGGGGTAAAGCTGATGTAATCATTGATACCACAGAACTGACTGTCGCCAATCTGAAAGAAAAGATTAACCAGCTTTATGCACAACGGCAGTGGGAAAAGAATATTTTAATCACGGTGAGCTCCTTTGGTTATAAATATGGCCTTCCCCTGGATGCCGACCTGGTTTTTGATGTGCGCTTTCTGCCCAACCCTTATTACGTGGATTCTCTGCGTCAACTGACCGGCAATAATGAAGCTGTACATGAATATATCTGGAAGTGGGCGGCCACGCACCGGTTTTTTCAGAAATTAAAAGATATGATTGAATTTTTACTGCCCTGTTTCATCAAGGAGGGGAAGCCCCAACTGGTGATTGCCATTGGCTGTACCGGCGGTAAACACCGCTCCGTATCCCTGACAAACGAGCTTGCTACTTTGCTGGCCGGGAAAAATTATCAGGTGCGGACGGAACACCGGGACATCAATAAAGTCTAGTGACAGACAAAAAAATTGGGGTTGGAAAATTGGCTTGGGAAAAATTGAAAACTGTTTTGGTCGCCTGGCGTAAAAAGTTGCGGGGAACAGTAAAATGGCTTTACCCGGGTTTGGGTGTCAAACGCTATTTGCTGTTGACCCTTTTAGGGTTGTTAATTTTTATGGGTGGTCTTTTTTTCTTCTGGAGGCGGGGCTTGGTCTACAGGGCAAAGGTGGAGTTGCTGCTGCATTTAATGGATGGTTTTTTTCACCAGCCCCTGTGGGGTGTGCTGCTGTTGCTGGCAGGTGCTCTTTTAGTCCTGCGGGGACTGCAACAGACCGGCAAGGCCATCGCCGGTATTTTACTGCCGGATCACAGTCGCCACCTGATTGAAAAGCTTTATACCCGGCGCTACCTGGAAAGAGGCCCTAAAATTGTTGTTATCGGCGGGGGTACAGGTCTTTCGGTGTTAATCCGGGGTTTAAAGGAATATACATCTAATATCACCGCTGTGGTAACGGTTACAGATGATGGGGGGAGTTCCGGGCGCCTACGGGGCGAAATGGGTGTGTTGCCTCCCGGGGATCTGCGCGATTGCCTGTTGGCGCTGGCCGATACCGAACCCTTGCTGGAAAAGCTTTTTCAGTATCGTTTCCCCGATGGTAAGGGTTTGGGCGGGCACAACTTTGGCAACCTTTTTATTGTAGTTATGGCGGAAATGCTCGGTTATAGCCGGGCCATGCAGGAATTTAGCAAGGTTTTGGCGATTCGGGGGACTGTTTTGCCGGTTACGCTGGAACAGGTTATTTTGCGGGCGGTTTTTACAGACGGCAGTACCGCTGTCGGTGAAACAAATATCGTGCAGGCAGGAAGGCATATCGCCTCCCTTTCCCTGCAGCCTGCAGCATGCAGGCCTTTGCCCCAGGTGCTGCGTGCCATTAGTGAGGCAGAGGCCATTATTTTGGGACCGGGTAGTCTTTATACCAGTGTGCTGCCCAATTTACTGGTTCCCGGGGTGAAAGAGGCCCTGGCCCAGGCAACCGCCCCTTGTATCTATGTTTGTAATATCATGACCCAGCCGGGTGAAACAGAAGGCCTGAGCGCCGCGGGACACCTGCAGGTCCTTTTCCGGCACGGTTGTGAAGGGCTGATTGACGGCATTGTGGTTAATAACGCCACGGATTTACCCCCGGCCTTGGCAGTAAGATATCAACAGGAGGGGGCCACGACAGTAAAGGTGGATAATGATGTTTTGACGCAGTGGAACATAAAGGTAATTGCAGCCCCGCTACTGAATCACCATACAGCAGCCCACCATGACTGCAAAAAACTTGCCGCTCTGCTTTTCGACAGGCTTGCCGGTTGGGAAACGGGCCTGGATGGGCTTTGGGCCTACACCCGGGCCAATTTGAACGGTAATTTGCGCCGGGCCCGCAAGGAAATGGGTGTTCCTTCCGCCGGCCCTTTGGCCAAAACTCATAAAAAATTGAAGCATATTTTAAAACATGCTTTGCGCAAGGTTTGAATGCAGGGGGTGAAACAGGGTGATTTCTTTTGCCCAGCGGCTTAAAGGCGAACTGGCCAGGGGTGCGCTTACCAGACGCTGTTGCGCCCGTGCAGAACTGCGGGCTTTTATCGAGATGAACGGCAGGTTGCTGCTCCGTAAAAATACACTGGGCATCACGCTGCAGACTCAAAGTGCGGCGCTGGCCCGGCGGCTGTTTTCCCTTCTTAAATTTTGTTTTGGCTTTTCGCCGCTTATTTATGTCAGTCGTGAAAAACAACTGCAAAAAAATAACAAGTATTTTGTTCAGGTTCTGGGTAAAACAAAAGTTGAACATGTTTTGTCTGCGCTGGGTTTTACGGATTTCCACCCTCAAAGCGGGCGGCCTATTTTAAAAAAATATTTACCCCCCTTGCCGCAGAATGAGAAAAAAGAAACGGCTGGTTTTACCGGAAAGTGCTGCCGCCGTGCTTATTTGGCCGGTGCTTTTTTAGCCAGCGGTTCCACGATTAACCCCGAAACTGCCTACCATTTGGAAATTGTGGCCCCTGATGAAGCTTACGCCCGGGAAATTGTTGCCGTGCTCTCTTTTTTTGCCCTGCCGGCACGCTATTTCCAAAGGAAAAACGACTTTGTTGTTTATTTCAAAGGGGCGGAAAAAATAGGGGAATTTTTACGTATTATTGCCGCCTCTGCCGCCCTGCTCGATTTTGAAAGCATCAGGGTAGTCAAAGGTGTACGCAATAAGATTAACCGGCTGGTAAATTGCGAAACAGCAAATTTAGGCAAAACAGCGACTGCCTCCTGGGAACAGGTCAGCAACATCAGGTTGCTGGATGCGGTGTTGGGCCTGGACAGCCTACGTCCTGCCCTGGCCCAAGTGGCCCGCCTGCGTTTAAAATATCCGGAAGCCACCCTGCAGGAACTGGCCGGTGCGGCCGTGCCACCGCTGACCAAATCCGGTATTTACCACCGTATGCGGCGGATAAATGCCCTGGCCCAAAAAATCAGGGAAAAAGGCGAAGAACAAAGCAAAGAAAAAGGCAGTGAACAAGGCTGACCGCAAATTGACTTGCTAAAATACCAGATCACCCGGCAGGATTATAAAAAAATATGTTGAAATAAAACAATAAGTAGTGAATTAAGTGTTAAATAAATAATATATAGAAAAATTAAAAACTTCTACACACTAAGCAGGATTTTCTACAAAAATGTCGAAATGGTTATACAGGACAACAAATACAATAAATATAGAAAGTAAAAAAAATTCACCCGCATGGAGCAGGCAGGCGGGGTTCAAAGGAAGGTTTTTCTCATGGCCATGAATTTTGAATTAAAAATTGAACAGACACAAAAAGTGGTCATGACCTTGGAATTGCAGCAGGCGATCAACCTTCTACAATATTCAACGTTGGAGCTGATCGATTATATCCAGGAGGAAATGACAAAAAACCCGCTCTTGGAGGTGCAGGAAAAGGAACAAGACAGCGCCGCGGAAGATAAGCCTGCTGAAAAAAATGAAGACAGCGATAAAGATGGCGATCTGTCAGACTGGGAAGAATATTTTAATGATTCTTTTTATAAGGGGGATTACCGGGGCGGGGTACAGCGGGGCGATGACGACGGGTTTTCAGCGCTCGATCATTATGCTACTCAGGAAGCCGGTTTGCAGGAACACTTGGTGTTTCAGTTAAAAATGTCGCCTGTGCAGGGCAAACAGTACCTTATTGCGGAATACCTGCTTGGTAATTTAAACTCCAGCGGCTACCTGCAGGGGGAGGTGGCTGAACATGCCCAGTTCTTGGGGGTGCCAGAAAAAGAGGTTTTGGAAATGCTGGAACTGATCCAGAGCTTTGAACCCCCCGGTATAGGGGCCCGGACGCTGGAAGAATGCCTGCTGCTGCAATTGCAGGGCCGGCAAGATGTTCCCCCTGCCGTAGAACCGGTGATCAGGGGCTACCTGTTGGAA
>JAAYRR010000136.1 GCA_012518675.1 Bacillota bacterium
CACCGCTTCACCTGGTGTTAGACAACCACGCCCGCCGTTCCTTCACCCGTGCCGATATCAATACGATTATCACCGTTGCCGGTGCGCCCGCAAAGGTAAATGAAAACCAGGTGACACGTTTTGTGGCTTTCAAACAGCCTTTTGAAGAAGCGGTACTTTCCGAAAACCTGTTGGCCATTGAAGAGGCCGGGGCTGCATTACGGGATGAAAGCTTTCGCGTCTTGCCGGTTACAGCAGGCGAACTGCTGCGGGAGGGTTCCGATGCAGGCCAGGTTTCATCCCGGCTAAAGGACACCGGTAAATACAAAGGCGATAAATGGGGCGGCAAATACCTGCGTGCGCCGGACATTTTTTTTACCATTCTGAAAAAAGGCAAGGACAAGCTGGTGCGTTTGGGGGAGATTGCAGAGGTTCGTTTCGGTATAAAAACCGGTGCAAACGACTTTTTCTACCTAGAGCCGCTGGGCCCCGGTTCACAACCGGGCCTGTTGCGGGTGTGCAACGGTGCCGGCTGGGAAGGGGAAATCGAGGAAGAGTTTTTAAAGCCGGTTATCAAGAGCCCGCGCGAATGCCGCAGTATTTTGATCAAGCCGGAGGAATTAAAGTACCTGATTTTCATTTGTAATAAAAATAAAACAGAACTTAAAGGAACAAAAGCTTTGGAGTATATAAAATGGGGGGAAAGGCAGGAGTATCACTACCGATCTACCCTTCGTTCCCGTCAGAGTTGGTGGAACTTAGGACAGCGTGATCCAGGATTATATCTTTGGCCCATGGTTCACAACGATCGTTTAGCTACCTTTGTAAATGCACATACAGTACAAGTTGATCACAACTTATTTGAAATAACACCTAAAAATAAAAACGAACATATTGCCTCACTGTTTTCTGTTGTGGCAATACTAGTTAGGGAGCTCTATGGTCGTTCAAATTTGGGGGAAGGGGCACTTAAAACGGAAGGAATTGATATCAATAAATTTCCGTCTATAGCTGTGAAGAAAAAATATTTAAAACACCTTTACAGACTAGAAATACAAGACGTCTTTACCGAATGCGGCATCGATCCCCAGTCTAAGATCCCCATTGCCGAACAGGAACCCAATCCATTGCCCGATCGCAAGGCGCTGGACGATCTTGTCTTCGATGCTTTGGACTTGACTGAAGAGGAACGCAAGGAAGTTTACCGGGCTGTCTGCCGGCTGGTCTGGGAGCGCATCAGCAAAGCGAGGAGCGTGAGGCGGAATGGCTAAAAATTTTATTACCAACGCCGGGCAGCGCAGCCTTAGGGAGCGCCTGCAGACGCTCATCCGGCACAGCCGGGAACTGAAATTTTTGGTGGGTTTCTTCTATTTTTCCGGCTGGCAGGAGCTTTATGGGGCGCTAAAGGGGCGCAGCGATCTGCATCTTAAAATTCTGGTGGGGATGGATACCGATCTGCGTTTGGGCCGGGTGTTGGAAACGGCCGATCCTGAAGCGGCCGGCAGCACCCAGCAGGAACTTGTGGGGCGGTTTTATGCCTCTTTGCGCACTGCCTTACAGGATGAGGCTCTGGATACGCAGGAATTTTACGAACAGGTTTCTTTCTTTTTGCGCCTTCTGGAAGAGGGCCGTCTGCATATCCGCAAAACATTGGATCCCAACCACGCCAAGCTTTACCTGTTTTGTCTGGATGAGGCCGGGCAGTTACTTATAAACGCGCCTGGACGCTTTATTACCGGTTCCAGCAACCTCACCCGCGCCGGTTTATTGGGGCAGCATGAATTCAACGTGGAAATCGGCGATTATGGTTGGGATGATGCGGAGGCATATTTTGATGATCTGTGGTCGACAGCAATTCTGCTCAGCGAACTTGATGCACGCCGGGAAAAGATCAGCCGCATTATCAGCCGCCAAACCCAGGTGGCGGAAATTTCGCCATTTGAGGCCTATGCCCTGTTGCTTAAAACCTACCTGGATTTGAATGAACAGAAAGCGCTCCGCCCGCAGATTAAACGTTTGATGGAAGAACGGGGTTACAGGGTGTACCGTTACCAGGAAGAGGCTGTGCAGCAGGCGCTCACCGTGCTGGAGGAATATGGCGGCGTGATCTTGGCTGACGTGGTTGGGCTGGGGAAATCGGTGATCGCCAGTTGGCTGGCGCGGGAACGAGGTGGCCGCGGGCTTGTGATCTGCCCCCCGGCTTTGATCGGTGATCGACAAACCAAAGCTACCGGCTGGTATAAATACCTGAACGACTTTGAACTATATGACTGGGAAGTTGAATCCCTGGGTATGCTTGATAAGGTGCAAAAGTTTCTTGAACTGCACGGTGATGATGTTAATACCATCGTGGTGGATGAGGCACACCGCTTCCGTAATGAAGACACGGCGGCTTATGAACGCCTGAGCCAGATCTGTGCCAACCGGGGTGTTATCCTGCTGACGGCAACCCCCTTCAACAATGCGCCGGCGGATATCTTTGCCCTGCTCAAACTTTTTATCCCGCCGGGCAAATCAACGCTAACCCTCGATGAAGGTTTGGCGGCCCGTTTTGCCCATTACAACAGCGAATTCCGCAAGCTTTCATACATCCTCCGCTATCATGCCGCCGGTGGTGAAAAACAGGCCCGGGCAGAGAGGTTCTATGCCGACATCTTTGAAAGCCCACTGCCTATTAATGTAATACTTACCCAGCAACGGGTAAGGCAGCTGGCGGCTGAAATCCGCGGGGTTATAGAACCCGTGATTATCCGCCGTAACCGGCTTGACCTGAAACGCGATCCGGTGTATGCCCAGGAACTTACCGCGCTTTCCGAAGTTGCCGATCCCGTTGAACTATTTTACGAACTAACACCCGCACAGTCGGCTTTCTACAACCGGGTTATTAATGAATATTTTGGCGAGGAAGGACAATTTCGGGGTGCCATTTACCAGCCCTTTGCTTACGAACACCGCCGTGAATTAGAGCAGCTGGATGAAAAAGGTAACTTTGCCTACCTGCAGCAGCGCAACCTCTACGAATTTATGCGCCGTCTGTTGGTCAAACGTTTTGAAAGTTCTTTTGGCGCTTTTGCCAAAAGCATGGCTAATTTTAGGCGCGTTCATTCTATTATTTTGGCTTTCATCCAAAAAACAGGCCAATATATTCTGGACCGAAATTTAATAGAAAAAATCTGGGAAGAAGACGAAGAAACCATCGAGGAGGAGCTGCGGCAATTCGCGGCGCGCCTGGCGGCAGAAAAAAACCTGAGGCCGCACCAGGATCACGTTTATATTATTGAAGATTTTGATGAACCGGAACAATTCCTTGCGGATATCCGCTCAGATCTGGAGCTGTTCCAACAAATTGGCGATCGGGTGGAGGCTTTGGAACTGGCAGTGAACGATCCGAAAAGCAAACGCCTTGTGGAAGCTGTGCGGGAGATTATAGAAGCCCAACCCGGTAGCGGTGAATCGCGCCGCAAGGTTGTTATTTTCAGCGAATATCAGGATACAGTGAAACACATTGCCCCCGTTTTGCAGGCCGCCTTTCCTGAACGTGTGCTGGTAGCTGAAGGTTCGCTGGGCAAGGGTTTTTTCGATGATCTGAATGCCAATTTCGATGCCGGCCATGCGGCAGAAAGGCAGCGTGATGATTTCGATATCCTCGTGGCTACTGATAAACTTTCTGAAGGGATAAACCTGAACCGGGCCGGTGCGGTGGTTAACTATGATATTCCCTGGAACCCTACGCGTGTCATTCAGCGGCTGGGACGCATCAACCGTATTGGGCGCAAGGTCTTCCGGACATTGTATATCTATAACTTTTTTCCAACGGAACAGGGTGCTGAAGTGGTTAAAAGCCGTGAAATAGCAGCACAGAAGATGTTCCTGATCCACAATACCCTGGGTGAAGATGCGAAAATTTTTGCTCCGGATGAAACCCCTTCCCCCGCCGAACTTTTCAGACGCATCAACCGTAATCCGGAGGAAGGCGAAGAGGAAAGCCTGCTGACGATGCTCCGGCGGGAATTTTTTGCAATGCAGGCACAATACCCGGACTTGATCTCCGGGCTGACTGATTTTCCCGTAAGGGTGAAAACGGCAAAAAAAGCCGCACGAAATGAACTGCTGGTTTTCCGCCGGAAGGGTTTGCAGCTTTTTATTCACACTGTGCCTGATACGGCAAGCAAAAAATTAACTGTACGTCCCCTGATTCTTAAAAAAGCACTACCGCTTGTTCGCTGTCGGCTGGAAACGCCCCGGGAGGTCCTGAGCCCTTTATTTTGGCCCGCTTACGGGGCGGTCAAGAACCACCGTGAACAGGTACACAGGCGTCCCGGTGAACAATCTTTGCTTATCAAGGCAGAAAACAACCTGCGTAGCGCCTGGGAAAGGCATGCTGCCGATTTGGAAGAATATCTGCCCTTTATTCAAACCCTGCTGCGCGACTTAAAGGAGTACCAGACTTTACCAAGGTATACCCTGCGCCGGCTGACGATAGAAGAAATGAATGGCAGGGTTTCTAAAGAGGGAATGAAGCGTTTCCGTGCCGAGTTGGAAACCCTGCGGCGATTTTTGGGCGATGATTATTTAGAGCGTATTGAGCAACGAATAAAAGACTTGCGGAGTGAGATCATCATCGCTGTTGAAAATATAAAAGGTAATGCCTACGATCATTGGCAGGATTTCCCGGCCGGAGGGGCCTGATGTAGCTTCCGCACAAGAACTGAAAATTTTCAGCGACAGGGAGAGATCACCGTGTGGGCAAAAGACGACGTCGGTCTTTGTACAGCTAAAAAAGAATGAATATGGCTCTTTCTAGTATGATCTTTATAGGGAAACTTATTCTTCTAGAAAAATTTTTACGTTCGGTGCCTTGGCAGCTTTTTTAAGACTTTTTTTAAGTGTTTCCAATTCTGTTTTACAAAAGAGTTAAAAGGAGTTTTGCATGAAGTTAGGTTGCGGCATTTTTCTCGATTTATTGAAAAAGGAACCGTCATTTTACCTGACCCGTTTTGACCATTTGGAGATCCAGGACTTTGCTCTTCCCGCTAACCTGGATTACTATGCGGGTGAAATTGTCAGGCAGTATCGGGTTCTGTTGAAGGATTTCCGGGGGACTCTTTCTTTGCACGGTCCTTTTAAAGAGCTTTTCCCCAGCAGCATGGATCATCAGGTGCAGCAGTTGGCCCACCGGCGTTTTGCCCGGGCGCTTCAGTTGGGTAAAGAACTGGGTTGCCGGGTAATGGTTGTGCATTCCTGCTACAACCCACTTTTTAAATACCCGGAGTACGCTGCTAACTGGCTGGAAAACACCACCCGCTTTTGGGAAGGTTTTTTGCCCCTTTGCCAGCGGGAAAAGATTATTGTTGTCCTGGAAAATATTTGGGATCCCAACCCGGAGCTGATCAACAGGTTGCTGGGGGTATTTGACAGCTCCAATTTTAGGGCC
>JAAYRR010000025.1 GCA_012518675.1 Bacillota bacterium
GAAATTGAAGTGGCGGTACCCGGCCCAGTTATGGCATAATGGGTTTGGGTAAACAAACCAAACCAGGAGGTTACCGCCAATGCCAGAATACCATAAAAACGTAAAACAGTCGAATGAAAAAAGTGATAAGCAGGGCTTCATTATTCAGCAGCTAACCATGCTGGATATACAGAAAGCTGTTAAAGGCCGATTCACAAGCTTCTGTACCGCTGTTGGGATCCAGGCTTTGATGACCATGATGGAACAGGATGTAGAGGCAGTTGCCGGCCCGAAGGGCAAGCATAACCCGGATCGAACTGCCTGCCGTCACGGTTACCAAAACACTACTGTTCCCTTGGGCAATCAACGTTTGGCCATTAAACGCCCTCGCGCTAGGGATGTCATCAGGGATCGGGAGCTACCTATCCCGAGCTATGAAGCATTCGCCAATGATGAGCAACTGATCGAAGCAGCCCTTGGCCGCATGTTGTACGGGATGTCCACACGGGACTATACTTATGGAATCGAAGATTACAGCGATGTAGCAGAAACATCCGGCACCTCTAAAAGCACGATTAGCAGGCGATTTATCAAAGCCAGTGAAACAGAAGCAAAAAAGCTTTTGAGCCGCCGGTTTGAAGATGAGTATATCCCTATCTTGCTTATTGACGGCCTGGTACTTGGCGATTACACGGCTATTGTAGCCATGGGCATTAATAATGATGGAAGAAAGCTCCTAATGGGCGTGCGTATCGGCTCTACTGAAAACGCCCAGGTATGCCAGGATCTGCTGGCAGATCTTATTGACCGGGGCCTAAAGTTTCACAATGGATTGCTGGCTGTTATAGACGGTTCAAAGGCCCTTCGGAAGGCCTTGAAAACTGTATTTGGGCATCACGTTTTAGTTCAGCGCTGTCAGGTACATAAGATGCGCAATATCCTCGATTACCTGCCAAATTACAAGCGTACCTGGGTAAAACGCAGGTTACAGCAAGCTTGGAGTTCAGAGACCTTTGAAGAAGCAAAGAACAAACTGCATGCCCTGGCAAATAGTTTGAAAAAAGACCACCCTGATGCCGCCGCCAGTTTGCGCGAAGGCCTGGAAGAAACCATCACTATTCTAAGGCTGGAGATCCCCGGCCTGCTTCAAAAAAGTCTTCGTTCTACCAATGCTATAGAATCAGGATTTAGCATGGTCACCAAAAATGTGAAAAACGTCAAGAACTGGAAGAATGGTACCATGGTACAACGCTGGCTCTCCGCAGCGCTACTGGATGCTGAACGTCGCGCTCATCGCATCCAGGGGTACCGTTCCATGAGCGTCCTGGTTGTTGAGATTAAACGGTTGACTATTGATTTGGAAATGGGTGATGCCGAAAAGGTTAGTAATATTGCGTAATACTACGTCACTCAAATTCAACGGCATTAGGGACAAGCTCCATATTACCCTGCAAAAATGCGACCAGTAAAATATTGAACTAAACTTTACTATTGCAGTGTTCCCAAAAGGTCCTATGTTTTTTAAAATAAATTACTAAATACTGGGGGTTAGCGAACATAATGTTACAACAAAACCCAGAAATAATAGAACTCCTAAGAGGTAACTTTCTAACATTGCTGGATTATATTAACGACCCGGTTATTGTTATTAATAAAGACGGTCTTGTTGTCTATATAAACAGTGCCTATGAATATCAAGTGGGAATTCCCAAGGAAAAAATCTTAAACAAAAATTTATATGAAAAACACCCCGATGACAAGCTCCTTAAAATCCTTGAAAACCGTAAACAAATAGAACAGGATATATGCTATTATGATGAAACACTTGGTTACCATATTGTTGCAAATTTTATTCCTTTAAAATGTGGCGATGGAAAAATTAAGGGGGTAATCGGGGTTGGTAACTCAAAGACTATTAGCATCATAACTGAACATTTCCGTTCAATAGTTGTAAGAAGTAAAAAAAATAAATTGGAGAAAATTAACACGCCGAATCTTAAATATTTTAATAGCATCATAAGTAACGATCCTAGAATGTTGCATTGTCTTAACATAGCTACCAATGTTGCCAAAACTGATGTCTCAGTAATGCTAAGGGGTGAAACAGGAACCGGAAAAGAACTTTTTGCTGACGCTATTCATAGAGCCAGTAACCGTTCCAAGCAGCCCTTTGTGGCAATAAATTGCTCTGCAATTCCTGAAAACCTTCTCGAAGCAGAGTTATTCGGATATACTTCAGGTGCATTCACAGGTGCGAACCCTGCAGGAAAAACGGGTAAAATTGAACGGGCCAACAACGGAACATTATTTTTAGACGAAATTGGGGATAGTTCATTAAATATCCAGGCAAAATTGTTGCGTTTTACACAAGAAAAATATATAGAAAAAGTAGGTGGAACAAAAAAAATACCTGTAAATGTAAGAATTATTGCGGCTACCAACAGAAACTTAGAACAAATGGTGCAGCAAAATGAATTTCGAGCAGACTTATTTTACAGACTTTGTGTCGTTCCTATTTTTATTCCCCCGTTAAGAGAAAGGTTTACTGATATTTCTTTTCTTTCTATTCATTTTTTAAACAATTTCGCAAAGGTGTATGGAAAAAATTTATCTTTTACACCTGATGCTATAGACTACTTGCAAAACTACTCTTGGCCTGGAAATGTAAGAGAGTTAAAAAATGTTATCGAGCATGCTGTTATTATGTGTCAAAAGGATAAACTAGCCGCAAAAGATCTACAGCCTAAAATATTAAATATCCCTATAAAAACTAAACCGGGGACATTACGCCTGAATGTTGCAATAGAAGAATTGGAAAAATCAATTATTAAGCAGGCTCTTAGTGAAACAAAATATAATAAAAGTAAAGCAATAAACCTTCTTGGTATTAGTAGGAGTGCATTTTATGATAAGCTTGAGAAGTATAATATCTCATAAAAAATTAAATCCTTCGATTATCCAAACCTGCCCCATATAATCGGCCTCACATAGCTGAATGTAGTAATTATATAGATTCGTGGGTTGTGCAGAAAGCCCTGAGTTAAGATAGCACGGGAAGTTTGGTTAATCCCGTGCTATCAAGTATGTAGGTATACTAACTCGCAAAAAACCCGGGGCTGAATTGTACCCGGTTTGGCGGACACACCAAAGTAAGATAAAATAATCTCAATGGAGGTGTCCTTAAATGGGCAATCGCGGGAAAAGGTACAGTCCAGAATTTAAAGAAGATGCTATCCGCCTAGCGCTTTCCAATGGGCGATCGGTGCCCAGTGTGGCAGAGGACCTGAGAGTCAACCCCCAAACACTCTACCGCTGGATCAAAAAACATAATGATGCAAAAAACGATACCGAAAAAAATCGTATTGCTGAACTTGAAACTAAACTGAAGGCTGCAAACCGAAGGGCTGCCGACCTGGAAGAGACGGTGATCATTTTAAAAAAAGCTGCTGCCATCTTCGCAAAACCCCGCAAATAGCTTTTCCGTTTATAGAAAAACACCGCTTCAATTTTCCGGTGGAGAAGATGTGCAGCCTGTTTGAAACATCAAGAAGCGGCTACTACAATTGGAGGGAACAGCCCCCCAGTAAACGACATAAAAAAGATGCAGAAATTTTAAAAGCAATTCAGCAAAGCCATACTAAAAGCCGCAAGATCTACGGCGTCCGTAAAATTCACGCGGATATCAAAGAACGGTTTGGTTGCGGTATAAACAGGGTTCATCAGCTTATGAAAGCCCATGGCGTTCGTTCCATACGGCCCCGTAAGTATAAAGCAACTACAAATTCCAAGCATAACCTACCGGTAGCGGACAACCTGTTACAACAAAATTTTAACGTTTCAAACCCCAAGGAAGTATAAGTTTCAGACACCAGCTACATTGACACAGGTGAAGGCTGGCTTTACCTTGCAGCCGTCAAAGACCTGTTCAACAAAGAAGTCGTCGGCAAAGCCATGGGTAGTAGCATAACCAAAGAACTGGCCATTAAAGCCATGCAGCAGGCAATCCAAAGGCATCGTCCAAGAGCCGGGTTTATTCATCACCATAAAAACTGAATTGGTTTATCCTAACCATTATGAAACCAGGGCAGCAGCCAGGTAAGCCATTTTTGAATATGTTGAAGTATTTTACAATCGCTTACGCCACCATGCCAGCCTTGGCTACTTAACGCCGGTAGAATTTAAGCAACGTTATTTTCAAGAAAAAGCTCGGATCTAACGGCAGTCAAGGGCCGGCAAAGCCGGGCAAAGCTTTACCCTTGACGGCCCACACCGGCTTACCCTGTTGACTGCCCAACAAGTAAACAGGGCGGGCTGCCCCTCGGCGAGAGCTGGTGCGGGCAGGGCCCACGAAATAATGCGGTAAAGGCAGTTATTCGCACTTAGGTGTGTCCACTTTATCAGGGACAGGTCAGGCTGATCAGATTAAAAGGTTAAATTGATCAGTTTTGCAGCATTGCCGCCTAAAATGTTGTCAATGGCCTCCGCACCAAAGGGCAACTGCTTTATAATTTCTATATTCTTCTTTATACTGGGCACCCCCGGCCAGTCAGAACCAAAAATTACTTTATCAGTTATTTTATCCAGCTCGGGAAAATATTGCAGCAGATTTTGGGGCGGCAAACCTGCAATCTCCAGATATATGTTGGAATGTAAACGTGCCAAAAATAAGGCCCGATCATACCAGAAACCCCTCCCGCCATGCACCAGGACAATTTTTAAGTCCGGAAAGTCAACAGCAATATCGTCAAAAAAGAGGGGATCACCATATTTCAACCGCGTACCATGGAAAATGGATGATCCGGTATGAAACAACACCGGTATCTGCAATTCCTGCGCCCGGGCATAAAGAGGATATAGACGGGTTTCATGCGGATAATAAAACTGGTAGGTGGGCAGCATTTTTAAACCGCGAAAACCCGCCTGCACCAGACGGCTCAGCTCCTGATCCAGGTTGACGGTAAGATGAGGGTTGATACTGGCGATCGGAATCAGCGCCTCCCGGCCGGCACAAAACTCCAAAACGATTTCGTTAGAACAAGTGCCTGTAACCGCCGGGCACAGCTCTGCAAAAATAAAGCCGTAATCAACCCCGTTTGCACGTAAATATGCGGCAAAATGGTCGGGATCACACATTTTATCATAAAAATCCTGAAAATTTTCTTCGC
>JAAYRR010000137.1 GCA_012518675.1 Bacillota bacterium
ATTCCCGCACGGCTGGTTAACGGCTATACCGACGCCGGGAAATCAGGAAAGAGCCGGCAGGTTGCCCCCGGGGAAGTCCCTTCCCTGGCAGGTTGCCGTCACTGTTGGGCTGAATTTTATCTGGAAGAATGGGGCTGGCTTCCTGCAGATCCGACCTTAAATGCAAATACTGATAAATTGGTATATTTTGCTTCATTACCGCAGGCCAGCCATTTAGCACAAAATTATGCCGATCAGTCCTTGCGGGCACGTTACCAGGGCGGTCAACTGGATGTTACCTGGGATGAAAAACTTACCACATTTTAATAAATGGTGCAGCCTCCTTTAAGTCCAAAGTGCATCTCCCGCTGTGGTCAACATTGATAAAGGAGAAAACAAAAGGCATGGATGTTTTTGTAGCCAGACAACCGATTTTTAACCGTCAGCAGGAGGTTTATGCCTATGAACTGCTTTACCGTGCGGGGGCCAACAAATTTTATTCCGAACTAAACGGTGATCGGGCTTCTTCGGAGGTAATTACGAACAGTTTCTTGCTCATTGGTTTGGAAACTCTCACCAGGGGGAAAAAGGCTTTTATTAATTTTACAAAAAATTTACTGGAGGAAGAAATCGCCACTTTTCTACCCGTTAAACACGTCGTTGTTGAAATTTTGGAAGATGTTGTGCCGGACAAAAAGACACTGCAAGTCTGCAAAAAGTTAAAAAATATGGGGTATATGCTGGCCTTGGACGACTTTGTTTACGGTAAAGAATTCATACCGTTAATTAAATTGGTTGATATTATCAAAGTGGATTTCCTGAGTACGGCTAAGCAGGAAAGGGAGGCATTGGTACAAAGAATCGGGCCCCAAAACGTTTCTTTCCTGGCCGAAAAGGTGGAAACAAGGGCCGACTTTAACCAGGCTGTAGAGATGGGCTATTCACTTTTTCAGGGTTATTTTTTCAGTAAACCGCTGGTTGTTTCCAGCCGGAACATCCCCAATTATAAACTGACCTATATTAAAATTTTACAGGAAGTTCATAAGTCGGCTATCAGCCTTGACGCCTTGGAAAAACTTATTAAAACAGATGTATCCCTTTCCTTTAAGTTACTTAAATATATTAATTCACTGGCCTTTGGTTTCTACAGTGAAATCAGTTCCATCAGACAGGCGCTGGCTATTTTGGGCGAAAAGGGAATCAAAAAATGGCTTTCCCTGGTTTCACTGCAGGGCATCGGGAAACACAAACCTGATGAACTGCTGGTTACTGCTCTGTGCCGGGCACGCTTTTGTGAGCTGCTCGCCCCTGCTGTGGGCTTGGGCAGGCGCAGTTCAGATCTTTTTCTCATGGGTATGTTTTCCTTGTTGGATGCTTTTTTGGATCAACCTCTGCCTGATATTCTGGCCACATTACCCCTCGCGGAAGAAATTAAAGTAGCTTTATTTGGCGGGAAAAACCGCTTTCAAGAAGTATACGCCCTGAATTTAGCCTATGAAACCGGCAACTGGGAGAAATTTTCCCGGATTGCAGCCAATCTTAACCTAGACGAAAAAAAAGTTAAAAGGTTTTACATCAATTCCCTGGAGGTGTCCAACAAAACCTTTTTTAAAAAGTACGTATCATAACAAAATATCATTTTGTTTTCTGACCGATAAGGGCAAACCTTTCGAAAGAAAGGGACGCAAAGCCATGGGTCTAAGGCCTGCTCCGGCAGGCTACGATTGCCAGGTTGCCGAAGACAGGGTTTCTTGTTGAACAGCTGTCCTGTTCTCTTATTTGATCTATCTTAATCCCTGGTTCGCATCCCTGGCAACCGGGGATTTTTGTTTTCTGTCCTTTCGGGAGGCAGTCATTTTAAAATGGTTAGCCCGGGTTGAAGGGGGGCAGCAAAATGTTTGTTTTTCAAGGAAAAAACAGCACGGCAAAAACACATACCAAACTGCCGGCAGTGCATAAAAACAAGGCGGCAAAAGGGTGGGAAGAAATTGCTGCCCAGACGTTGCGGCGGGTAATTGATAATGTTGACAACCAGCTGGCATTAGACAGCCTTGATTCCTTTCAAAAGAAACAGTTTAATGAACAAATATACGATATCCTCACAGAGCTGCTCGAAGAACAGGAACATCATCTGCCCCAAGAGTCCAAACAAAAGATTATCCAGCATGTTTCTGATGAAATTTTTGGTTACGGGCCGCTCACCGCCTTGTTGGCAGATCCCAGTATAACAGAAATTATGGTCAACGGTTACGCCCATGTTTATATCGAGTCTAAGGGCAAAATCAGTAAAACGGGGATTACCTTTCGCGATAACAACCACGTCCTGCATGTTATCAACAAGATCATCACCCCCCTGGGAAGAAGAATTGATGAAAGCTCTCCCACGGTGGATGCCCGCCTGCCGGACGGTTCCCGGGTCAATGCCATCATTCCCCCTTTGGCTTTGAACGAGCCTTCCCTCACGATCCGTAAATTTGCTGTCACCCCCCTTACAGCAGAGGATTTAATTGGCTTCGGCACAATGAACGAAAAAATGGCCCGCTTCTTGGCTGCCTGTGTGCGTTCCCGGGTCAATATCATCGTTTCCGGCGGCACTGGCAGCGGCAAAACCACAACCCTGAACGTGCTGTCCAACTTTATCCCCGAACAGGAACGCATCGTCACCATTGAAGATACAGCCGAACTGCAGCTGCAACAGGAGCACTTGGTCACCCTGGAGAGCCGGCCAGCTAATATTGAAGGCAAAGGGCAGTTCACTATTCGTGAATTGGTTATTAACTCTTTGCGTATGCGCCCGGATCGTATCCTTATCGGCGAAGTCCGGGGCGGCGAAGCCTTTGACATGCTGCAGGCCATGAATACCGGGCATGACGGTTCCATTTCAACCCTGCACGCCAACAGCCCGCAGGACGCCTTGGCACGCCTGGAAACCATGATTCTGATGACGGGTATCGTGCTGCCCTTGCAGGCAATCCGCGAACAGATCCGTGCGGCGATCGAACTGGTTGTCCAACAAGACCGCTATAGTGACGGAAGCCGTAAAATAACAAAAATCAGCGCTGTAGCCGGCATAAAAAAAGATAAAGTTTTGGTTAAAGATATCTTTGTCTTTTTACAAACATCTATTGACGAAAAAGGCCGGGTGAGCGGTGAACATCGCTTTACAGGTTTTGTACCCCGCTGCCTGGAAAAACTGAAGGCGCACGGCGAAAGCATCGCCACAGATGATTCTTTTGGCTGGGGGAGGCAAGAGGAGGTGTTGACTACTGTAAATAATAAAAACTTTGCGGTGCCACAATGTGAAAAGGTTTTTGCGGATAAGAATAGTATTGCTGCGGAACCGGCAAAACAGCAGGAGGGGGCCCCCCCCCGGGAACCGCTGTCTTTGCTGCCTTTGCCAAAATTACAACAAGGCGGGGATCCCGGGGTAAAAGAAATAAATGAACAGGACGGTGACAGGAATAAAAAGAAACAAAAAAAACTGGAAATTCTTTTGACCACCCCCGTGCCGGTATTTGCATCTGCCCAACCCCCCGTACAGGCTGTAGAGGCACAAACAGCCAACCGGAAAATAGGCTTTTTGGCAGATCTGCCACCAGAAGTTGCCTACAGCGAAAAAAAATCCCTGCCCGGCACTAAGAAAGCACAACTGCCTGCCGCAAATCCCAAAAAAGAAGCGGCCCTTCCGGATTTGCCGCAGGCAGGCAGCTTAAACAACGAAAGGGGGAGGGGGGTGGAAACCACAGGTATAACTGATCTTGCAAACATGTTGGGTTTAACAGTGGGGGATGATGAACAGGAAACAGTTGTTACGGGTACAGCCGGCTTGGCAGATCTGGCAGGGCCTACAGAAAACACCGGCTTTGCCGACGAGAATTTTACTATTTTACAGGAGGAAAACGAACAGG
>JAAYRR010000138.1 GCA_012518675.1 Bacillota bacterium
AAAAAAGGCTTTAGAGACAGTGGAAAAAACAACCAGGCCGGGGGCCGGAGAGGCCTGCAGGTTGCACATAAAAGCACAGAATGCGGGGTAAACACCCCGGCATCCTGTGCTTTTATTTTGGAATTGCCGCTAAACTGTAGCGATGAACAGCCAGCGGTCAGTTTGCTTTTTCTTTACTTTTTTTGATGATTTCTCTTTCCCCTTCCGGCGGGGGAGGGGGTACAGTTTTGCCGGCAGACAGTTTGGTGATGGCATCAAAGCGGGGGGGACAGGCTTCGAAACAAGCCCCGCAACGGATGCATTTGTCTTGTTCAATGATATGGACCTGTTTTTTGGCGCTGATGATGGCCCCTACGGGGCATCTGTTGGCGCAGATCATACAAGCCTGGCATTTTTCGGGATCGATATAGTACGAGATCATTGCAGTAAGCAGTTCTTCTACTTCTTCAATTGTGAAAAATGTTTCATATTCTGCCGGGTCTTGCAGGTGTTTTTCCATTTTTTCGTTTTTCATGACCTTGATATAAGGAACCAGCCTGGTTATTTTTTCAAGCTTGGCTGCCAGTTCTGCTTCGTCCAAGCCCTCACTTTTGCCCAAGGGGCCGATCCCTTTTATTTCCCGGGTAAAGTCATCTACAACCTCTGTGAAGAGGTTTCCTTCACCGCCGGACATGAATTCCAGCCTGAGCCGCCTGGGGTTCAGGCCGATATGTTCCATTATTTTTTTACACAGCAGCACCATATTCAGCGCGTAGTAATTTCCACCGGTGACATAGTTGCATTCATCCAAACGGCAGCCGCCGATAAACACCCCGTCCATTCCTCGGGAGAAGGCCCTGAGTACATGTTTCAGGTCGACTCTGCCGGAACACATGACACGGATAGCCCTAATTTCGGTCGAATATTGTAGTCTGGAAACTCCAGCCAGGTCAGCAGCTCCGTATGCTCACCAGTGGCATAAAAAACCCAAAATTTTTGGTTTAAATTTAAGATCCGTACCCATTGTATCTCCCCTCCTTATTCAGTAGTTGCGGCCACTGCACCGGCCTTTGCTGTGCTTTCTTCTGCTTGCACAAACGCATCGATCATGCTGTAGATCTCGTCATCTGTATAGTGCTTAAGCTGAATGGCCCCGGTAGGGCATTTGGCGTTACAGAGGCCGTCACCCTTACAGAGAACGGGGTTCACCACCGCTTTGTTGCCATGCCTTGTTTTTTGCAATTTTAGGGCGTCGTAGGTACAGGCGGCCACACAGGCCCCGCAACCCATGCATTTTTCTTCTTCTACGACACAGACAGAACCGGAGGCGCTGACTGTGTCGTGTGAAAGCAGTGTTAAAACCCTGCTGGCAGCACCGTAAGCCTGGTTAATTGTATCCGGGATAAACTTGGGATAGTGCGCCAGGCCACAAAGGTAGACGCCGTCTGTGGCAAATTCTACCGGCCTTAATTTGACGTGGGCCTCTTTAAAGAAGCCGTCCGGGTTGAGGGTTAACATGAACTGCCCGGCGACGTCTTTGGTGGTTTCCGCCGGAATAGTGGCCGCCGCCAAGGCAACCAGGTCGGCATCCAATTCCAGCTTTTTACCTAAAACGTAGTCCGGTAAAGTAACCTTTAAGCAGGGGCGGCCGTCTTCTTCGCCGGTGCCGGGTTCAATCTGCGGTTCTGCTTCCGGTTCGTAGCGGATAAAGCGGACTTCTTTATCAGCCGCTTCCCGGTAATAGTCTTCATTAAAACCGTATGTTCTCATATCCCGGAAGAGAACGTAGATATCCAGCGCGGGATTTATTTCTTTTAATTTTAAAGCGTTCTTAACCGACTCGCTGCAGCAGATACGGCTGCAGTAATCCCTTTCTTCATTTCTGCAGCCCACGCATTGGATCATTACGATGCTTTGGGCGTTTGTCACCCTTTCGTCTTTTTGCACGATCAGCTCTTCCAGTTCCAGGTGGGTGAGGACTCTATCATCTTCCCCGTAGAGATATTCGGTGGGGGTGTAGACCTCTGCCCCGGTGGCGATGATGGCTGCACCGTGTTCAATTTCGGCCGGCCCTTTTTCAGACCGCACCTTGGTCACGAAATTGCCAACATAACCGGAAACATCTGTGATGGTGGCTTCGGTGTAGACATGGATTAAGGGATGATTGTATACCTTCTGGATGAGGTCCTGCAGATAGGCCTGCACGTCCATGCCATCCAAGGTTTCATGGATTTTGTGGGCGATGCCGCCAAGCTGCGGCTCTTTTTCCAAAAGGTGGACCTCATGCTTTTGGGCGGCAATGGAAAGCGCACAGTTCATGCCGGCGATACCCCCGCCGACAACCAGCGCCGCCTTGTTAACGGGCAGTTCCAGCTGCACCAAGGGCTCCAAAAGGTTGGCCCGGGCGACTGACATGCGGATTAGATCCCAGGCTTTGGCCGTGGCTTCTTCCTTTGCTTTGGAGTGGACCCAGGAGTTATGCTCCCTGATGTTGGCCATCTCCAGGTAATACGGGTTGAGCCCCGCTTCCTTCAGGGTGTCCTGAAACAACGGTTCCAGGGTGCGGGGGGTGCAGGCGGCAATAACCACCCGGTTGAGCCCTTTTTCATTGATCATATCTGTAATTTCCTGGGCACAGTTGGAAGCACAGGAAAAGAGCTGTTCCTGGGCGTGGACCACGTTGGGCAGGGACTGGCAGTATTCAACGGTGGGGAGTATGTCTACCACCCTGCTGATGTTGGCCCCGCAATGGCAGACAAACACGCCTATTTTGGGTTCTTCCTCCGAAACGTCTTTCTCCGGCGGGTAGACCTTGTCTTCAGCCAGGCCGCCCCGGCGGTAGTCCAAGAGCTCGCCGCATTGGGAGCTGGCCCCGCTGGCGCTGAAAACCGATTCGGGAATATCTATGGGCCCTTGGAAGGCACCGCAGGCAAAGATGCCCGGGCGGGATGTTTCCAGGGGGTTGGCCGGGTTGGTTTTGCAGAACCCGTGTTCATTTAGTTCGATATTGAACTTGCCGGCCAGCTCCTCATAGTTGGCGGGCGGCTCCAGCCCGACCGATAATACTACTAAATCAAATTCTTCTTCCTTGACCCCTTCATCGTTGGTAGCGTAGCGGATGGTAACGTTTTTGGTTACCGGGTCTTCTTTAACGATGGAGGCATAGCTTCTGATAAAGTTAATCCCGGGCAGATTGTTTGTTCTTTCATAAAATCGTTCAAAGTCCTTACTGTAAGAACGAATGTCATTATGGAAGATGGTGCATTCGGCATCGGGATTAAAGTCTTTGGTCAGGATCACCTGTTTTTGGGTGTAGGTGCAGCAGACAGCCGAACAATAGCTGTGGCCGCCTTCAATCACCTGCCGGGAACCGACACATTGAATCCAGGCGATTTTTTGCGGGCTTTTCAGGTCGAAGGCACGCAAAATTTCACCCTGGTAGGGCCCGGTGGCACACATAATCCGTTCGTAGTCCATGCTGGAAACCACATTTATAAATTCCCTGTAGCGGTACTCCTGCATGGCACTCGGATCAAAGGGTTTAATACCGGGGGAAAGGATGACCGCGCCCACGTTGACTTCAATTTTTTCCGGTTCCATGGTAAAATCGATCGCATCGTTTTGGCAGATGGCCTCACAGATGCGGCATTTCTTTTCTTTCAGGAAAATACAGCTTTCATCTATATAGGTGATTAAGGGAATAGCCTGTGAAAAATAAATATGCACGGCTTTGTTGTTTGATATTTCCTGGTTAAAGGGATCGGGGTAGACTACAGGGCAGTACTCTACACAGTTGGTGCAGCCCGTGCACAGATCTTCAATAATATACCTTGGTTTTTTATTCAGTGTTACCTTAAAATTGCCTGTTTCTCCTTCTACACTCTTAACTTCGGTGTAGGTTAAAACTTCGATATTCGGATGCCGGTCGACCTCGACCAGTTTGGGTGCAAGAATTCATATGGAACAGTCGTTGGTGGGAAAGGTTTTATCCAGCTGGGCCATGTGGCCGCCGATGCTGGGCGCCTCGTCAACTAAGTAAACCTTAAAATCGGCGGAAGCCAAGTCGAGCGCGGCTTGGATACCGCTGATCCCTCCCCCTACAATTAAAACGTCTCCAAAGTTTTTCTTGCCCAGTTGTTCTTTTAATAACCTAATTTTATCCTTAAGCAATGCTTCTCCTTCCACTTTGCGATCACCTCATCAGGTTTTATGTGTCCGCGATGTCGTCTGGTATCCCAGCCCGGCCTCCTTTAAATAACTGCCTGGAGGACCTCTGTGATGTCCAGAACCTGTATGGTATCTTCGTAACCAAGGCCCAACCTGCTGTCTTCCAGGGCGTCTATACAGTAGGGGCAGGCGGTCACCAAAACGGCGGCCCCTAAGCTTACAGCGTCTTCCACACGCAGGTTGGAGAACCTTTCTTCCATATCTGTGTCAATCCAAATCCTGCCGCCGCCCATGCCGCAGCAAAGGCTTTCTTCCCGTGCTTCAGTCAACTCTAGCAGTTCCAAACCGGGTATCTTTTTCAGGATTTCCCTTGGTTCATCATAGATGTTGTTGTGCCGGCCCAGGTAGCAGGGATCGTGGTAGGTGACTTTTTTTGCATATTCCTTGGCAATCTGCAGCCGGCCTGAATTAATTAGTTCGTTAAGATATTGGGTGATATGCACAATTTCAAAGTTTACCATAAATTCCGGATATTCGTTTTTAAAGGTATGATAGCAATGCGGTGAGGAAACAAGGATTCTTTTTACGCCGTTTTCAATAAAAGTTTTGATGTTTTCTTTGGCTAAAGTTTTGAAAAGATCTTCATTGCCTACCTTGCGGATGCTTTCCCCACAGCAGCTTTCTTTGGTGCCCAAGATGCCGAATCCCACCCCAGCCTTGTGCAGGATGTTGGCCGTGGCCCGGGCCACATTTTGCAACCGGGCATCATAGCTGGGGAAACAGCCGGGAAAATATAGGATTTCCATTTCCTCGGTGAACGTTGGCACGTTGTGCCCTTCTGCCCAGGCGGCCCGGTTGCCCCGGTCTTCGACAAAGGGGTTGCCTTCGGCGGCCAGGCCTGCGGTGGCGGAGCGGACCATGCGCAGGAAGGAGGGGGAAACGCCGTATCCCACAGCCATCCTGCGCATGGCGACCATATCTTCCACCTGCCTTACGTCCCGGGGGCAGATTTCGACGCACCGGTTACAGGTGGTGCAGCGCCAGACTTCTTCCCGATCTATCTCCGGAAAACCAAATGTAGCCTCCCGGATCAGCTTGCGCACACTAAATTTTGTTACCTTGTTCCAGGGGCAAACTGTATCGCATTTTCCACACTGATAGCAATATTTGATGGCCTCCCCACCAAATTCTTTTATTTCTTCAACAATTTCTTTGAAGGGAGCTTCAGTTTCCATAATTTCAATCCCTTCCTTTAGCTTGATGTTTGTTCTTCTTTCTGCAATAAGCGGGACACCGTATCTACTAAGTTTTCTAAGCCGTATTCGTCAATCAGGGACTTAATCCCGATTTCCATTTCTTCCTGGGCTACTTCTTCATCGACTTCTTCTTCTCTTTCTTCATAGACCAGGACATCATTTAAACAGGCCTGCACGCAAAGCGGTTCTTCCTGCGGCGGGTCGTCTTCGCACATATCGCATTTTAATGGCAGGCCGGAATCGGGCTCTTTGAAGAGGTCCCGTGAAGGGCAGGAGGCCCTGCAAAAATGGCATTCATCATATTCCTTGCCGTCAATTTCATATATGTTTCTGCCTGCACATTCCGCCGGGGTATATTCACCGGCAAATACTGGAAACCAGATATCCTTCATTCTGTCGGTAATCACCTGGATGCGGGATCTTGCCGGGTTGATAGAGCTCCATTTGGGGTCGGCATGGAAACCGGAACAGACCACTTCACAGGCCCGGCAGCCGTTGCATTTATCCGCATCAACCCTGATTGTTTTAATTATCTTTTTTATCTTGGCCATTTTTCAGTATCCCTCTCTTTTCCAAGTCGTCGGCTACAAATGCCAAATTGAGCTCTTCCAATCTTTCCCTGGTGGGGATGCCGTCATTGTTCCAGCCCTTATATTTGTAGTAGGTGGACAAAATTTCAGCTTCCAGTTCGGGAAATCTGTATTTCCAGTTGTCCTCGGGCGGTTTTTCGTCTACCCGGCGCAGGCCTCTTAAGTTGTTAAAGGCCCGGTGCAGGTTACGGCTTCTGTGGACTATCTGGGTCAGGCTTTCTTCGTCTAAATCCATGCCGGTGGCCGCCGAGATTATTTTCGGGTAATTGTGGATATGGTAGGGGGGCTTTAGGCAGAACGAGCCCATGCCGGCACAAAGGCCGATGGCATCGTCAATATTGTGCAGTGTTTCCATCCAATCCACAATTTCACTGGCGATTTGGGGTGTGGGGTAATGCGGGTTTGCGAATTCACCGCGCAGTTCCCAGTCCACAAAATATTTTTTAAATTTCTCGTCCGGCAGGTGAATCCAGTCCTTGACGAATTCTTCCCTTTGTTCCCTGGTGGGGAAAGGCATCTGGGGCCAGTTCCCTTCAATTTGGGGAATGCTCATCTTTTCGTTGGTAGAATACATCAGCAGGTAAAGCGGGTCCATCATGCCCAGTTTAATGTTCATCTGTTCGTGCTTCTTAATGGTGTTATGGTCAAATGCTTCTGCACCGTTGCCGATTCTGCGGGCTGCCCAATAGGTGCCGTCGGCCAAAATATCGCCGATGCCGTCCCGGTGGGCAACTTTTTCCAGCAACCAGAAGAACCTGCCTTCTTTATCCTTGGGGCAGCCTTCGAAATACTTGTCAGACAGAATGCCGGCGTCACGCAGTTCAAAGCCAAAGGCCAGTATCTGCGGGGTGGAGAAGGAATCCAGGCCATAGTTAAAGGCGCGTTCACAGATTTTCCAGGTAAAATCCAGGTCTTCCACATAAGCAGCCATGGCATAGGTCAGCTTGGAGAAGCATTTCATCATATAACGGGGGACGTCCTGGAAGGCGATTAACGCCCCGCATTGCTGTGAACAGTTAAAACAGCTGATCAGCCGTTTAATGGCACTGTTTTGCGATGCGGCCCATTGTTTGGCAATTTCAGGGGTCCAGAAATCCCTCCTTCGCATGCGTGCGTTTCCCCAGGCAAAGCTTTCGGTGTGCCATTTTTCATCAATGTGGAGCATCTCCTGTGGGGAACCGATCCCGGATAAGATTGCCGGCACCCCCTTTAGGGGGTTTTCGTTCCGGTGCCTGATGTAGGCCCTGACTTCTTCGATATGCTCCATAAATTTGGCCCCGTCATAAAGGTAGATGTCTTTTGTGCCCCGCACGGCGATCGCTTTCAGATTTTTATCCCCCATCACGCCGCCGGCGCCGCCCCTGCTGGCGCTCGATCGGGACTGTTCAATAGATGCCGTAAAGCACCTGTTTTCACCGGCCACGCCGATGGCAGAGATCTGGGCCCTTGGTTCGTTTAACTCTTCCCGGATCAGTTCCTGGACCTCCACGGCCCCTTTGCCCCGTAAATGGGTGGCATCGCGTATCTCCACCTGATCGTTGTTTATCCATAAATAAACCAATTTTGGAGCTTTGCCGCGTATGACAATTTTATCATAACCGGCATATTTCAGCTCTGCCGACCAGAACCCCCCCGCCATGGGATAACAAAGTAAATCTGTCTGGGGAGAAACGGTGGTGACCAAAGTACGGTTACAGCTGTACATCGGTGTTCCCACCAGCAGGCCGGTACTAAAAATCAATAGGTTTTCAGGGTCAAAGGCCTTGGTTTCGGGGGGAGTCCTATCCCAGTGTAACTTAACGCTGGTGCCCAGGCCCCCCAGTAAAGTTTCCATTAATTTAGGATCTGTTTCCACTTTTTCAATATTCCCGGTTGACAGGTCAACCTCCAGGTTATACCCTGTTTCCGCGTATCTCATTTGCCAACACCCCCTAGGTCAATTTATAGCTCTGGGTAATTATTTCGTTACTAAACAACAAACATCCTTTCTGTCCCTAAGTTTGTTGTTTTTGCGGTAATTTGAATAAACACAAAAGCTTAATTTTTGACACAATACTCCGTATAATAACTTATTTTTGCCGGAACCTCTGCCTACCACCACCTTCTGCCGCAGACTATATATAGATCTATTCTAATTTTAATAAAATAAAGAAAAGAAAAAAATCGCTTAAAAGCATGGAAGCAAGGCGAAAAAAGGGTGAATTAAGGGTTAATACTTTCGAATTAACACAATAGATGTGCCGTTGTTTTAAGAAAAACAACCTCTATTTTCCAGCCGGGTATCTGATGGTTTGCGCAGTGGTTTCTCTCCATTTTTGTGCTGCAAGCCGGGGCTGTTCTTGAATGAGAAAAACCGGCCTGGTGATTTACTTTGGCATGTTAATCTGATAGAATACTAAAGGTTAAAAAAATATATAAGAGGGGGTTTCTGAACGTGGGGAAAAGGATTTTGTTGGTGCTGCTTTCGCTGCTGTTGGTGTGTAGTGTATTTGGCTGTACACCGGCTGCGGAGCAGGACGATCCGGGTGACGATCCCGGTGCTGAAACAGGTGCCGAAACAGGTGCAGTGGCGACAGCCGTGGAGGGTAAGTTTATTGTCGGGTTTGACCAGAACTTCCCGCCGATGGGGTTTGTCGGTGATGACGGGGAATTTACCGGGTTTGACTTGGAACTAGCTGCCGAAGTGGCCGATCGCTTGGGGTTGGAAATTGTTTTGCAGCCCATCGCCTGGGATGCCAAGGATATGGAGCTTTCCACCAAAAATATCGACTGCATCTGGAACGGTTTTACCATCAACGGGCGCGAAGACCAATATACCTGGACCGATCCATATATGTCCAACAACCAGGTTTTTGTGGTGCGGGCCGATGCCGGGATTACCACTTTGGCTGACTTGGCTGGTAAGACCGTGATGGCCCAG
The DNA here is from genome assembly GCA_012518675.1 of Bacillota bacterium. Taxonomy (GTDB): domain Bacteria; phylum Bacillota; class Dethiobacteria; order DTU022; family UBA8154; genus JAAZMI01. The sequence goes on from JAAYRR010000138.1 coordinate 8,913, forward strand.
GTCGATTCCAGTGCAGATAAGGCGCTGGAGGAAAGGCCTGACCTGAAAGATACCTTTGGCGAATACTTAACGGCTGCCGATTATAACACCGCGCTGATGGACTTGGAAGCCGGTGCGGTGGATGCCGTAGCTATGGATGATACCTTTGCCAATTATTACATTGAACTAGAAGGGGACAACTTGGTAGTGCTGGAAGAAACATTATCCCCTGAAGACTATGGCGTCGGCTTCCTGTTGGGCAATGAGGCTTTAAGGGATACTGTACAAGCTACTTTGGAAGCAATGGCCAGCGACGGGACGATGGCTGCCATTTCTGATAAATGGTTTGGCAAAGACATCACTGTAATTGGAAAATAACGGGGTTTGCAGCTGAAAATAAAGGCTATTAAAAAAGGAGAGGGCTGTCCCTGTTGAGATAGCCCTTTCTTTTATCCCGCAATGACGGGGGGAAGAGGGGTACTTGTTGTGACCTTGCCTGTGTTGCTGTTAAAATTAAGCGAAGGCATGTTAATTTCTGTCGAAATATTTGTTCTCACCCTGATTTTTTCTCTTCCTTTGGGGTTAATGGTGGCCTTTGGCCGTATGTCCGAAAATTCAGTTATTAAAAACATAACCAAGGTTTATATTTCCATCCTGCGCGGCACGCCTTTAATTTTGCAGTTAATGGTGGTTTATTTTGGGCCTTATTATATTTTTAAATTGCCGACACCCAACCGTTTTCTGGCGGTGATCATCGGTTTTGTATTGAATTATGCCGCCTATTTTGCAGAAATTTACCGGGCCGGCATCGAGTCCATGCCGGTGGGACAATATGAGGCTGCCCAAGTGTTGGGCTATAACAAAACCCAAACTTTTATTAAGATTATTCTGCCCCAGGTAATCAAACGTATCCTGCCGCCGGTGACCAATGAGGTCATTACGCTGATCAAGGACACCTCACTGGCCTTTGTGATCTCTGTGGGGGAAATGTTTACGGCTGCCAAGGCTATTGCGTCTGCCCAGGGTTCCATGCTGCCTTTTATCTCTGCCGGTATATTTTATTATGTATTTAATTTTATTGTGGCGATGACTATGGAATGGCTGGAAAGAAAGTTTGGCTATTTTAAATAAAAATATTAATTTTTAGGGGTAGGAAAGTTGCCTAATAAGAATAATAGGAAGTACCTTGAAATTAAAAATTTAAAAAAAAGCTTTGGTGATTTGGAGGTCATCCGGGATATTTCCCTGGAGGTTAGGGAGGGGCAGGTGGTGGCCATTATCGGGCCTTCAGGCTCCGGCAAATCTACTTTGCTGCGCTGTGCAACCCTGCTGGAAACAATGGATGCCGGCGAGCTAATCTATTTGGGTGAACACGCGGTAACGACTGATGCAGAAGGCAATGTAGTTTTAGCGCCCCCCAGGCAGTTGAAAAAAATACAGGGCTATTATGGGCTTGTATTCCAAAATTTCAACTTGTTTCCACATTATTCTGTGCTCAAAAACGTGATCGACGCCCCGCTTTCCGTGCAAAGGAAAAGTAAGGCAGAGGCGATGGCCCTTGGCCGGGAGCTGTTGGAAAAAATGTCTTTGTCAGATAAGGCAGATGTCTATCCCTACCAGCTGTCCGGGGGCCAGCAGCAGCGGGTTTCAATTGCCAGGGCCTTGGCCCTGAACCCCAAGGTGCTTTTTTTTGATGAACCCACCTCTGCCCTGGACCCGGAGCTGATCGGGGAAATTTTGAAGGTAATTAAAGACTTGGCCGCCGAACAGATGACCATGGTGATCGTTACCCATGAAATGAACTTTGCCCGGAACGTTGCCGACCATATTGTCTTTATAGACGGCGGCATCATTGTCGAAGAAGGCCCCCCCGCAGAAGTAATCGGCAACCCCAAAAACGAACGCACCCGTGCCTTTTTAAACAGATTTGAAAAATAGCCAACCGCAGGGACGCATCCTATGTATGGCTTGGCA
>JAAYRR010000139.1 GCA_012518675.1 Bacillota bacterium
CAACTGAAAAACATGCCTCCGTGTTTTTACTGGGCAGGGCAAATTAAAAATTAATATCTGAACAAAACCGAATAACAAAACTGAAACGAGGTGGGCCTTTGAAAATTTTAGAGGACATTATATCCACGCTGAAGGAAGATGCACCTGTCAAAAAGGTAAGAATTGGGTCCTCCTGGACGGCGGTTTGGAGCCGGCATTGCGGGCTGGCTTCAACCTTAACCGAACGGGATCACAGCGCAGGGCCGCCCGTGCGTGATGCCGGCCACCTGGAAGAAAAATCGGCGCTTGAGCTGTGCGCATATGCCCTGAGCGGCAGCCTTTTGGAACGGAGCGTCGGTTTGGCTGCCATTAATTCCCTGGTAGAAGTCGATTTTCTACGCTGCCAACAGATCAATGCGGCAGAAGTCCTTTACAAAAAAGGACGGGGCAAAAGGGTTTGTGTGGTGGGGCATTTCCCATTTATCCCCAACCTGAAAAAAGAAGCAGCTGAACTCTGGGTTTTGGAAAGGCGTCCCCAGATCGGCGATCTGCCGGCAGAGGAAGCAGCAAGGATTATACCCCAGGCCGATGTGCTGGCCTTTACCGGCACCGCCTTGATTAACGGTACCATGGACGAGCTGCTGGCACTTTGCCGTAAAGATGCCCTGATCATGATTTTAGGCCCTACCACCCCGCTTTCCCCGGTATGGTTCAAATACGGCATAGATCTGGTATCGGGGACGATGGTCACCGAGCCGGAAACGGTGCTTAAGCTTGTTTCACAAGGGATAATTTTTAGCCAGTTTCGGGGCAGGGGTGTAAAACTGATGACCATGGCAGAAAACAGCACGCTGTAAAGTAACGCAAAGATAATAATAAATTTGCACACCGGTTGATGAAAAAATAACTGCATCCCAAATCAGGGGGGAGGTGTGAAAATGCTTGAGTTATACATCAGGGTGGGTTGCCCCCACTGCAATAAACGAATTGAAGAGCTAAAAAAGAAGGGCCTGACCTACAAATTATATGATGTTTTTAATGACCCCTCCGCTTATAAGCGGGCTAAGGAAAAATATGGTGCCGATAAGGTGCCTGTACTGGTTGAAAACGGGGAAGTTAAGTCGATCGGCTTCCAGGGCGGGGGTTGACCCATTTAATGTAGTGCCGCCGTAGGCGGCGCTTGCTTGAAAAACAATAGGAATACCCGCTACCCCTGATTTACATACTTTTTATACACAAATATTATAGTGCCACAAGGCAGCTGCTGTTAAATTCAAGCTACAGTGTATTCCGGGGTAAATCAGGTAAGGTTGGCATTAACGCCGCTATCCCTGGCAACCCTCACAGTAGGGCGGGGTAGCGGCGTTTGTTTTAATCTGTGGGCCCCATTCTTATGCCGCATTTTACTATTTCACACAGTTTTATAAATTAAGTTCCATAAAAACCTTACTTCAAAATTTACCGGCTTGTGTAAATTTGTTGCAGGTTTGCTGAAATAAAAAAATACCTTTATTGCAGTTTGTTTTAATCACAAATTTGCTGTAATATAGTTACTGTCTGCTTACAGGGCTTTCGTAAGAAAGAAACCATCCCTGGGCGGGTAAGGGGTGGCAAAGGATGACAATTAGAGTAACTGCGGTAAGAAATATAGCAATCATTGCCCATGTTGATCACGGCAAAACCACGCTGGTAGACGCCATGTTAAGACAAAGCGGCGTTTTTCGCGACAATGAAGTGGTTGTGGAACGAGTGCTGGATAGTAATGCCCTGGAAAGGGAACGGGGAATAACCATCCTGGCAAAAAACACAGCCGTATACTACCAGGGAATTAAAATTAACATTGTAGATACCCCCGGCCATGCTGACTTTGGGGGAGAAGTGGAACGAGCCCTGAGCATGGTAGACGGTGTTTTGCTCTTAGTAGATACCTTTGAAGGGCCTATGCCGCAAACAAAATTTGTTCTGCGCAAAGCTTTGGAGAAAAACCTGAACCCTATCGTCGTAGTGAACAAGGTTGATCGCCCAGATTCCAGGCCCCGGGAAGTTATCGATGAAGTTTTTGAACTTTTTCTGGAACTCGGAGCCAATGATGAACAGCTTGACTTTCCGATCATTTATGCTTCTGCCAAGGATGGTTGGGCCAGAAAAGAGGTGGAAGACAAATCTGCAAATTTGCAACCCCTTTTTGAAACAGTCATCAAACATGTTCCGCCACCCAAGGTTTATACCGAAGGGCCTTTCCAGATGCTGGTGGCCAACCTTGAATACGATAGCTACCTGGGTAAATATGCTATTGGACGCATTAACAGGGGAAGGATTGTTCCCGGGCAAACTGTTGCCATTATCCAGCATAACGCCCAGGTTACCAGGGGCAAAATAGCCCGGCTGTTTACCTTCAAAGGGCTTAAAAAAGTGGAAACAGACCAGGCTGCAGCGGGAGACATTGTTGCCCTGGCCGGCTTGGAGGCTGTAAACATCGGCGAAACACTTACCGATGTGCAAGTAACAGAACAGCTTCCCATAATTACTGTAGATGAACCCACCCTGGCCATGACCTTTGTAGTCAATAACAGTCCTTTTGCCGGGCAGGAAGGGGAATATGTCACCTCCCGCAAGCTGCGTGAACGTCTTTACAGGGAGCTTGCTTCCAACGTAAGCCTGCAGGTAGAGGATACGGAAAGCCCCGATGCCTGGATTGTTTCCGGGCGCGGTGAACTGCATCTTTCCATCCTGATCGAAACTATGCGCCGGGAAGGCTACGAACTACAGGTTTCCAAACCAGAGGTTATCTATAAAAAGGTGGACGGTGAACTCATGGAACCGATGGAGCACCTTATAATGGATATCCCCAAAGAATCTTTAGCTGCTGTGATGGAAAACATAGGTAAAAGAAAAGCAGAAATGATCAATATGGCAGCCAGCGGTGCCCAGCATACCCACTTGGAATATAAAATTCCTGCCCGGGGCCTGATCGGTTTTCGTTCAAATTTACTCACCGACACCAAAGGGCACGGGGTTATGAACCACACCTTCTGCGGTTA
>JAAYRR010000026.1 GCA_012518675.1 Bacillota bacterium
CCACTTGGCCAGGTAGAGCGCCCCCAGGAAGGATTTATCACCGCTAAAAATACTGTTATCAATAATGCAGATCCGGTTTTCTTGTGCAGCAGCTGTATTGCTAAATACTGAATGGGCCTTTACTTTTGCTTTAAAGTGCTCTGCCTTTTCAAAATCCTTCACTGTAAAACCCACAATGTTGTCTGCACGGTCGTTAAAAACCAAGGCGCCGGGGTTTTGTTCCAAAATCCATTCCGGGCTCACAGAAACCGAACCTTGCAGTTCCCGGGCCACGTTAATTCCGCCGGCCAATTCAATTGTCTGGTGTGCAGCCAAACCAGTGCCTGCAGTGTTCCATTTTTCAAGTTCAAAATTCGTTGTGGTTGTGGTAAAAACACTTGTTTTTTGTTCTGCCTGCAAGCTGCCTGCCCTGTCTAATATTGCTATTTGTGCAGCCTTCCATTTTAAAAACTCTGCCGCTTCCTTTTCTTTTGCAAATATTTTGGCTAACGTTCTTAGGGCATCTTCGCTTGTTTCCGGCTTGTGAATATCCAAAAGCACAACCCTGATCCCCGCCGGTTCCAGTTTTTCAGTTATTTCCTGAACTGGGATGGGGCCGATACTGGCCGGCATAACAACTGCCTGCGGCCTGAGTTCAGCAATTTTTTCATAGTTGGGCTGCGTGCTTTCCCCCACTGATTCTTTGTTTTGCATACCTAAGTAAGGGTGCGTTTGCACGCTTTCATCTACCCCCACAACTTTATCCTGCGCCTTTATAATATTCACCGCTTCAGCCATGCCGGTATATAAAACAACCACCTTTTCCAAAGGCTGGGGTACGTCCACCTCTCTGCCGGCAGAATCAGTAATAGTAACAACAGATTCACTTTCAGGTTTGCCTTCCAGTTTACCATCTGGCTTGCCTTCAGACTCTAAATGGGAACCGCCTTCCCCGCATCCTGTCACCAGCAAAATGCATGTCCAAAGACAAATCAGAGCTAGAACCATATTTTTTTTAAGTCTCATTTTTACTCTCCACCCCTTTCAGCTGCCTGTTTTCTGAATATCCCTTGACATATCATACTTTTAACTTCATGGGGATTTACCGCTCAACTTTTTAATTTTTCCTTTATCTCCTGCATCTTGGCACCCCAGTCAGCCACTTCTTCATGGGTGAGTATGTCTACAGCACCCCCCTGGAAATCGCCCTGTACTTCGCCCATTTTTTCTTCGATCCAACCCTCAATATCCAGATAATATTCTTTTAGGCCGTCGATCACCTCCGGATCTGCATCCCAAAGCCCACGCTGGTAAGCCTCTAACAGTCGGCGGGCGATCTCCTCCATCGCCCAGGGGTTATGTTCCTCAAAAAACTTGCGGTTTTCTTCGTCTAGTACAAAGGTTCTGGTGATATCATCAAAGATCCAGTCATCCACCTCCCGAGTGGTGGCCTCCCAACCATAAACACGCCCTATCCTTTTAGAGATATCACCTGCTCCTTTATAACCATGCCTTTTCTGACCTTCAATCCATTTGGGGTTGAGCAATTTTGTTCTTACTATACGCCGCACTTCATCAGCTAAAGTTCTTACTTCTACATGTTCCGGTTCCCTGGTATCCCCGTAGTAAACCCTGACATCTTTGCCGGAGGCGGCCCTGGCTGCAGCAGTCAGACCTCCGTGGGTACCGAAGTAGCAACAGCAGCTAAAAAGATCACTTTCATCAGTAACTACTTTGTTATAGGTAACATCCACAGTGCTTAAACTTGACTGCAGCTGTTTAAAGGCTTCCCGGCCATAAACATCTTTGCCGTAAGCGTAACCATTCCAGAAGAGGAAAATGTCTGCTAAGTCTTTTTCTTCTTTCCAGGCCGCAGCATAAACCGCTAATTTTACTCCAGAGGAATAGGTGCCGGGTTTGGCGGCAAAAATACGCAAAGTGGCCTCCCGCCAGGACTCTTGGTCTTGCTTGCCGTCAAGCTGGGCAAGGGTATGCTTGCGCACATAATTTTGTTCCCCGGGTTCGTCCAGTGCAGCTACTGTGCTGATCGCTTCATCCAACAGCTCTACACAGTTACAAAACATATCCCTGGTAATCCCGGAAACCCTGACAGTGAGGTCAATGCGCGGGCGCCCCAATTCTTGAAGGGGAATGACCTCAACCCCGGCCACCCTGCCATTGGGCAGCCATTTGGGCTTCACACCCAACAGGTAAAGCATCTGGCCCAAACCCTCCCCGTCCGCCCACATAATATCTGTGCACATCCAGTAAAGGGCGATATTTTCAGGATACCTGTTTTCCTCTGCAAGGTGCTTGGCCACTACCTTATCTGCCAGGCGTTTACCCACCTCCCAGGCAGCTTTGGTGGGTACCCGGTGGGGGTCTAAAGAGTAAAAGTTGCGGCCCGTGGGCAAAACGTCATCCCTGCCGCGGGTAATCAAGCCGGAGGGGCCGGCCGGGATATAACTGCCCCGGAAGCCGCTGAGAAGCGCTTCGATTTCCCGGGAAGCCTCTATCCTTTCATTCAAGTCCAGCACCCTGGGCAAAACTTCATTGAGCAAAGGCAGGGCCTGGGGGCAGTGAAGTCTGTCGCCCAGGATTTCATGGGCTAAGGCAGGGCTTACTTTTTCCCCTTGGAGAAAGTGTTTAATGAAAGCTTTACCGGCTAAATCTATCTCTTCTAAAAGAGCGCCGTGGGATTTTCCATATTGAAGGGAAATACTGTTCTGGTTGGTGATTAAGGCCGACAAATCAAGCCCCATTAGGGCGGCAATGCTGCGGCGCAGGGAAACATCCTGGCCGGCGTCAAAACGCAGTATGGAATTTATAAAAGATACCCTTTGTTCTCCCTCCGGCAACTGGCCAAAGATATGCATACCGTCTTGAATCCGGGTGTTGCGAACAGAAGAAAGGATGCCGTGGGCTTCTTCAATAATTTCAGTTATATTTTCATGCCCCCCTGCTACAGGGATCTGTTGATCCAAGTTTGTCTTTTTGATTTCCTCTACAATCATGTGTTCAAGCAGGTGTGCCCTGGCGGGGTCTGCCACTTTGGCTTTTTCGTATTCTTCCAGGTAACGGTCCAATTCTGCCAGTTCAGCATAGAGGCCGCTTTCAGTCATCACCGTCTGCATGTGGTCTACCAGCGTAGCATAACTTCTTCTTTTGGCAATCACCCCCTCCGGCGGGTTATCGGCATTATAGATGTAAAGGTGCGGCATTGCACCTATCCCCAAATCTGGGTAGCAGTCCCTGGACAGCCCGGCACCCTTGCCCGGCAGAAATTCCAGGTTGCCGTGGGTGCCCACGTGTATGATCACATCTGCTTTAAAATCATGTTCGATATAGCGGTAAGTAGCCATATACTGGTGTGGTGGGGGAATGTCGGGGTCGTGCAAAATTTTACAGACCCGGCCGTCACACTTGGGGCCTGCACAACCGCGTTTGGGCTGGACACAGATCACCGCCCGGCCGTATTGCACACCGGTAACCAAAATTTTTCCTGCGTAGACCATGGCCGCCGGCACCCCGTTCAGTTCTTCCCCCGGAGGTTTGCCCCAGGCATCTGTAACACGTTTTCTGACATGCGGGGAAAGGGTATCAAACCAGGCGCAATATTCCTCCACCGGGACCAACTTCAGCGCCCCGCCTTTTTTGACAATTTCGTCTGTGGTGGTCCAGCGGAATTCGGAAACAGCTTTATGATCCATAATATTGTCAATTAATTCCCTACCGTCTGCAGGAATATCCACGGCGTAGCCTTTTTGTTGCATCCGCTGCAAAATCCGGGCCACACTTTCCAGAGTATCCAGGTTGGCACCACCCCCTACGGTAGCTTCCACTGAAGCACAAGGATTATTGTGTAAAATAAAAGCCACCCTGCGTTCCGCCACCGGTTTTTCGGCCAAACGGAGCCATTTGTCCACCCTGTCTACCAGATGCCGGCAGCGTTCCGACTGGGGATCCCTGTATTCCAGATCGCCCTCCCTGCCAATACCGCCGACGTACAGGGGTTCAATAACCCCTTCAAATTCCGGCATGGAGATCGACCAGGATATTTCGTTACTTAACCCCTGGGGATCTGCCGCCCATTCCTCTATGGTGCGGTGGTAGGAAACAACGGGCTGGAAAACGGGAACATCCAACTTTTTCAGCAGATCGACCCCCGCTGCAGCCACATTTTCCTCATGAACGCCTGTGCCCCTGCTGGATTCGAGAAAAAAAGAAATAAGCTTAACCATGGCCCCAATGACAGGCCGGCCTTCGCGATCAAAAAAGAAATCCTGAACTACGCCGGCAGAACCTCTGGTGCCCAACTCTGCATCTTTTACAGAATAACAAAAGGCAGGGATAACATTATAGCCCTGTGCCTCAAAAAATTCGATCAAAAGATTCTCCACAGCTATATTGTCGTTTACCCAGTAACCCCGCGCCAACAGAAGGCCGATAGTCGGTGCCTTACAAGGCTTGTACCAATTGAGGTAGTCTTCCAGGTTATCAAAATAATGGGGCGCCCGGGGATGGTAGATCCCCTCCCAAGGGTGGGCAAAGGGTTCCTCATAGTCAACCTGTAAGCCCAGCACCTCTGCCACCAGGTAGCTTAACATCTGCGCAAAATTATCGGCACCACCATAAACAACATAGGTGTTGCATTGACCCACGATCTCCAGGGGCACACTGGACAGCAACCAAAGCATCGGATCATGCCCCAAACAAACCACCGGCTTGCCAAGCCGCTTAACTTCCATTTCCAGCTCATCCCAAATGGCTTCGCCTGCTGATCTGTATAAAAGGATCAGATCTGAACCGGCCAGATCGTCCTTTGCAGAAGTCAGATCTTCTTTGCCTTCGTCCAAATAGCGGGCTGAATAGACCTGCAGATCATACCGGTTTTTAAGCAGTTTTCCCGCCTCACGCATCGTTGTAACATGGTTCTGCCACAAAATAGCGGTGATTTTAATCATAAAAAGTCCTCCTGTTCCTGATCTTCCCAGGCCTGTGCTCCTTAATTAGATACAAGCGGATAGGCCCACTTACCCTGAAATGGTACACCCAACCATTTTTCAAAGTATTCTTGCAATGCCTCTAAGGGGTTTACATCTTCAAAGCGTTCGGGATACAACCATTTTGCAAGAAACTGTGCATTAATATAAGGACTATTGCCATACCCACGAATTACAAATACCTGTTCATTTTCTACAAAATCAAGATTAGCAAAAACCTTGTTTTTCAATACCAGATCCCTTAATTCAGAAGCGTCATTATAATCTGCAGTAGTATAACCAAGGACCTTGCTAGTGGAAATTAATACAGTACCTGGATTTTGTTGGAGCACCCATTCCCCGCTTACTACGGG
>JAAYRR010000140.1 GCA_012518675.1 Bacillota bacterium
ACCCTTTTCAAGGAGGGAACGTTGGATTTCCTGTAAAGAGGTTTTCTTTTTCACTTCTTTAGACATCAAGATCCTCTCCTTCTCCGGAGCGGTAAAGCTCCTCTTCCCACTTCTTTAATTCAGAAATACGCTTTAATGTTGCACTTATTTCCTTTATTTTCTCACTGTCCTGTAAGGATTTTATCAACATTTCTCTTTCCGCCGCCCAGTGTAAGGTTTTAATTTTTTTTAAACAATCCGTAATCGCTTTTTGCACCCTGACTTCCTCTACCAGGTCAGTGGCGACTGCCATTTGCATAATCAGCCGCTGCATTTCCGGCCCGGAAAAATAGCTGAGCAGGACAGCTTCATTTATTTGGTATCCCCCTTGTTCCAGATCGAACAGGTAGCGGGCTATTTCCCGGTGGGGGCCTGTTAAAAAACTGTCAGCCTTGACTTCTTGGGCACGCAGTGCCTGCAGGTAGTCAGGGTAGCGGATCAGGTATGATAAAAGTTCCCTTTCCACCAGTTCCCGGGGAGAAATGTCGCTTTTTTTTACATTGTTTAGCACCGTTACTTTACCCTGCGTAGAAAAGCTTCGTATTTTATTCTCCAAATCTTCCCGTAATACCTCTAGGGAAACGTTAATTTCCCCGGCGATTTTTTTAAGATACTCTTCCCTTTCCAGGTTTCCCCGTAGGGCACCGATTACCTTGCGGGCTGCCTGCCAGTAACTGATGCGGCCTTCCTTTTCCTTAAGATTGAACCGTTTTTTACACAGGTATAAACGATAATCAGTCGGGGAACCAGCCGGCAATAAGACCTTTTGCCGAAAGACTTCCCCCCCGTGTGCACATACAAAATCAGCCGGGTCTTTCCCCCGGGGAAGCCGTGCCACCCGGATCTGACAACCTTCGTTTTTGAAAAGTTCCAAACCCCGCAAAGCCGCCGTTTCCCCGCCGGTATCCGCGTCAAAAACAAGATAAATCCTTTCCACGCGCCCCCTTAAAAGTGAAAGCTGATCCTCTGTCAACGCTGTGCCCAAGGGCGCTACGGCCTCCTTTAACCCATGCTGGTGCAGGGTAATCACGTCCAAATAGCCTTCAACCAGCAGCGCCTCCTTCTTTCTTCTCACTGTAGGCAGGGCACTGTGTAAGCCGTAGAGAATCCGGCGCTTGTTAAAAAGAGGTGATTCTGGCGTATTCAGATACTTGGGTTCACCCCAGCCCACGATACGGCCCCCAAAAGCGATTACCCGCCCTGAGCTGTCCCCGATTGGGAAAATAAGGCGCCCCCGAAAATAATCGTAAAAACGGCGGGAAGATTTTTCCCTGATTAGCCCGCCTTGAACCGCCAACTTCAGATCAAGGCCGCTTTTGCGCAGTTCACCCGTTAAACTTCCCCCGCTTTGAGGGGCATAACCCAGCCCAAAGTCAAGGATCGTCTCATTGGTAAGGCCCCTTTTTAAAAGATAATTTAAAGCTTCTTTGCCCCCCGCTGTTTTCCATAACAAATCCTGATAATATTTTTGTGCCCGTGTATACATCTGCAACAGCATTTCCCGGCGTGCCCTGGCTTTCTGCTCTGCAGGCGAAGCCGGGAAGGGGTCGACATTTATGCCGGAACGCTGCGCCAAAAAGCGCACAGCATCGGGGAAACTGCAGTTTTCCATCTGCATAATAAATGAAAAGAGATTGCCTCCGTTCTGGCAGCCAAAACAATAATAAATCTGTTTTTCCGGCGACACAGTAAAGGAAGGGTTTTTTTCAGAATGAAAGGGACAAAAACCTACATAATTTTTTCCAGTCTTACGCAAATCGATGTAAGAGGAGATCACCTCCACGATATCAAAACGGCTGTGGACCTCCTCGACAACCTCACCGGGTATATACCCCATTCTACCTGCCTCCGGACTTACTAAAAAATTATTCTAAAAA
>JAAYRR010000141.1 GCA_012518675.1 Bacillota bacterium
ACGAAGGGTTCTACTTTGATTTCGCCGTCCAGGACCATTTTCAGCACTTCGGGGTAATACTTGGGTAAGCAGCCCCAGGTGCCGATGATTTCGGCGTCAAAGGCCATCAGGCGTGAAAACATGTATTCCACTCTTTGCATCCCGTAGCCGACGATGAACAGCTGGCCGACAAAGGAGAGCAGATCAAGGCCGATCTCCTGGCCTGCTTTGGAGCCGGAGCATTCAAAGATCTTCCAGCCGTAGTTGGGCAGGCCTTTTTCTTTGCAGTAGGCCCGGAAGTCGCCTCTGATGTCTTTGGTGGTTTTGTCCAGGGTGCTAAGGGCATGGGTGGCACCGAAGTTTAGGGAGCGTTCCAGTTTTTCTTTGTTGCGGGCGATGCTGATTACTTCTTTGGCGCCTAAGGCAGCGGCGATCTGGGTCATGTAGAGGCCGATGCCGCCGGTGGCACCGGTAATCAGGACCAGGTCACCCTCTTTGATGTTGGCCCTTTGGGCGGCCTGGTAGGGGGAGGTGATGGCGTCGGCGACGACGGCAAAGTGTTCGAGCGGCATGCCTTTGCGATCTTCGATGATGCAGAGGTCTGCGGCGGGGACGGGGATATGGGTGGAGAAGCCGCCGTAGATACCCATGCTGTTGCCGGGCATTTTCTGGGCCAGACAGCGGTTGCCGCGGCCGGAGGCGCAGATATCACATTTGTTGCAGGGCATGACGGCGGGAATGATCACTTCTTTGCCGATCAGGTCTGCCTGGCCGGCGATGACGGTGCCGCTGATTTCATGGCCCAAGGTCAGGGGCGGTTTCTGGACGGTGGGTACGCCGTCGTAAAAGTAGCCGACGTCGGTGTGGCAGACGCCACAGCCGGCTATTTCCACCAGTACTTCTCCGGGTTGCAGTGCAGGGACGTCAATGCTGGTTTTTTCCAGTTTGCCTGGTTCTGTCATCTGCCAGGTTTGAATTTTTGCAGGTATACTCATTCTTTGTTTAACCTCCTTGGTTATGCTTGTTGCTGGCCGGCGGGCTGTTATTCACCCTGCCAGACGGGGGGACGTTTTTCCATGAAGGCTTGCAGGCCTTCCAAGGCGTCTTTGGTCTGCATCAGTTCTTTTAAGTAGATGTGGTCGATGGCCTGCAGGCCTTCTGCAAAGTTTTTGCCTTCGCCGGCACGCGCTGCTTTTTTGGTGAGGGCCAGGACGACCGGGCTCAAAGAGGTGAATCTTTGCAGGAATTTTGCGGTTCCCTGGTCAAATTCGTCGGCGGGCAGGACCTGGTTGATCAAACCCATGGCTTTGGCTTCGGCGGCGGTGAAGATGTCGCCGCTGAGGAGTATTTCCAGGGCCAAAGGCCGGGTGGTAAGGCGCGGCAGGGCATAGCAGGCGATGGGCGGCAGGACACCCACTTTGATTTCCGGTTGGCCAAATTTGGCTTTTTCGGAGGCGACGATCATATCGCAGAAGAGGACTACTTCGTAGCCGCCGCCCAAGGCTGCGCCGTTGATGAGGCCGATGATCGGCTTTTCAAGGGCGGCCATGGCTAAAAACAGGCGGTCGAAGACGTCGATCATCAGGCCTACCTTGTCCGGGGTATGATCGGCAACGTCCACACCGGCGGAAAAGGCTTTGCCTGCGGCGTCAATGACGACGATGTTGCCGGGTTCTGTTTGGGCCCACTGGAAGGCTTTGACCATCTCTTCCATCATCTCAATGGTCAGTACGTTTAAGGGGGGGCGATCCAGAGTGATGCGGATCACGCCGTCCCCGCTTTTTACTTGCAGGTTTTGATAGGACACGTTTTCCCTCCTTCACTAATCCTTATGTACAGCTAGCATACGCTATAAAATGGTAAACCTCTCCTCCTTGCTCTTTTTAGAACATCACAACTTACATCAATCCTGCACAAAAAATCTTATTTTCCCTTACCCTGGCTGGCTGCTGACTTATACCACCACCTAACCATATTAAAGGTGTTGTTTTAATTTTAATAAAATATAGAAAAGATGAAAATCACTTAAAAGCATGGAAGCAGTGTTAAAATAGTGTGAATTAAGAGTTAACACTTTTAGGCCACCCCTTGCAAAATCCCCCCGGGCCCGCTCAAAACTGCCGGTATAGACCCCTGAAAGGAAAAGGTTACCTGTATATAAAAGTATCCCTAAAGTTTAGCGTGCACTGACATAATTAAAACCTGGAAAACAACAGCTTAAAAATAAAAAGTATGCCCTGCAGGTTCCAGTAAGTAAAAGACACTGCAAAAGGCATACTTTTCCCTTATTGCCCCTTGTTGCTAAAAGATTATAACCAAAAATGAATCAGGGTTCGTCATCCACCCGGCGCTTGCGTTTTTCAAAAAACCGATTAACCATCTTTTTGTATTCTGCAGCTGCCATTGTTTCTTTAGATATAACCTGCATGGTCCGGGCAGATACCCTGCCCGTTTCTGCAAATTCCCGGCCTGCTTTCTGAACCGCCTTGTACTTTTCATCATAGGCACCGGCAACAAAACCCAAGGCCCCGGCAGGAATAAGGATTTCACCGCCGTTTTGCCAGTGCAGGTTTTGGCAAACAGCTGCAAAGTGCCGGCGCAGGGGTTCAAAATTGATCTTTTCTGAAAAACCGCAGGTAGAAATAAGTACAGCCGTCTGGGTGCGGGGTTTAAACCGCTGGTGGCGGCAGCGCCCCTTTTCATCAAGAACAAGCAAAGGATCCAACAGCGCAAAACACCTGTCCAACACCGTTTTCAGCTGCGCACTAAAACCGTCGACATAAACAGGACTGGCCAAAATCACAACATCGGCTGTTTCAATTTCCGTCTTTAGAAAAGCTGTCATTTCATCTTTAATTGAACACCGGCCCGGGGTTTTAAACCAGCAGGCCATACAGCCTCGGCAATATTTAATCGCCATCCGCTGCGGATAATACTTTTTACAGGCTGCCGGTTCCATACCTGAAAGAAACAAATCTAAAATTTTTTCTGTAAAAGAGCGCCGCCGGGGGGAACCGGCAAGCGCCACAACCTTTTTATTCACCGTCGAACACGCTCCTTTAATTCAGGAATCCGGTTCTTAAAAACACAGCAGCAGGTTGTTTTACCTGTCTTTAAAACTTGCTTTGCGCCTTTCCAATTTGCTCTATTTGGAACACCACAATTTAACATCATCCTGCTCAAAAAACTTTTTTTTGCATTCTAGCTGGCAGCTGCCTAAACATATTTAAGATGTTGTTTAAATTTTAATAAAATATAGAAAAAATGGGGATCACCCAAAAGTATGGAAGTAGTGTTAAAATAGTTTGAATTAAGAGTTAACACTTTTAGCCCACCCAACAAAATCCCCACCGGCCACCCAAAATTGCCAGCATAAACCCCAAAAAAAGAAATAGCTGCCTGTGTACAAAAATATCTTTAAAATACAACATATACTGACGTAATTAAAGCCTTGGGAACAACAGGTAAAAATAAAAGTATGCCCTGCAGGCCCTGGTTAATAAAAAAACACCGAAAAAGGCATACTTCCTGTTCAAATCATTTTGCTAAAAAATACAACCAAAATTTATGCCCGTTATCTTCCCGGCATCTGTTTTTTTACCCAAACGCCCTGCCCTGATCAGTGCCTCTAGCAATTAGACGAATTCCTAAGCATACTTGATATCCGCACTGGCAAAACGAAAATTCAAGGGCAGCTGGTCTTGAAACCTTTTCAAATTCAGGCGGCGACTATTTCCCTGCCCGTCAAAAACGCTTTTTCGTTCAGTTCCTGATACTTGGCCGGCACCAGGCGTTTAACCACTTCCAGCCAGGTATCCAAAGCACCGCCCACCTGCAGGGAAAGTACACCCAAGAGAATCACACCGACCACCGCCGGGTTGCCCAGGTCGCCGGCAATTTTCATGGCGTCAATCCAGAGCACCCTCCCGGCAGCCGTTTTCAGCAAAGATTCAACTTCTTCCTCCCGGGGATACTTTGCCTTGCCCAAATTTACCGCCGGCGGAGGAATACGGTAACGGTTCACAATGGCCATGGCCCCTTTTTTAATATAAAGCGGCCAACGCCCTGCTTCCAACATTTCAAATCCCAGCAGGTAATCAACCTCCCCTTGTTCAATTAGCGGGGAATAAACTTTTTCACCCCAACGCACATGACTTTCCACTGTTCCCCCGCGCTGGGACATGCCTAAAACTTCTGCCTTCTTAACATCGTAACCTAATGCCAACCCGACCTCCGTCAGAACATTACTGGCTAAAATAGTGCCTTGCCCGCCGACGCCGGTCAAGATAAAGTCAATTTTTTTCATGCTGCCCGGTCTCCTCTCCACCTGAATTTTTGATCGTTTTTTATTCCCGGATAATCGCCCCGACAGGACAAACCTGCATACAGATGCCGCAGCCGTTACACAGCAGGGGATCGATACTCACATGGTCTTCTTCCTGCATAAGCGGCGGACAACCCAACTCCAGACAGGTGCCGCAATCTGTGCATTCGTCCGGATCCACAAAGGGAGGTTTATTTTTTTCCCTGATATGGAGAACACAGGGCCGCGCCGCAATAATTACGGAGGGCTGTTCGCTTTTTAGGTGCCCTGTTAGCACCTCAGCTAAATTATCCATGTCATAAGGATCGCACACATCCACTTTTTCGTAACCGATGCTGCGCACAAATTTTTCCAATTGCACTGCTTTGGTCTGCTGCCCCTGCAAGGTAATCCCCGTTCCAGGATGCTGTTGATGCCCGGTCATGGCTGTAACGCTATTATCCGTAATGATTGTTGTTACAGAGCTGTTATTATAAAGCACATTAATCAAGGGGTGGATGCCGGAGTGGAAGAAAGTTGAGTCACCGATCACCGCCACGGTCCGGTCCTTAACACCCGCCCTGGCCACACCATGCGCCACACCGATACTGGCCCCCATACACCCGCAGGTATGCAAAGCACTGAGAGGAGGTGCCGCACCCAAGGTATAGCAGCCGATATCACCCAAGACAACTACCCCGGCCTCCCGCAAAACATGGAATAAGCCGCGGTGCCCGCAGCCGGGACAAAGCATGGGCGGCCGAATTGGCAGTGCAGCCAAGGCAGCAGCCGTCGTCACCTCTGTTGTTTCATCAGTTTCTTCCAAAAGGCCGGCCTCTGCCGCATAGCGGCGAACCAGGCCCGGGGTTAGCTCGCCGGTTACCGGAAAAACATCTTTGCCCCGCACGTCAATACCCATCAGGCGGATTTGTTCTTCAAAAAAAGGATCAAGCTCTTCTACCACTAAAATGGTCTGCACCCGGGCAGCAAATTCACGGATCAGCTTTGCCGGCAAAGGATAGACCATCCCTAATTTGAGAAACGTTGCCTCGGGAAAAACCTCCCGGGCATACTGGTAGGCTACCCCGGCGGCAATAATTCCCAAAGAACCGTTACCCGGTTCCAAGCGGTTAAGCGGTGAAGAATCCGCATAGGCGGCCAACTTCTTAAGCCTTTCTTCAATAACAGGGTGGCGCTGCCGGGCATAGGCCGGTACCATCACATATTTTGGAATATTGCGGTCATAAAGAGGCGGCTCTGCCGGCAAAGGCGGGGGGGCCGCCGCAGACATTTCCACCGGTGAAGAAGAATGTGAAAGGCGTGTTACAGACCTTAACATCACCGGGGTATCAAATTTTTCGCTCATATCCAGAGCCAGGCCCACAAACTGCTTAGCCTCCTCGCTGTCAGCAGGCTCCAGCATAGGCAGCTTGGCAAAGCGGGCATAGTTGCGGTTATCCTGTTCAT
Source organism: Bacillota bacterium (assembly GCA_012518675.1). Classification (GTDB taxonomy): domain Bacteria; phylum Bacillota; class Dethiobacteria; order DTU022; family UBA8154; genus JAAZMI01. The sequence continues at coordinate 5,750 of JAAYRR010000141.1, forward strand.
TTTGCGAACTGTGCATATCGGGATCGTCGGCGGTAACGATCACCAGGCCGCCTTTCAAACCGGTATAAACCCCATAAAACAAGGAATCAGCGGCAACATTTACCCCCACATGTTTCATGGCTACCAAAGCCCTCGTTCCTGCATAAGCAGCCCCTGTTCCCACGTCCAAAGCCACCTTTTCGTTGGGAGCCCATTCCGAAGAGACACCGGGGTATTTAGCAAAACTCTCCATAATTTCTGTGCTTGGCGTACCGGGATAGGCCGCGCCAACCCGCACCCCGGCTAAATAAGCGCCGTAGGCAATGGCTTCGTTACCGGTCATTAACTTTTTCAATGCAATTCCCCCTTCCTTTCTTGATCCTTGATCCTTAACCCTATCAGTTTTATTTTGTTTTTAGCTGTTCAAAAAATGGTTCCAGCTTACCCAACACCTGTTCTTCAGAAAAAAAGCGCACGTCAGACATATCCGCCTCAAATACCACCCCCGGCAGCCCTGTTTTTTCTGCGATTATGTTGCGCTTATCATACAGGCCCAAGCCGGTTGCCTTACAACTGCGGTTGGAAAAAAAGACAAACCCGTCGCAGCCATATTTTTCAATAAAATTTAATTTTAGCTGCACCCTGTAATCAAAGCTGCGATTGACAAACGCTTCCAAATAATTTTCTGCCAAACTCTCCAGTGGACGTTCCAGGTCAAAAGCATAGGCCCAGGAATGGGTATACTGTGAAACCGCCACCAAAGAATGATGTGCAGCAAATAACTCTGAAAACCAACGCAACCGCGGCCAAAGCGGAATGTGATCAAAATATATCTTATAGTGTTCCTCAGGTATGGCCCGAATTCCTTTTTCAATTCTGGTTCCAAAACCAAATCATTTTAATCAGTTTATGGTAGTATAAATCGCCCCACCTTTCCCCCCCACTCCCAGTATTCACTGGCATATATTTTAGGGACAGTGAAATAATTTTTTTAACAAAGCAAAACTAGGGAACAGGGATAACGGTGGTTGTGGGCAAGACTGCCTGCGGATGGTTTGCCTGTATGCCTGACTTTGGTGCAGGCTGCCATCTGGCAAAACCCGGAGATAGATTCTGGAATACGGAAAGGCTTATGGAGGTGCTGGACGAAGTGGACGGCATTACGGTGGCCTTGACGCTGCACGCCTTGTCCCCAGATGATCGATTTATAAAGGCCTTTGCCTGCTAGCAGGACAGGGAAATGCTGGGAAAGGGCCTTGACTGGCAGGATTCTGCAAAAAAGGGTATAGGGAAAAGGTGGCCGCTGGCCACCTTTTCCCTATTTTAAAGCGGTAAATCCCGGGGCTTAGGGCAGAGCCCCAAGATCCCTTTTAGGGTAACGTTTTATAAGCGTCCTTGTTGTTGGATTAAACGGTTGACCATTGAACTGGAGGCAGATCTTACTGCAAAAGAAAGTAATATCGCGTAATACTACGTCACTCAAATTCAAAGGTGTTAGAAATAAGCTCTATTTACCTCCATTTTTCTCCAACTACCTGACAGCAACAGTTTTTTTACTGCTCAAGTATTTCTCCCGGAGCCTGGGTTTATCTATTTTACCGGTTTCATTACGAATGACGGCATCGAATACGATTCGTTCAGGCCATTTATATTTAGCCAGCCCATGCAGGGCGCAAAATTCAACTACATCCTTTTCCTCCATTATTTCCCCCGGGTGGGGTTGTATTATGGCCATCACTATCTCCACCAGTCTCGGGTGAGGGTAGCCGATGACAGCTACATCCCTGACTTTTGTATGATGCCGTAGGTAATCCTCAATTTCCACCGGGAAAATATTTTCCCCGCCGCGGATAATCAAATCCTTTTTCCGGTCAACAATGTAAAAATAGCCCCCCCCGTCTTTTCTAGCCAGATCCCCCGTATAAAGCCAGCCATCTTGGAGAGCAACCGCAGTCATATCGGGGTTTTTAAAATATTCCTTCATATTTCTTGATCCACGCAAAATCAGTTCTCCAACTTCCCCTACGGGTACATCATTCCCGTCTTCATCAACAATCCTTGCCTCGGTATTAAAGGTGGGCTTACCAATAGAGCCGGGTCTGGTCAAGATATCCTCATCATAAAGGTTAATCAGGCCCCCACCACCACCTTCTGTAATACCATAAATATTACCGATTTTGAAGGGTAAAATTCTTTTCATATTCTTAAAAAGGGAAAAAGGAACAGGCTGTGCACCGATCACTATGCTTCCGGTAACATGGGAAAAGTCATACCAGGAAATGTTGATTATACCCTTTTTAACCGCATCCATAGAGTCGGACATTGTGGGGACAGCCACCCAGCCGTTGTTAACCTTTTCGTTACAGATCGCATCCAGTAAGTATTTTGGATCGTTCAGTTCCAGAAGCAAAACAATTTTACCACCCGCAAGATAAGAAGGAAATGATAAAAAGAAACTGCCGCTATGAAAAAGGGGGTGGGGAGCCAAATAAACCGTATCCTTCCCTTCACTGTAAGTCAGAGCATTACCAATACCTATTTGGTAAAGGGTATCATGCGAATGACAAACCGGCTTGGGAGGGCCTGTTGTCCCGGAGGTAAACATCAGTTCTGCCGGATCATCCTTTTGAACGTCAACTAGGATATCCTTCCGGTTGCCGTCCTTAATAATATCGTGATAGGAAACCATACCCGCAGGAACGTGTTCGCCAATACATATATAAGAACTAATACTGCCCAGCATTCTTTTAATAGGCTCAACTTTTGGCAGAAAACCCTCGTCTAAAATAAAGGCCTTGGGTTTACATGCCTCCGCAGCATGCAGTATATCATTGGCAGCAAAACGATAGTTTAAAGGAACGGCCACTGCCCCAGCCCTTAAAATAGCATGAAAGGTAATCACCCATTCCAGACTGTTCATCTGTAGGTGAAGAACAAAATCCCCTTTTTGCACCCCTAAATTATACTGCAAGTAGTTGGCTACTTTATTTGTTTCTTCATTGAATTTTTTCCAAGTCAGCGACCTTCTTATTTTTTTAGAAGGGCTTAATTCCACAAGAAACTCATTGTACGGGTATCTTTCGGCGTTGGTAATGCCATGTTTACCAAAATTCATTTAATATGTCCCTCCCTGATGATCTCCAAACTTTTAACTGACGAATATACCTTGATTTTTTCAACAACCATATTTTTCTTAATTACATATACCCCTATACCGCTGTTTAAAACAAAAAAGTGTTTATTACATTCATAGGGACGAAAGTAATAAACACTAAGCCTTAAACCTGAAAATAAAAATCGCCCCCAAGGGGCGAATTAATTATCTTCCGCGGTACCACCCTAGTTAACCGGTGCCTGCCGGCACACGGTCCTCTTGGCACTAGGAAACAATTATCCTACCTGCCTACAGACACAGCAGGTATAGAAATCCTGTTCCCCCTCAAGGGTAACGGGAGAGAACCCGTCATCGACCTATTCTCCCTTTCGGGATTTCAGCCGGAAACTCCGGAGTGAACTTCAACCGGCTCCTTCCAGAGGGGCTCGCAGCCTTTGGCCCCGCCTTTCTGTGGGAAGTACCCCAGTTTACTTTTCTCCTTCACAGCTTTTTAAGTATTTGTTTGTTACTAATAATTTTACAACATCTTGGGGAATTATACAAGGGGTTTTTATTGCAATTAAATAATTAATTGGAACTTCGTTTGTTTCGTGGCGAAATGAAATGACTGGATACTATTAATTGCCTACCGCTGCATTTATTGTCCTCACGGCTAAGCCGCGCCTTGTCGTGAATTTGGTGAGCAACACTTGGCATTGAACAATGTTGCCCACCAATTTACATCACTATTTTAAAATGCTGCCCTCAACACCGTATAAAAAACTTGATGCTATTAAAAATGGTTTCCAAAAAACAAATCAAGCAAATGGGGGTTAATGCTCCGCTTAAAACCAATTATTACTAGTTAAATCTTGAGGTTATTTCTTTTTTACTGGTTGACAGTGGCTCTTTATATATTAGCGGCCACTTATCAAAAAAGGCGCTCAAATATAGTACTACCGTTAGAAAAGCAAGTTGGCCACCCAAAACACCCATAGTAGGTAAACCTAGACCAAGATCGTTGGCTCCAAACGGAATCTTAGTAAAGGTTTTAATCCAAATGGTCCCAAGGCCAAAGCCAAGAATAAGCCAGATTGCCAAACGAATTAAAACCCTAGCCGATTTGTTGGGAACATCCTGAACACTCGGAAAGTCATCAAATAAACTATGCCAAGCCAACAAGCACGTAATACATGAAAGGAGTAAAGAAGCCACTACTAAGTCAACAGGGGCCCCGGGGAGAAGATTCATAGGAGCAACGATCCCCCGAATAATGGGCGGCAATATAAACCCCGCTGCAAGAGCAATCAAAAATCCTATTACCCCCATCAAGGGTTGTTTTTTAGCAAAAAATTTCATTGGGTACCCTTCCCCGCCCTCTGCCGGAATCAAAAAGACAAAAATAAACGCTTGGCAGAAGGCTGCAAAAGTAGCCCAGGAACCCATTGGCGGAAATACAACTTGTTCTCCACCTATTGCTAAAGGCATAAAACTGGGTACTATTGCTGCAATCCAAAAGATGACAGCTACCAGCGTGCTAAAAAACATAACACCCCAATTTTCAATTGCCGGCTTTGACGTACCAGCAAAAGGCCACTTATGAAATAGCGCAACAAAAGAAATCTGAACCATAATAAACGGAAAGATAAAGTATGTGGCAGCCTCCCAACCTAAAATGGCTAAGGCCACATCCTCGGCTGTTTTTGGCATTAACATCAAGACCAGGTTAAATGGTTTCCACCAGATGCCTATAAAACCGAAAACCACAAAGAACGCCAACGCCCCCGTGATCAAAGCCATAACGGTATAAGATAGGCCGGTGTAGGGTTGTTGGGAAGAAAAGGTTGTTTTCCCGCAGGCACCCAAAACTAGAATCAGCCATATCCAAGGATGAATCAATAACCAGAACCAACTGCCTTCTACCATAATGGTGATTAAGGTTGCTCCCAATTCTGGAGCAGCCGCTATCCCAGTGGCAGCTAAAGCAGAAAAGACAGACTTCATAACTATGGACCATATAGGCCAAATTATACAGGCTAAGACAAAAGAAATAACAGTCGCCACAAAACCTGTAGTCACTGAAGATTGAAAGACACGTTTAACGGTAAATTCATTCATTTTTTAATTTAACCTCCCTATACATATTTTATTGGAAAAGCATGTGCCACTATTAACAATGTGCTGTCAATACATCCGGTCAGAACCTTTTTGTTTACTTTTTATAACTATACCAGCCGGCGTCTGTTTTCCTGCCCAGTCTCCCCGACCTCATCAAGGCTTTGAGCATTTGGGGCGGGTTCCACCGTACGTCCCCAAATTCCTCATAAAAATATTCTGCTACATAATAGCCGATATCGATACCCGCGAAATCATGTAATTCAAAGGCCCCCATTGGGTGGTTAA
>JAAYRR010000142.1 GCA_012518675.1 Bacillota bacterium
CCCGTCAAAGCGCAGTTCTGTCCGCTTGGTACCTTTGTTTTCAATATCCCAGCAGACACAGAAGGAGTCACCAGGGTTAACTAGATCTATTTTCGTATCGCCAACTATAACTGTTTTGCCAGCCTCAATTGCCAAAGTCCCGGCAGTAAAAGTTGCATTACTGACTACATCTGCACTTGTAAACCAGGCCATGGTGGCGCCGCCGATAACAGCTGCCGCCAAGGCGATGACCAACATACTGACCAACACTCTGCTTTTCATTTTTTTACCTCCATTTTTTCTTTTTTTGGGTTGTCCCGGTGTGTGCACTTCCCTGGCGGCCAGGCTGCCATTCTATTTCAGAAAGGCCCTTTGGCTTTGCGTCCCCGCCTTGCGCACGGGTTTGCCTTTTTTCAGAAGCCGTTAACAGACAACATTCCTCAAAAACCCTGCATAGAACTTTGTTTCGGGCACCACCTGCCTTCAGTATTTTAAGTTTTAAATTTACCCTTACTAATTTGAATCTGTTAATTCCAGTTACATCTTATCCCGGTTAGCATAAATCCCCATCACACCGGGGTATTAATTTTTATAGTCAAACATGATGATTCTGCATGCCACTTTTGTAGTACCTTTCCAAACGAAAGTTTATTCCTGCTGCCCGGGATTATGGGGCCATTCTGCAGCTGCTGCACCATGTGAAGCCTGCACCGCTTCCGCCTGCAACTGCACTGTGCAGGTGCTGTCTTCAGCATCTGCAGACAAACGGCCATTAAGCACCAGCGTGATTTCATCGCCGTTTTTTACCGGCCGGCAGTAATAATACCAGTTGTCGGCGTTGGCGGTGCCTGTTTGCCAGGCAGAGTCTGCCGGTAACAGCCAGGTAATTTGGTTATTAGCAGGAAAGGCAGCGAGGCTGCCGGGTGCAGTATTTCCTTTCCCTGCCGCAACCTGGTATGCCGGGTTACTTTTTACCTGCGCACGGAAGAAGGAATTCTTGGAACCTGTGTTTTTTATAATCCAGCGGAACTCCTTATCGTCCCCGGCTTCCCATGCTATGTTTTCCCCTTCCTGCTTTACCCCTTCGGATTCGGAGGTATAGACGTCGGCAGCGGTGATTTCAAACGCTATCTTGCCTGTAAACATTTCTGCCGCAGAAGGAATGTTAAATTCGGCCGTAAACCAAGACAGCGTGGTCCCGCCAATAACAAGGATGAGGGCTAACGCTAAAAGCAATAGGCTCCTTACTACTTTCAGTTTCATTTGAGTTTTCATCTTTTCCCCCCGTTGTTTGCTTTTTAGTAAAAAGAAACAGCACAACTGTTTGCAGAAATTTTCCTGGCTTGCTTTGCTGTTGGTCTTTACCCGGAAAGCGGTTTTGAACTGTCCGGGGGTGCACTGTTTTCTTTTTTTCCCTGTGCTTTTTTTTCTGTTTCCCACCCTGCTGCAAGCTGGAAAAGGTTACGCAGTTCAAAAATGATGATTAGGACCCCCGGGATTAAGACCAGGGCTAGAATACCCAACTTGCTCTGGCCGAAATTCATGACATAACCGGCATAGG
>JAAYRR010000143.1 GCA_012518675.1 Bacillota bacterium
ATTGTAAAGAAACGTCTTTATATATAAAAGCAGAAATAATGGGGTTGTTTGTTATTCAAGGGGCTTCTGAATTGACTGCGGATGAAAAAATGTCGTTTTATTAGACCAATGCGGTAGCAATTTTGTTTCCTTATTTAAGGAGCCTGGTAACTGATTTATCCAATAAGGGCAGTGAACCACCCATTATTTTACCTACAATAAATATTGTGGCCTTGCTAATAGACAGTCATCTCAAGGAACAACAATAGGTTTAGATAGTTTAACTAAAAAAACCCGGTTTTTTACCCCTCCGTATCGCGGAAGGGTTTTTTTATGTTCACCCAGCGCGGTCTTTTTCAGGGGGGGGACACAGGGTTTGCCTTTGGTCCCCGTGTTTTAGTTTGTTATTTTGACGGCCCTCCCTGGAAACATTCAAAGATGGAAACCCGACTTTGGCCTATTAAATATTTATTTTGGGTCGATATAATATTTGAAGGGGAAAAATGTTTAGAATCAGCTACTAATTAGTATTCTGGGGGGAAAATGATTTTGCATAATTTAAATGCTAAGGTGGGTGCAGTTCTTGATGAATTAAGTGGGCTCATAATTAATTTTGTTGAACAGGATCGGTTTGATGATGCTAATTTCTTCTTGGGGCAATATATTAAGCTTGCGCCCACAACTATAGAACGCTATTCACTGGAGGCGCTGGTTCGGGTTGAAGAGGCGGACTGGCAGGGGGCTAAAAATATTCTGGAAGAAGGCTTGACCAGGCACCCGCTTTCATTTGACTTGCTTTATAATTTGGGTTACATACTTGAAAAAAATGGGGAAATTTTAGAGGCGTACAATGTCTATATGAAGGCCAGGTACATTGCCGGGGATGAACGAGAAAAAGAAGACATTGCTGTTGCCATGAAGCGGTTGGTTCCCAAAATTGTCGGCACTGTAAAATCAAAGGGTGAGGAGATTTCAACTGTTGTCAGGGCTGGCGATGTTACGTTGACAATAACGACTAAAACTGAAGAATTATTGGAGCGTAAAAAACTTTTAGGATTCATAGAAAAGCACATCGCTAAAAATATGTCTACAGTGTTAGAAATAGGTTTTATGGATGGTATTATCAGCAAAAACTTAAATTATTTTGGTTATGATGTAACTGCTGTGGACTGCCGTCAGGAAAGAATATTAAATATAATTGCCAAGGAATGGCATGATAACCTGCTTCAACCTAAACAGAAGGTCGCAAAATTTTACCATTCACAAATAGGTTTAAAGTGGATGCATGAAATCCCAGAATTTGATGCTATTATTGCTGTGGCAAACGAAGACATTGCTATGTTTAACGCCAGGCCAGAAGAAAAGAAAGCATTACTGGAAATATTATTAAAAAAAGCCAGGAAGCAGCTTTTCCTAAGGGTCGCCGCAGTGCCTTCAGTAACAGAATTTAGTAAGGTAGATTTGGTAGAAGCTGCAGCTTTGCATAGTCTGAAACCCGAAGTACTTGCTGTTATAGATAAAGAGGGTGGCCAAAAATTTGAATTGTGCTTGGTGAATAAACATTCCAACCTGGAGTTTTTTGCAGTCCCGGAGGCCCAAGAAACCCCCCATTCCCCTTCAACCGTCTTTGATGTAAGCCTGGAAAAATGTACCGATATGCACGGCGCAGGGTATGTCAATGACTGGCACCATTTTGTGGAGGTTTTAAAAGATTACCAGGGAAATCCCGCGCTGCAATATTCAGACTCTGTACTCAAGGGTTATTATGAACGTTTTTGTCCTAAAAACCAGGAAGAGGCATTGTTTGTTCGCCGGGGAAGGGCTTCACAACTAAGGCCGGGGTGGATTGGCTACCCTTGGTATTGGGATAAAAGTAAAAAAGTAATTTTTGAACGGGAACCAGGTGAAACCAGGCCTGGCGGAAATCATCACTTTGGCCCTAGCACCGATAAATTCGGGCGTGCTGAATTCGGACGTCTAGTTCATCTTTATAATTTACTTAAACAGCAAGGTTATCACCCGGAGCTGTTTTCAGACGGTTATATCAGTGGCTACTTGCTCCTTAAAGGCTCAGATTACCGTTTTGTGGTTTCAGAAGGTCAGCATCGGATAGCGTGTTTGGCGGCCTTGGGTTATGAAAAAATACGTTGCCGTTTTACCCAAAAGCCTGAATATCCCAGAACGGTCGTTTTCAGGGACGTCAAAAAATGGCCACAGGTGGCGAATGGTGTTTATAGTAGAAACCTGGCCCTTAAGGTTTTTGAACGCTTTTTTGCAGAAGGTGTAGGCAGAG
>JAAYRR010000027.1 GCA_012518675.1 Bacillota bacterium
AATACATGTTTTCACGCCTGATGGCCTTTGACGCCGAAATCATCGGCACCTGGGGCTGCTTACCCAAGTATTACCCCGAAGTGCTGAAAATGGTCCTGGACGGCGAAATCAAAGTAGAACCCTTCGTAGAGCTGCGGCCGATGAGCCAGATTGAACAGGCTTTCAAGGAATCCCACTCCGGCAAACTGCTCAAGCGGGTGGTCCTGACGCCGGATTTTTAAGGAATACAAAAAAATAACATATACCTGAACAGCTAAGTTTGGAGTACCCGGCTTAAATTACAATAAGACTTGCGGTTACAAGAATTTAGTAAATATGTTTTAAAAAGTTACGGGCCGTTCAAATTATTTTTGAACGGCCCGTTTTAATATTACCGGAACAAATAAAGAACGTTTTTGGTGTAATAGTTCAAAGATTTCGAATATAATAATGGGAAGGGGGTATAGTAATGGGTAAACATGATATGGAAAATTTTTATAACAAGGATCGGTTTTCGCAATATGTGGGTATTGAATTGCTGGAATCATCTGCAGGAAAAATCAGGGCTGGGATGAAAATAAAAAAACATCATTTGAACAGTATGGGTACAGTTCATGGTGCGGCTCTTTTTGCTTTGGCGGATGCTGTTTTTGCTGTTGCCTCAAATTCGCACGGCAATATCGCTATGGCTATCAATGCCCATATTTCTTTTATGCTGGCTGTTCAGGAAGGGGTCCTGATCGCGACAGGACAAGAAATTTCTTTAAACCCCAAGTTGGCCAGTTATAAAGTTGATATTACTGCTGAACAAGGGGTCTTAGTGGCAACTTTTCAAGGAATGGTCTATAGAAAAAAAGAAACCCACCGGTAAGCGCTGGGTTCGGCCCCCACTGGTAGGCAATTCGCCATAAAAATATAAAGGTATGTTTAGTAACCATCAGGGAATAGAGAAGGGTTTTACCCTAAATATGAAGAAATAGGGAACTCTAGGTATTCCCCCTAAACATTTTCCATCTGTTTTTGTAAACTTGTAAACAGGTGTTCTGAAAAATGTACCTAAAAAGGTCAACTGACGCCCTGATAATGCCCGCCGGCAGGATATTTTTTAGTATGGGAGAAAAATAATGTCAAAAATAAAAATTGTAACAGATACAACGGCATTTCTGGAAGAAGAGGTTTTGGAACGTTATGGTATAAAGGTTGTGCCCCTCTATGTAAATTTTACAGAAGAAACAATAAAAGACGGGTCCATTGACAATGCGACGTATTTTCATAAATTAATGAATTCCCCAGAGGTACCTTCTACTTCACAGCCTTCACCCGGGGATTTTGCCAAGGTTTTTGCAAGACTAGTTGAAAAAGGTAACGAGGTTGTGGCTATCCTTATTTCCTCCGGGATAAGTGGTACAGTGGAAAGTGCAAGGACTGCTGCTAAAATGACTGCTCCCGCGCACATTTCTATTGTAGATTCACTTTCTACCTCTGGTGGCCTAGCTTTATTGGTTTTGGCAGCGGCCCGTGCCGCGCAGGAAGGGAAAAGCCGGGAAGAGATTACTGCGATGCTGGAAAATTTAAAAAGTAAGCTAAAAGTTTTTTTTGTGCCGGAATCCCTGAAATTTTTAAAAAAAGGGGGTAGAATTGGGGGTGCACAGGCTCTTCTGGGGACGCTTTTGCAGATTAAGCCTATTCTCTATTTTTCCGGAGGAAAAATAGAGGTGTTTGACAGGGTGCGGACCATGAAAAAAGCGTTGGCAAGGCTGGTGCACGAACTGCCAACCACCGGTGAAGGGTTGGAGCTGTTTCTCTTGAACGCCGAATCAGGGGAAAACATTCAAAGGCTAAAGGATCTAATCCGGCAACGCCTGCCGGGTTTACCCCTGAAAACATATGAAATAAGCCCAGTTATTGCAACCCATGTAGGGCCTGTGGCCGGCTTGACTTTTATAAAGCATACCCAAAACACTGTACCTGGAGTGTAATATAGTAATGACACAAATAAAAAAGGAAAACTCATATTATCTTGACGGTGATGATTTGCGGCATATGATTCTGGAGGCTTGCAGCTATTTTGACTTACATAAGGAATCAATTAACGCCCTCAACGTTTTTCCGGTACCTGATGGAGATACCGGTACGAATATGGGTTTGACAATGCGGGCCGCAGCCCGGGAATTGCAACAGGTGGAAACAAAATCTATCGGGAAAGTTGCTGACATTGCCGCCCGCAGTTCGCTGCTGGGGGCCAGGGGAAATTCTGGTGTAATACTTTCCCAGATGTTCAGGGGTATTTCCCGGGGGCTTTCCGGGAAAGAGAAAGCCCGCCTGCCGGAATTTGGCAGGGCTTTCCAGTATGGTATTGTCTATGCTTATAACGCTGTTTCCAAGCCTGTGGAAGGCACGATCCTGACAGTTGCCAGGGAAATTGCCAAAGGCAGCAGGGAGGCCCTGCAGACGTCTTTAACCTTTATAGATTTGTTGCGTGTAGCAATTGACAAGGGCAGGGGCGCCCTGGAACAAACACCGGAGCTGCTACCGGTTTTGAAGGAAGCTGGTGTTGTTGACGCCGGGGGGTTGGGGCTGGTAGTTTTTCTGGAGGGCTGCCTGCAAAGTATGTTGCGGCGGGCTGATATTAAAAATGAGATTTATTTTATAGAAGAACGGAGACCGTCCATGGGGGCGACAGCGAGTACTGGGAAAGGAGGAGGTACAGGGGAAACTCTTTCCAAAGAAGAGTTTAACCCTGTTTTTCCTTATTGTACCGAAGTATTGATCAAGGGCAGCGATATTTCTACCCGCAAGGTGCGCCGTTCCCTGGAAGAGCTGGGGGATTCACTTTTGATTGCTGGGGAAGGCGGGATGGTCAAAGTACATATTCATACCGATCACCCGGGGACTGTGCTGGAAACATGTTTGTTTTTTGGCAGTCTTCATGATCTTAAAATTGATAATATGGTCGATCAATATGAGGAAACCCGGTGGGGCATTTCCATGCAGGAAACTGGGGAAAAGGGGGTTACAGCTAATTTTGAGGCAAATTTTTCCCCCGGAGAACAGGGATCCGGAGAACAAAAAAATCCTGGACGGATCGGAGTGGTTACTGTCTCTTCCGGCAAGGGATTAGCTGCTATTTTTACCAGTTTAGGTGTTGATCGGGTGGTTTCCGGGGGGCAGAGCATGAACCCTTCAGTAAAGGAAATTGTAGAGGCTATTGTTGCCCTGCCGGCCGAACAGGTTATTGTGTTGCCCAACAACAGCAACATCAAGCTTTCTGCCGAACAGGCAGCAGAACTGGTGGCAAAGGAAATCATGGTTGTGGACACCAGGAGTGTTACCCAGGGCCTGGCTGCCCTTTTAGCTTTGAACCAGCTTAAGTCGCTGTCTGAAAATCATGCCGAAATGTGCCGAAGGGCACGTCAAGTCAAAACAGGTGAGGTAACCTATGCTGTCCGTGCTGCTGTAATCAATGGTTTGCAAGTTGAAAAAGGGGATATCATCGGTATTAGCAACGGTTGTTTGTTGGCCGGCGGCAAGGAGATCGACGCGACAACAGTTGCCCTTGCTGAAGCCATGCTCACCCCGGGGGATGAAATGTTGACTCTATTTTATGGGGACAATATCACCGGCGACCAGGCGCATGAACTGCAGGCACAGCTGTGCGATAAGTTTCCCCGGCTGGAGGTAGAACTGCAATACGGGGGCCAACCCCTTTATTATTACTTTTTAATGGTGGAGTAAAGCTATTTTAAACAGGTAAAACTTAAATGGTGGCAGTAGGTTGAAACCAACGTCTTAAAGGGATTGCCTCAGGCAAAGGAAGGATTTCCAGACCTGAGCGGTGAATTATTTCATTTGATTACGTTTTGCTATTAGTACGTTTAGTGCTCGGGGAACGGCCAGGGAAAAATGAACAACCATACAGTCAGCATTTAAATGCGCATGCCAAATTTGGCAAACCTTGGATAAGAATTGCACATCGGCGATACAATATAATTGGGGGGTTTACAAATGACTTTGCCCGTCTATAAGCGCATTATATTAAAGCTAAGCGGGGAAGCCTTGGCCGGAGAAAAAGGTTACGGTATTGATTATAATATTTTAAGAAATTTTGCCGAACAGATTAAAGAGGTA
>JAAYRR010000028.1 GCA_012518675.1 Bacillota bacterium
GGGGGTAATTCCCCAAAGTACGCCCTTCCAGCTGATTTGACTTGGGCGGTGAAGTTGACAAGGCCCCCTCCATTGGCTAAAATCAATATGTGTTGGGCCCAAGCTGTACCTTAAGAAGAGCCCAAAGGGGTGTGATAAATGAAAAAAGCACCACGGGGAACGCGTGATATCCTGCTGCAAGAAGCAGTGAAATGGCAGTATTTGGAGGAAGTATTCCGGGAGATGTGTTTTAAATACAATTTCACGGAAATTCGCACCCCGATCTTTGAAGAGTCGGAGCTTTTTGTGCGCAGTGTAGGGGAAGCAAGCGATATTATTAAAAAAGAAATGTATGTTTTTAAGGATCGTGGCGGTCGGGAATTGGCCCTGAGGCCGGAAGGTACAGCCGGTGTAACACGGGCCTACTTGGAACATGGTTTAAACCACCGTGCCCAGCCCCTGAAATTTTTTTATTTTGGCCCTATGTTTCGCTATGATCGGCCCCAAGCCGGTCGGCAAAGGCAGTTTTACCAGATGGGCATTGAAACCTTTGGGACAGAGGACCCGGCTGCAGATGTCGAAATTATTAAATTTACAGCAGATTTGTTTGCAAAATTGGGTTTCGAAAATTTGAGCTTGCAGATAAACAGTGTGGGTTGTCCGCAGTGCCGGCCTTCTTTTCAGGATTATCTCAGGAACTTTGCCCGGGAAAAAGAGTCTTCACTTTGTCCAGACTGCCGGCAAAGAATGCAGACTAACCCCTTGCGGATTTTGGACTGCAAGGTTTTAAGTTGCCGGGAGGCTATGCAGGACGCACCCGCGCTTGATTCATTCCTTTGTCCTTCCTGCCGGGAAAGTTTTGAAATGGTATTAAAACTGCTGCAGGCCTTGCAGATTCCCTATCAGGTAGATCCCTGCCTTGTGCGGGGACTCGACTATTATACGAAAACAGCTTTTGAATTTATTTTTGACGCCCTGGATACACAGAATTCACTTGTGGGCGGAGGGCGCTATGACCACCTTGTGGAAAGTTGTGGAGGGCCTTATGTTCCCGGCGTGGGAATGGCTGCCGGGGTGGAAAGAATCTTGTTGGCTATGGAAAAAGAAAATCTATGGCCGGCAGAAGATGCCCCTGACGGAATTTTTTTGGCTATTGACGACCCGGGTTTGCGGGGGGAAGGTCTGTTACTGCTTTACCAGTTGCGTGCCCAGGGCTTAAAAGCAGAAACCGATTACCTAGGTCGCAGCTTGAAAGCACAGATGAAATATGCCCACCGCCACGGTTTTCGCTATGTGGTAATCTTAGGGAAAGAAGAAAAACTGCATAAAAAATTAAAACTGCGGGACCTGCTGCAGGGGGAACAGCAGGAAGTATCCCCGGCAGAACTGTTAAAACATTTCAAGTCCTGAGCAAAGAAGTTGCCGGCTTGCTGGAAGGGGGTAAACAGCCTCCAAAGGCTGTACTGTAATTATGCGCCTGAAAAGAACTCATTATTGTGGTTTGCTAAACAAAAACGATGTCCACCAGGAGGTAGTGCTTGCCGGCTGGGTGCAAGGCAAAAGGGATCACGGCAAGCTGATTTTTGTTGATTTAAGGGATCGCTACGGTATTATACAGGTAGTTTTTGACTATGATAAAAACGCTGGTTTTTTTAAAGAAGCAGAAAAGCTACGTTCAGAATATGTACTGGCGGTCAGGGGCCAGGTCCGGCGCCGTGCTGAAGAGACGATCAACCCCGGCCTGGCTACAGGAGAAATAGAAATAGATGTGCAGGAACTGGAAATATTAAATTCCTCCCAAACGCCGCCTTTTTATATTGAAGATGGCATCGATACTGATGAAAACCTGCGTTTGAAATATCGCTACCTGGATCTGCGGCGCCCAGAAATGCAGCGTTCCCTGCAGTTGCGCCATAAGGTTTTGATGTCTTTGCGGCGATACCTTGATGAACAGGGTTTCTGGGAAGTTGAAACACCGCTATTGACCCGCAGCACACCGGAGGGGGCCCGGGACTACCTGGTACCCAGTCGCACGGTGCCCGGCAGTTTTTATGCTTTGCCGCAGTCCCCGCAACTGTTTAAGCAGCTGTTGATGGCGTCCGGGGTTGACAAATATTTTCAGGTTGCCCGCTGTTTCCGGGATGAGGATCTAAGGGCTGATCGTCAGCCAGAATTTACCCAGATAGATCTGGAGCTTTCGTTTTGTACCGGCAGGGATATCCGGCGGGAAACAGAAGGCCTGGTTCATTATATTTTTAAGGAAACAATGCATAAAGAAGTGGAAATTCCCTTCAAGGTACTGCCTTATGCAGAGGCTATGGAACGTTTTGGCAGCGATAAACCGGATACCCGCTTTGCAATGGAGATTGCCGATATTACAGATATTGCCGGGGAAGCAGGGTTTAAGGTCTTCCGGGGAATTATTGCCCAAGGTGGTGTGGTCAAGGGCTTGAACGTTGAAGGCTGCGGTCATTTTAGCCGTAAAGAAATTGACGACCTGACCCGATTGGTGCAATCTTGGGGAACGGGTGGCCTGGCCTGGATGATACCTACGGAAGACGGATTTAAAACGCCGTTGGCCAAATTTTTTGCCCCGGCCCAATGCGCAAAGATCAAGGAACGAATGCAAGCAAAGCCGGGGGACCTGCTGCTTTTTGTTGCCGATCAATGGGAACCGGCCTTAAAAGTTTTGGGTCAGCTCCGGGTTTATTTAGCCCAACGTTTGGGGTTGATTCCCCAGGATAAGGATCACTTTCTTTGGGTTATTGATTTTCCCTTGGTGGCTTATGACGCTGAAGAAAAAAGGTATATGGCCAACCACCATCCCTTTACAGCTCCTTTGGACGAAGATCTGCCTTTACTGGATGCAGAGCCTGTAAAGGTTCGTTCACAGGCCTATGATTTGGTTTATAATGGCGTGGAAGTTGCCGGGGGAAGCGTGCGTATTTATAAAAAAGAACTTCAGGAAAAAATCTTTAAGATTTTAAGTCTGCAGGCGGAGGAAATACAAGAAAAATTCGGGTTTTTCCTGCAAGCATTTCAATATGGGATTCCGCCCCATGGGGGTATTGCTTTCGGCCTGGATCGTTTAATCATGCTTATGGCGGGCAAGAAAAGTATCCGGGATGTAATTCCCTTTCCCAAAACCGCCGCCGGCACCTGCTTGCTGACCGGGGCCCCGGCACAGGTTACTGCCGGACAGCTGAAGGAATTGCATATTTTGCCGGTAAAGAGGGAAAATAAAAAAGAAAAGATAAAATAATGTTGACGGTCGGTTGGGGGCGCAGTTTCATAATTTTAGCGGGAGTTTGCAAAGACTTGCTTTCAAGACAAAGGGCTGATATACTATAAGCAGTAAATTAAATATTCTGTGGATGTAACTTTGCTTAATGCCCTTGAATAAAATAGAATTTTCTGTCCCGGTAAAAAATATCGTCTTTGTTTCTTGCAAACAGTAAATATTACAAATTTTTTATAAAAATACCCTACCGTGCGCGTGTCCGGTCGCCTAAGTTTTGAGCTAACACTGTTATAATGGGAGCCTGACTTTATATGTGGCGTAGAAGCCCTAAAATAAGGGGACCTACAAAGCATATAAGAGGGCGCCCCCCTGTTGGGGGAGAGTTCAAAACAGCGGCTCCACGTCATGGTGGGGTTTTTTTACTTATTATATCAGCAGCGATCTGCTACTTTGAACATGTTTTTTCTTTATAAAGTAAACAACCGGGGGTGAAAAAGTTGTCTATCCAACAAACGTTGCAGGAAATTATAGGTCGGGTAAAAGAAGGGTTGCATCCCAGTGATCTCATAGACCTGATCGACGAATTAACAGTTGAACAGAAAAAAGAACTTTTTGGGCTCCTTTCCGATGAGGAGGCTGCCCGTATTATCCAGGAAATGGAAGGCTTTGATCGCATTTCCTTGCTAAGGCTTCTCACCAAGCACCATGCTTCGGCCATTCTTAAGGAAATGGCCGTGGATGATGCTACAGACCTCTTGGGGGAGCTTTCCCCGGAGGAAGCCCGGGAATTTCTAAGTCTGATCGAGGAAGAAGCAGAAGAGATTAAGGGTTTGTTAAGATATCCTGAAGATACTGCTGGCGGGATTATGACCACAGACTTTATCTCTCTGCCGGAAGATATTCCTGCAGAGGAAGCTATTATTCGTTTGCGTGAAGTTGCCCCGGAGGCAGAAATTATTTATTATGTTTATATTATTGATTCCGGGACCCGGCTCAGCGGTGTTTTATCCCTGCGGGATCTGATTGCTGCCGGCGATGGTACTTTCCTCCACGAAATAATGCTTACCAATGTGATCAGTGTGCCGGTGGATATGGACCAAGAGGAGGTAGCCCGTGTTGTAGCCCGCTATGATCTGCTTGCCGTTCCGGTTGTAGATGGGGATCGACGCCTGTTGGGGATTATTACGGTTGATGATATTTTAGATGTTATCGAGGAAGAAGCTACAGAAGACATCTATCGCTTAGCCGGTGCAGGTGAAATTGAAGGGGTCAATATTTTGGACGCTCCTGTTCTCGACCTGGCCTGGAAAAGGTTGCCCTGGCTGATCATTTGCCTTCTGGGGGGCATTTTTTCAGGGAGTGTCGTGGGGGCCTTCAGTGCCACACTGCAGTCTATCGTGGTGCTGGCCGCTTTTATTCCGGTAATTATGGATATGGGGGGCAATGTTGCTACCCAGTCTTCAACGGTTTTTGTGCGTGGCCTGGCTACCGGGGAAATTGAAACAGCCAAGGCTTGGCAGTACCTGTACCGTGAAATAAGGGTTGGCCTAATCATAGGGCTGGTTAATGGGATTTTAATTTCTGTTGCTGCTTTTTTGTGGCAGGGCCTGCCTGTTTTAGGCTTAGTGGTTGGTTTCTCCATGTTTTTTACAATTATTGTTGCTGCTATAATCGGCACTTTGGTGCCCATCATTTTTAACCATTATGGTCTAGACCCCGCGCTTTCTTCCGGGCCTTTTGTGACCACCATTAAAGATGTGACAGGATTGTTAATTTATTTTTATACTGCTTCTGCTTTTTTAAAGTATTTAGTTTGAACAAGGTATTAAAGATATATATTTTTGTATTGCCGGTTTATTGAACCGGTGTTTTTTTATGCAAAACAACCGGTAAAAATAAAAAACTAGCGGCGAAAACCTGCCTTCTTTTTTAATTCCCTGTAGTTCCCCCCAAAATTATTAAAAATTTTTAACAAAAAATATGCCCCCATTCTAAAATTTACCGACCCTTTTTACCCTTTTATTGCACCTAATGATGCTCAACTGAGGGTGTTTTTGGGTTATATTTACAATAAATGAAGGGATTTTACATTATAATTCCTTCTTTTTTCCTATTTCCCTAAACCCCGTTTTTAATTTGACAGCAGGAATTTCCAGCGCAGGGTAGAATATAAAACGAAAGTGGTTTAAAATGGTGTCAAAGTGGTGCAAAGTGGGAAAGGTAAGTTCTCAGAAATGATTACGCACGTTTATGTTAAACATTCCATAAATGGAGCCTAAAGATGCTGATTGGTGAATTTAACCATACACTTGATCAAAAAGGACGTGTTATTGTCCCCTCCCGTTTTCGTGATAAATTAGGGGAAAACTTTTTTGTTACCCGCGGTTTGGACAACTGTTTATTCCTCTATCCCGCACAGGAATGGGAAAACCTTGAAGGTAAGCTGAAAGGCTTGCCTTTTACAAGGGCAGAGACCAGGGCTTTTCTGCGAATCTTTTTTTCCGGCGCCTCCGCATTGGAAATGGACAAACAGGGGCGTATTCTGGTTCCACCCCTTTTGCGTGAACATGCCCAGTTAAAAAAGGATATCGTCTTTATTGGCGTATCCAATCGCGCCGAGATTTGGGATAAAGATATTTGGGAAGAATACAGTAACAAGTCCAACCTTTCCTTTGAACAGGTGGCAGAAAGCTTGCTGGATTTTCAGCTTTAATTATGAAAGGAATAAAATGGTTTATAGAGGTAATTTCAGGCATACCCCGGTTATGCTGCCGGAGGTGTTAAAGTTCTTACAGCCGCTATCCGGTAAAATTGTTATTGATGCCACCCTGGGGGGAGGGGGGCACGCTGCAGCAATCATCAAACAGCTTTTGCCTACGGGCAGGTTGGTGGGCATTGATTGTGACCAGGAGGCTTTGCAAGCTGCACAGAACAGGCTTTCTACCTTAAATGAGGCTTTTCAGGCTGTCAAGGCTAATTTTAGGGAAATTGAACAGGTTTGTACACAGCTGGGGATTGGGGCTGTCGACGGCCTTTTACTGGACTTAGGTGTCTCTTCCCATCAGTTGGACTGCCCAAAGAGGGGTTTTTCTTACCGGGACGATGTTCATTTGGATATGCGTATGGACAAGACCCTGCCTGTAACAGCCGCTGCACTGCTGGCAGATCTCCCCCAGCAGGAATTGGCCGGGATTTTTCGGGCCTATGGAGAAGAAAAATGGGCCCGGCGTATTGCCTCCTTGATTGTTAAACACCGCCGGCACAAAGGGCCGGTACTGAACAGCAGTCAGCTGGTGGAAATAATTAAAGCGGCCATTCCCGCACCGGCTAGAAGAAAAGGGGGGCATCCGGCCAAACGTGTTTTTCAGGCTTTGCGCATTGCAGTCAATGCCGAACTGGATAATTTAAAAAAAGGCTTGAATCAAGGAATAAAGCTCTTAAGGCCCGGTGGCCGGGTGGTTGTTATCGCTTATCATTCCCTGGAGGACAGGATTGTCAAAAGAATATTCCGGGAATATTCCCGGGGCTGCATCTGCCCGCCTGATATGCCGGTATGCGGATGTGGTAGAACCCCGCTGTTAAAAATTTTAACAAAAAGACCGCTTTTCCCCAGTGAAGAAGAATTGGCAGAAAATCCGCGGGCCAAAAGTGCTCGTCTCAGGGCTGCGGAAAAATGTTGAAAATCGAAGTTCTAAGAAAATTGGCAGGTGAATAAAGTTGATAGTAGCCAGAAAAAAGCCAAAAGCAGGCTATCATTTGCAGCAGGGGGCTGCCGGAAATTTTAGGCCCGGGCCAAGCATTGCACCACCCGTTACCAAAAGACGCAAGGCGGCATCAACCTCTGCCAGGCCGGCAGGCAGCCTACCCTTGCGGGAAAGCATGCTCTTATATTTTTTATTAACTATTTTAATTGTGGCTGGTGTAGGTGTTATCAGCCAGTACGGGCGCATTGTAGCCTGTAATTACCGTATTCAGCATCTGCACAGGGAAATGGCTTTGCTGCAAGAAGAAAAGGAAGTCCTTTGCATTGAAGTCAAGCGTCTTGCTTCTTTGGAAAGAATTGAAAGGATTGCCGTCGGTGAACTGGGTTTACAACACCCTGAAAAAAGGCAGTGGCTGGTTCTTTCTGCGCGGGAAACAAAATATTAACCTGTGTGCCTGGAAAGAGAGGTTCAATGTTTCGTCAGACAACTTTTAATTTAGGTATGCGCCGCCGGGTTCTCGGCATTTTTGTTTTGACAGTATTAATCATTGTTGCCCTAATTTTCAGGTTGGGCTGGATACAATTCGTCCGGGCCGAAGAATTACAGCAGAAAGCCTGGGAACAATGGAACCGCAGTATCCCCACCCGCTCACCACGGGGTAGTATCTATGATCGGAACGGATACCTACTGGCCGGCAGCGCTACAGTGGAAACAGTTATGGCCGTGCCTCCACAAATTGTAGATCCCCTTTTTACAGCCCGGGCCCTGTCACCTGTTTTGGAAATGTCTGTAGAAAGTATCTTTGAACTTATTACTCAGGAACGTGCAGCTGTCTATGTAAAAAGAAAAGTTGAAGAAGATGTTGCCAAAGAAGTAAGACTTTTAAACCTGCCGGGTATTACCTTTACACATGAAACCAAACGATTTTATCCAAACGGTAGCCTTTTATCCCAACTGCTCGGTTTTGTGGGAACCGACCAGGGCTGGGCCGGGTTGGAACTGTATTTTGAAGATTATTTAAAAGGCCGGGACGGACAAATCGTATTTCCTACCGACAACAGGGGTAGGGAAATTGCCGGTGTGCGGCGCTATAATCCTCCCAAAGAAGGCATGGATATTTACCTGACCATTGATGAAACGATCCAGTATATTCTGGAAAGGGAACTTTCCCGGGCAATGGTTGAATACGATGCTGACAGAATTATAGGCTTGGCCGTTAACCCGCAGACAGGAGCGTTTTTGGCAGCCTCTTCCAAGCCTGATTTCGATCCTAACGACTATAACCGGTATCCCAAGGAACACTGGCGGCTTTACCCGGTTACTGATACCTACGAACCGGGATCGACCTTTAAATTAATAACCCTTTCTGCAGCCATAGAAGAAAACATGTACGATGAAAAGGAACACTTTCATTGCACCGGTTCAGCAAATATTGCCGGTCATTCCATTCACTGTTGGACCACTCACGGTTCAATTTCCTATTTAGAAGCTGTCTTGGGTTCCTGCAACCCGGCCTTTATGCGTTTGGGGGAAAGGCTGGGCCCGGAAAAAATGTTTGAATATATTCGGGCATTTGGTTTTGGCAGCAAAAC
>JAAYRR010000144.1 GCA_012518675.1 Bacillota bacterium
AGGCGGGGCTTCCGACCGGCGTGAAAGTGCGGCGGGAGCGGGGTTGCCGGTGGTGGGAAAAAGTGACGATTATTTTTTCAAATAAATAAGCTGCTATTGAATTTTTAAATAGGCCTCTAATGCATGCATCCCGGGAGGGCCAAGGGAAAAGATAAGGAAGGGGTGAAAAATAGCATGAGAAGATGGATGATGAGAGGTTTTGGATTTGGCAGGGGGCCTGGCTTTGGTGCCGGCTTTGGTGCCGGTTTCGGCGGCCGGGGGTTTGGCCGGGGTTTCGGCTGGGGTTTTGGCCCGGGTGCCGGTTGGGGAAGGGGTAACCCTTATCCTTACTGCAGGTTTAACCCGGAACTCCCCTCCAGAAGGGCAATGGCTGCTTCTATGTACGGGTATCCGGCGTATGGGTACGGCTACCGCGAATATGGGTATCCGGCCCCTAATGCCGATATGGTTAACTACAGCGAAGAGGAATATCTTAAAGACAGTGCAGAATATCTGCAAGATCAGCTCAATATCATTCAAAAACAGTTGCAAGACATTGAATCCCGGGAAAAAGAAGGATAAACTAAAGGCAGGCCCTGAACGGCCGGTGACAAAAAACGTTCCAGTTTTGGCACGCAGTATTACTGGCCGGCCGGTTATTTGGTGGCAGGCTGACAAAAGGGTTTATGTCTAATCCCAAGCAGTCGTTACAGCATTTTCAGGGAATAATAATAGTAATTCCGGGATGCATGTGTTAATATTATTAATGGCTCTAATTCTAAGTTGGAATGTGATCAACATTTTTCCCTGGGAGGGGGAGGCCTGGATGTTATATTCTGATAGGGTCATTGAACATTTTATAAATCCCCGCAATGCCGGCTATATTGCCAATCCTGACGGGGAAGGAACCATGGGTGACCCTTCGTGCGGGGACTACCTGCGTATTTATATCAATGTTAAAGATAGTTGTATTTCTGAAATTAAATTTGAAATTATGGGTTGTCCGGCAGCAATTGCCACCAGCAGTGTTTTAACGGAGCTGGCTAAGGGGAAAAATATTGATGAAGCCCTGAAAATTACAGATCTGGATGTACTCAGAGCACTCGGCGGGTTGCCCGATCCCAAGGTGCACTGCTCTAACCTTGGGGCCGGGGCGCTGCACCAGGCTATTTGGAATTATAAAAAGCGTTCACAGGGCGGTAAGTCAACCAAGTAATAAGCATTTAACCGGTAGATCACTTAACTATGAGGGAAGGTTTCAAAGATCTTTGGGAAAGGGAGTGCAGGATGATGGATTCCAAAGGAGCGCCAGCCGGTGCAAAAGGGATAGAAAAAATTCGCCGTCCAAATATTAAACGTGTGATTGCCGTGATGAGCGGCAAAGGGGGCGTAGGTAAATCTTCAGTAACGGCCTTGCTGGCGGTAGGTGCACAAAAAGAAGGTTTTAAGGCCGGGGTTTTGGATGCTGATATTACCGGCCCCAGTATTCCCCGGATGTTCGGTTTGAAGGCCTCTTCACGGGAGGGTCTGTCTCCGGCCGTTAGTTCCTCAGGTATTAAGGTGATGTCTTTAAACCTGTTGCTTACGAATGAAGACGATCCTGTGATCTGGCGCGGGCCGATTATCGGCAGGGTAGTAACCCAGTTTTGGGAAGAAATAGAGTGGGGTGAACTGGACTATTTATTTATCGATCTGCCGCCGGGAACGGCTGATGCTCCGTTGACTGTGATGCAGACCATTCCCCTTGATGGCCTGGTTGTGGTCAGCTCTCCCCAGGATTTGGCGGTTATGGTGGTCAAAAAAGCCCTAAAAATGGCGGATTCAATGGATATACCGGTTTTGGGCCTGGTAGAAAACATGAGCTACCTTATTTGCCCCCATTGCGGGGAAAAAATTGAAATTTTTGGCCCCTCCAAGGGTGAACAGGTTTCCAGTACAACTGGGATTCCCTTTATGGATAAAATTCCCCTGGATCAAAGCCTGGCAGAATGTTGTGATACCGGCAGGGTAGAAAATTATAGCAGTGACTTGTTTAAAAAATTATTACAGTCACCCTTATTGAAATCGAAAACAGGAGGTCTGCAGTAATGAAAATTGCGATTAGTGCCAGTGGGCAGGAAACCAGTTCCCAGCTGGACCCCCGTTTTGGCCGGTGTGCTTTTTATGCTATTTATGACAATGAAAAAAAGGAATGGAGTTTTTTGCCCAACCCGGGTGCCCTGGAAGGCAGCGGTGCAGGGGTGAAGGCGGCACAATTTCTGCTGGAACAAAATGTGGATGTACTTTTGACGGGGAACTTGGGGCCCAATGCTTCTAGCATTCTTGGCTCGGCAGGCCTTAAAGTGTTTTCGCTGCCGGAGGTAACCCTTGAAGAGGCGCTGCAACAATATGAAGCAGGTAAAGGCCGGCAAATTACAGGGGCTACTGTCAGTTCCCACACTGGCGGCGGTGTTTCCCCGGGAGCACAGCAGCAAACTGCAGCCCAGCTGCCCCAGGGTAAGATAGCTTTGGCAACAGACGGGACGGATGTTGCCCAACATTTTGGACGTTGTCCTGCTTACACCTTAGTAGATATCAAGGATGGTAAAGCCGAAAATTTAACAATGATCCCCAACCCCGGCCACCAACCCGGTTTTTTGCCCCGTTTTTTAGCGGAAAAAGGGGTAAAATGCATTATTTCCGGTGGCATGGGACCACGTGCCCAAAATCTTTTTGAAGAACAGGGTATTCATACTGTTGTCGGTGTTACGGGGCCGGTAGCAGCAGCCATTGACAGTTATTTGGCCGGAAGCCTTGCAGGTGGCGACAGTCTTTGTGAACATGGCCATGGTCATGGGGACGGTTTTCGTGATTGTGAGGATCATTAGGGGCTACTGGGGGCCAACTGTAAAAGAACAGACTCGGCTGTGTTAAATATAGTTTTTTATTGGAGCGATTAGGATGATTATTGCAGTAGCAAGCGGAAAGGGCGGCACAGGGAAAACTACAGTTGCTATTAACTTGGCTTTGGTGCAAGATCGGAAAAAAGTACAGTTTCTAGACTGTGACGTGGAAGAGCCGAACGCGCATATTTTTTTAAAGCCGGCTTGGGGTGAAAAGGAAACAGTCAGCATTCCTGTTCCCAAGATAGACGAAGAAAAATGTACCTTTTGCGGCCGGTGTGCCGAAGTTTGTGCCTTTAATGCCCTTGTTGTTTTAAAAGATCATGTCATGACTTTTCATGAGCTTTGTCACGGCTGTGGCGGTTGCGCCTATTTTTGCCCTGAAAAAGCCATTACAGAGGTTCCCCGCGGGATAGGAGTCCTGGAAAGGGGGTCGGCCTTTGGCTTTGATTTTTTACACGGGCGCTTAAACCCCGGTGAGGCTATGTCCCCGCCGCTGATTGATGCCGTGAAAAACAAGATCGACAACCGCAAGCAGGTGCTGATTGATGCCCCCCCGGGAACGTCTTGCCCGGTAGTTGCAGCAGTGCGGGGCAGCGACTTTTGTTTGTTGGTTACTGAACCGACTCCTTTTGGTTTAAATGATCTCGATCTGGCTGTGCAGTTGCTAAGAAAGCTGCATATCCCTGTCGGGGTGCTTATCAACCGGGCAGACATCGGCGACAAAAAAGTTGAGGAGTACTGCCGGCGTCAAGGGGTGCCAGTTTTGATGAAAATTCCCTTTGATCGGGAACTGGCGGAACTCTATGCCCGGGGTGAACCGATCGTGGAACATTCAGGGCAATGGCGTAATATGTTTTCAGAACTTTGGAGCAGCATCGATGACTATTTGAGGACCGTTGAAAATCAGACGGGGCAGAAAGGTGAGGATGCGGGATGAAAGAAATTACCTTGATTAGCGGTAAAGGGGGCACCGGCAAAACTTCTCTGGCGGGTTCCTTTGCTGCTTTATCTTCCCAGGCGGTCTTTACGGATTGTGATGTGGATGCTGCCAACCTCAGTCTGATTTTACGGCCCGCTATCCAGGAAACCCATGAATTTGTAGCTTCAAAAATTGCTTCTATCCGCCTTGAACATTGCACGCAATGCGGTCTTTGCCGCGAACTCTGCCGTTTTGAGGCCATATCGGCAGATTTTCAGGTCGATCCCCTTTCCTGCGAAGGCTGCGGGGTTTGTTATTATGCTTGCCCTGAAGAGGCCATAGATTATAAGGATGTGGTTTCTGGGAAATGGTTTATTTCTAAAACCCCCTACGGCCCTTTGGTGCACGCCCGCCTGGGGGTCGCAGAAGAAAATTCCGGCCGGCTGGTTACCCTGGTGCGGAACAAAGCCCGGGAAATGGCCCGTGAGGATAATCTGAACCTGATTTTGACTGACGGGCCGCCGGGTATCGGCTGCCCGGTGATTGCCGCCCTGGCCGGTGCAACCGCGGCTTTGGTTGTAACCGAACCTTCTTTGTCCGGCATTCATGATTTAGAACGTGTGCTGGCAGTTTGCCGTCATTTTACTGTCCCGGCCTTGGTGTGTATCAATCGCTGTGATCTGGACGCCGAAAATACGCAAAAAATTGAAGATTACTGCCAACAGCAGGCGGTGCCGGTTGTTGGCAAGATACCTTTCGATAAGGCTGTTACAGAAGCCATGGTCAAAGGGCTTTCCGTGGTTGAATATAGCGATGGTGAGGTCTCCCAAAGCATTAAGGGAGTTTGGGAGGCGGTAACCAAGGTTTAAGTTTAGGCAGTAACCAGGCTTATAAGGAGGTGAAAAAAATGATGGTATCTCCCCTGTTGGAAAAAACAAGACGTATTAACAAGATTTTGCAGAAAGCCGGCGGCCAGTATGTTGATTTTAAAGAAATGGCCGAAGTCTTAAAAGATGTTATTCAAGCCAATGTCTATATTGTAGATCCGGAAGGGGTCTTATTGGGGTTTGCTGTTGTTGACGGCTTTGAATGCGAAATCATGATTACCCAGGTGTTAGACAAGGGGTTTTTCCCACAGCGTTATAACAACTTTCTTCTAAGAGATGATGAACTCAGAGATAATATTAAACATACCTCCAGCAGGTGTGCTTTTCTGGAAGAAGGAAGTTGCCTTTTTACCAACAATAAAATTGTGACTGTTATCCCGATCATCGGCGGCGGCACAAGGTTGGGTACACTCCTTCTGGCCCATTTCGGCAAGCTTTTTGGTCATGAAGATATGATTTTGGCTGAAAGAGGGGCTACGGTTGTCGGCATGGAAATTTTACGTGCTGAAATCGAAAAAAGTGAAGAAGAGGCGCGCCATAGGGCAATTATTAAATTAGCGGTGGATACCCTTTCTTATTCAGAGCTGGAAGCTGTTAAGCAGGTTTTTAAGGAGCTTGATGGTTTAGAGGGGCTGCTGATTGCCAGTAAAATTGCTGATCAGCTCGGTATTACCCGTTCGGTGATTGTTAACGCCCTGCGCAAGTTGGAAAGTGCCGGCATTGTGGAAACACGTTCGTTGGGCATGAAAGGCACGCATATCAAGGTCTTCAACCCTTACTTTTATGAATACCTTGGTAAACTGGGTCTTTAAATATTGTGACATTTTCAAAATGGACATCTTTTTGGGAATTATCAAGCAATAGGCTTTTGAGCCATTTTTGTGCTTGGAAATGATCCTGGCTGGGAGTGAGAAAAATGCCTGTTTATGAATTTGAAGGCAAAAAACCCCGCATTGATCCAACCGCCTTCGTTTACCCCGAGGCCACCATTATCGGTGACGTGGTAATCGGTAAAGGGTGCTATATCGGCCCCGGGGCCCGTTTGCGGGGCGATTGGGGCGGGATAGTGATAGGGGCCTTTTCAAATATACAGGAAAACTGTGTAATTCATTCAGCTCCTCATGCTACCACTGTTTTAGGGGAAAGAAGCCATATCGGCCATGGCGCGATTCTGCACGGGCCCGTGCTGGAAGAACATGTCATGATCGGTTTGGGTGCCGTTATTATGGACGATGTCAAAATAGGGGCCGGTTCCTGCATCGGTGCCGGTGCACTGGTGACTGCAGAAACTGTTATACCCCCAAAGCGGTTGTATGTTGGGGTACCGGCTAAGGATCGTGGTGCAATAAGCCCTGAAATGGAAAAATACCTTGAATACGCGACAGGGGTATACATCGCCCTGCCGCCCCGTTGTTTTACCGGGCTGGTTGAATTGGCACTAAAAGATGTACTTGTCAAATAGAAAAAATGGCCGGTAACTTCTGTTTAACGGTATAAAAACGGGCGGGGTACAGATAGTCAAAGGGGGAACCGGAAGTTCTATGCCGGTTCCCCCTTTAAGCGTTTAAATCTGTACCCTTTTTATTTTACAAAAACATGGTTTCCAATGCCCTTCAGGTGCGGTCTGCCGCGGATCCAGCTGTTGTTTGTTTGGGCGGGGTTGTAGAAAGATAAAGCACCGCCGGTGGGATCTTTACCCGCCAGGGCCTCCCCAACAGCTTCCCAGGCCTGTTTATCGGCAGGGTTATTTATTGCCCCATTGCGCACCGGGCAATACTGGTAGCCATGATTATATTCATAGATAACCTCTGCAATGGAATCGGGGTAGTAAGGGTCTTCCGTTCTGTTTAATACTGTTGCCGCCACGGCTATTTTCCCTTCATAAGGCTCCCCCTGGGCCTCTGCATGCACCAAACGTGCCAGCAGTTCCAGTTCAGCCGGGGAACATTGCCCCCTTTTTGGACTGTTGTTATGACTTTTCTTTTTAACAGTTTTTTTACTGCCGGCAGTGCCTTCCTTATCCTTCTTTAGGCCTGCCTTTTGCTTTTCCCGGGCTACAGTAGCTAAATTGGCTTTTGTCCCTGCCCCGGTATTTTGGCTGTTAAAAATTGCCGCTTCGGCAGGGCTTCCCAAGAGAAAGGAAAAACATAAAAACATTGCCAGGAATTTTTTCAACATGATCCCTCCTTTGCCTCCGGAGTTAGCTGGCGGGTTAGGGCCGGGGGATTACAGGCCCCACTTAACGTTTCACCCCTGAACATGGTTCCTCCGTACCCCATAACGGGGATTCGGCCGTAATGTTGTGTTTCTTCCGATCTGCGTTGCATTATAGCAAAGGAAAGCGGGGTGTGCAAACAACCTTAAGCGGGGTGGCTGGGGTTATGTCCGATTTATACAGTGAAAACCGGGATCAGGGCATAGACTGGTCAGGTATAAACACCGCTTTCCGGGTATAGCAAGGTTGTGGGTTGTTCAGGAAAAACTTCTGTTTTTTGGGTTGCCCGGCAGGGCTGTAAAATTATAACATCAAAGGTGGGGCGCTTGAATAATGATTTAACGGAACAAGTTTTTAGGAAAAATAAAAGGGTGAGCAAATGAAAACAGTTACCAGGAGATCTGTTTTTATTGCAGTATTTTTAGGCATGGCCTTGATTTTAACAGGCTGCATCTACTGTATATTTTTTTCCGCCGGTAAGATAAATGTTCACAGCGACACCTTTGAGGACTTGTTGCCCCAACTGGAGGACAACATTTTTTCCAGCCCCTGCGGCAAGCTGGAAAACGAGGTTTTAAATTGGGAAAAGGAACGCCCTTTTTTGCGCTTATGTGGGCAACACGGGGCCATCATGCGCTTGGCAGCCTATAAAATTTTTATACCGGATCTTCCACCTGGGGAAAAATCCAATGTGGCCCTGGCAGCAAAATTGTTGGCAGGAAAGGTTGTCGCACCCGGTGAACGTTTTTCCCTTAACGGGGCTGTTGGACCTTATTCCAGGGAACGGGGGTTCCAGGAAGGCCCGGCCTATAGCGGGGGCAATGTGGTAAAGGTGGTAGGCGGTGGGGTGTGCAAAATTGCTACAACCCTTTATAACACAGCAGTTTTGGCAAATCTGGAAGTTTTGGAAAGGCACTCCCACAACATGCTGGTGCCCTATGTTTTACCGGGTCAGGATGCGGCTATAGTCTATGCCGTGCAGGATTTTTCTTTTAGAAACAATACTGAATGCCCCTTGGTGATCTGGTCCGGTACCGGGGAAGATACCTTGACAATAGCGATGTATGGCAGCACAGCCCCGCCGCTGGTTACCTGGCGGCATGAGCTCCTCAACTGGCAAAAAAGGCCCATTGTTTATCGTAACAATCCCAATTTGCTTCCAGGGGAGGAAAAAATCATTACCTCCGGTGCAGACAGTGTTACCGTAAAATCCTGGTTGGTAATAGACGGCTTTGATGGGACACAAACCACTAGAAAAATGGGGACCAGTTATTATAGTCCCCTGCCGCGGGTGATTGAAAAAATCTTTTTAGATTAAATATGCTATGCAGGCAACCTTTGCTTGACAGACAAGGCTGGATTTCTTTTCGGCTTTTAGAATGCCAAGGCAGTTTTCAATATTTTTAAAGATTTGATATAATAAAAAGAGGGTCAGACTCCGTATATCTGCATGGAAGGGGGTGAAACCATGCCCACGATATTTTTTTACGGACCGGAACTGGATAAAGATAAAAAAAGAAAACTGATCAGCTCTTTCACAAAAAAAGCCAGTGAACTGACCGGCATTGAAGAAGAAGCTTTTGTTGTTTACCTCAGAAACAGCGGCCCTGAAGATGTAGGTGTGGGTGGGAAGCTTTTAGAAGACAGGTTTAAAGATCAGTAAACCCGGGATAAAAAAATGGCCGGAAAAACTGCCGGGAAAATAACAGGGAGGGCCTTACGGAAATTATTAAAACAGGCTGTATACACAAAAGCCCGGTTTAAGCATCTTTAGGTGTCCAGAGTGTAACTGCAATGACCACGGAATTTATAACGTGGTTATTGCAGTTTTACTTTTCCGTTTATAACTTTATTGCTAACCGGGGGTGACGTGTCTTTAAAAACGAACAAACAAGGGGAAAACCGAAAAATCTTGGGGCATGATGCCGCAATCCTTTTAAATTAGGTTTTTATCCTGGTACAAACCTGCTTATTTTTTAAAAAAGGGTTACAAAGCAAATGGCCCAAGGCTGATATTAATTGACTTTTACAAGGGAAGGTGCTATTATTTTAAAGTGTGCAGCAATATTACAGAAACACATAGCTTAGGTTAACGCGCCCGTGGTGAAAGGGATATCACGCAGGCCTCCGGAGCCTGAAGTCGGGGTTCGAATCCCTGCGGGCGTACCATGCGCCTGTAGCTCAG
>JAAYRR010000145.1 GCA_012518675.1 Bacillota bacterium
AATACATGTTTTCACGCCTGATGGCCTTTGACGCCGAAATCATCGGCACCTGGGGCTGCTTACCCAAGTATTACCCCGAAGTGCTGAAAATGGTCCTGGACGGCGAAATCAAAGTAGAACCCTTCGTCGAGCTGCGGCCGATGAGCCAGATTGAACAGGCTTTCAAGGAATCCCACTCCGGCAAACTGCTCAAGCGGGTGGTCCTGACGCCGGATTTTTAGTCGGCATACAAAAAGAAAAAATTATATAATCCCAAATAGTCGGGTTTGGGAAGCCCGGCCTAAATTGCAAATCAGCTTTGCAGATACGGGAAAACAGTATATTTGTTAGTAGGTTGCGGGTCGTTCAGCTTTAAGTTGAACGGCCCGTTTTGATTTTGCCGGGAGAGGTGCAGAAAATTTTCAGCATAATAGTTCAAAGATTTCGAATATAATGATGGGAAGGGGGTAGAGTAATGGTTAAAGATGGTACGGCAGGTTTTTACAATAAGGATCTGTTTTCACAACATATCGGTATTGAATTGTTGGCGTCATCTACCGGGGAAGCCCGGGCCAGAATGGAAATTAAGGATCACCATCTCAACAGCATGGGGACCGTGCACGGTGCGGCTCTTTTTGCTTTGGCGGATGCTGTTTTTGCCGTTGCTTCAAATTCGCACGGCAATATTGCGATGGCTATCAATGCCCATATTTCTTTTATGCAGGCTGCCAGGGAAGGGGTCCTGATCGCTACAGGACGCGAAATTTCTTTAGGTCCAAAGTTGGCCAGTTATAAAATTGATATTACTGCTGAACAAGGGGCCCTAATAGCAACTTTCCAAGGCATGGTTTATAGAAAAAAAGAAACACACTGGTAAATCAGGTTTGGGTTCCACCACACTGCTTTCCACCTAGAAAATATAGAGGTATGTTTAAACCTGCAGGGAACAGAGAAGGGTTTTACCCCAAATATGAAGAAATAGGGAACTTTAGGAGTTCTTCAGCAAGCCTGCCCGGCTGTTTTTATCAGTTTGGAAAAGGCTGTTCGGGTAAATGTATCTTAAAAGCGGTTCACTATGGCCCAAGCATGCTGTCCGGCCAGGTATTTTTTAGTATGGGAGAAAAACGATGCCAAAAATAAAAATTGTAACCGATTCCACGGCATTCCTGGAAGAAGAGGTTTTGGAACGCTATGGCATAGAGGTTGTTCCTCTTTATGTAAATTTTGCGGATGAAACAATTAAAGACGGTTCTATTGACAATGCAACATATTTTCATAAATTAATGCATTCCGCAGAGGTGCCTACCACCTCTCAGCCTTCTGCCGGGGACTTTGCCAGGGTTTTTGAAAGGTTAATCAATAGTGGTCACGAAGTTGTGGCCATCCTTATTTCTTCGGGGATAAGCGGTACGGTGGAAAGTGCGCGGGCTGCCGCCAAAATGATCGCTCCGGCCCGTATTTCTGTTGTAGACTCGCTTTCCACCGCCGGCGGCCTGGCTTTACTGGTTTTGGCAGCGGCCCGCGCCGCGCAGGAAGGGAAAGACCGGGAAGAAATTAGGGCGCTGCTGGCAGATTTGAAGGGCAGGTTGAAAGTTTTTTTTGTGCCGGCATCCCTGAAATTTTTAAAAAAGGGGGGCAGAATCGGGGGTGCACAGGCCCTTTTAGGGACGCTTTTGCAGATCAAGCCGCTTCTTTATTTTTCCGGGGGGAAAATAGAGGTGTTTGACAGGGTGCGAACTATGAAAAAGGCGTTGGCAAGGTTGGTGAATGAACTGCCGGCTACCAGTGAGGGGCTGGAACTGTTTCTTATGAATGCCGAATCAGGGGCAAACATTCAAAGGCTAAAAGAGCTAATCCTGCAGCGCCTGCCGGGCCTTCCTATAAAAACATATGAAATAAGCCCTGTGATTGCAACCCATGTCGGGCCGGTGGCCGGCCTGGCTTTTATCCGGCAGACCCAAAACACTGTACCTGGGGTGTAAAATAATAATGACTCAAACAAAAAAGGAAAACGCTTACCTGGACGGCGATGATTTGCGGCATATGATTCTGGAAGCTTGCAGCTACTTTGACTTACATAAGGAATCAATTAATGCCCTTAACGTTTTTCCGGTACCCGACGGGGATACCGGG
Organism: Bacillota bacterium; assembly: GCA_012518675.1. Lineage (GTDB taxonomy): Bacteria > Bacillota > Dethiobacteria > DTU022 > UBA8154 > JAAZMI01. The sequence goes on from JAAYRR010000145.1 coordinate 2,113, forward strand.
ACGAATATGGGTTTGACGATGCGGGCTGCGGCCCGGGAACTGCAGCAGGTGGAAACAAGGTCTATCGGGGAAGTTGCCGCGATCGCCGCCCACAGTTCGCTGATGGGGGCCAGGGGGAACTCCGGTGTAATTCTTTCGCAGATGTTCAGGGGCATCTCCCGGGGGCTTTCCGGGAAAGACAAGGCCCGCCTGCCGGAATTTGGCAGGGCTTTTCAGTACGGCATTGTCTATGCCTATAACGCTGTTTCCAAGCCTGTAGAGGGCACAATCCTGACGGTTGCCAGGGAGATTGCCAAAGGCAGCAGGGAGGCCCTGCAGACTTCTTTAACTTTTATAGATTTGTTGCGGGTGGCAATTGACAAGGGCCGGGGTGCCCTGGAACAAACCCCTGAACTGCTGCCGGTTTTGAAGGAGGCCGGTGTTGTTGACGCCGGGGGGCTGGGGCTGGTAGTTTTTTTAGAGGGTTGTCTGCAAAGTATGCTACGCCGGGCTGATGCCAAAAATGAAATTTTTTTTATGGAAGAACGGGAACCGCCTTTGGGGACAATGTTGATCACCGGGAAAGAGGAAGGCCCGGGCGAAACTCTTTCCAAAGAAGAGTTTAACCCTGTTTTTCCTTATTGTACCGAAGTGTTGATCAAGGGCAGCAATATTTCTACCCGTAAAGTGCGCTGCAACCTTGAAGAACTGGGGGATTCCCTCTTGGTGGCCGGGGAAGGTGATACGGTTAAAGTCCATATCCATACCGATCACCCGGGGACTGTGTTGGAAACATGTTTGTTTTTTGGCAGTCTCCATGATCTTAAAATTGATAATATGGTTGATCAATTCCAGGAAACTAGGCCGGGCAGGTTACTGCCGGAAACTGGGGGGCAGGGGGTTACAGCCGAACTTGAAACGAAACTTCCCGCCGGGGGCAAGGGGCCCGGGGAACAAAAAGATCCCGGGCAGATCGGGGTGGTTACTGTCTCTTCCGGGGAGGGGCTGGCTGCAATATTTACCAGTTTAGGTGCTGATCAGGTGGTTTCCGGGGGGCAGAGCATGAACCCTTCAGTGCAGGAAATCGTGGAGGCGATTGTCGCCCTGCCGACCGAACAGGTTATTGTGCTGCCCAACAATAGCAACATCAGGCTTTCTGCCGAACAGGCCGTAGAACTGGTGGAAAAGGAAGTAATGGTTGTGGATACCAGGAGTGTGACTCAGGGACTGGCCGCGCTTTTGGCTTTGAATCAATTCCAGTCTCTGTCTGAAAATCATGCTGAAATGTGCCGGCGGGCACGTCGGGTTAAAACAGGTGAAATAACTTATGCTGTGCGTGCTGCTGTGATCGACAGCTTACGGGTTGAAAAAGGGGATATTATCGGTATCAGCAATGGCCGTTTATTGGCCGGCGGCAAGGAGATCGACGCTACAACCGTCGCCCTTGCAGCAGCAATGCTTACCCCGGAGGATGAAATACTGACCCTTTTTTACGGGGACAGTATCACCGGTGAACAGGCGCAGGCGCTGCAGGCACAGCTGGTCAACAAGTTTCCCGGGCTAGAGGTTGAACTGCAATACGGGGGCCAGCCCCTTTATTATTACTTTTTACTGGTGGAATAAAGCTGTTTAAAACAGGCAAAGCTTAAACGCCGGCTTCAGGTTGGAATTAACGCCTTGCCGGGATCCTCCCGGGCAGAGAAGGACTTCCAGGCCTGAGCGGTGAATTATTTCATTTGCAATGTTTTTTAGCGGTGCGCTTAATTTTTGGGGAACGGCCAGGGAAAAATGAACTATTATATACTGTAACAGAAAAATAATACACGTTCCAGACTGAGCATACTTTGGATAAGGGTTGCATGCCGGCGATACAATATAACTGGAGGGTTTTTATATGACTTTGCCCGTCTATAAGCGCATTATCTTAAAGTTAAGCGGGGAAGCCTTGGCTGGAGAGATCGGATACGGTATTGATTATAATATTTTAAAAAATTTTGCCGAACAGATTAAAGAGGTAAAGAAGT
>JAAYRR010000146.1 GCA_012518675.1 Bacillota bacterium
ATCTAAAATAGCCTGCAAGTTGTATTCCCTTTTAAGATATGTTATAATTTAAGGTGCAAATATAGCGGGGCGTAGCGCAGTTTGGTAGCGCGCTTGGTTCGGGACCAAGAGGCCGCGGGTTCAAATCCCGCCGCTCCGACCACGATCATAACGGGGTTCCCCAGGAACCCTTTTATACTTAGGCATTCGTTTAAAAACAGTTTTTTGAGACATTTAATTAAAATACCAGGGAAAGCGAGTTTCCCTGGTATTTTAATTAAGGCATTATTCTGGAGGGATAATTGGAAAGACTTCAACCTTGTTTATTCATTCCCTTTTATTTTACCGCCCTTTAAAACTTACCTGCTAACCCTTACCCTTAGACGGTGACAACAAGTGCAATAATAATACCCTCCCTTCAAAAATACCGATCTCCGCCCCTTAAAAGGATGCCGACTTTCTATTTCATTTCATTAACCTTTTGGCGGCCGGGTAGCCACAGCCAAGTTCTTAGAATTTCTCCCTTTGGTAAGCCCCTACTATATTTTTTAGTAATAAGTACTCTTTGCAAAAAGCTGCCCCTGATATAATTTATAATTTAGGAAATAAAACAGATAAAAACAGCTGTTTAATTTAGCTGCCTGCCTATAACTTTGGCGTAAAATAAAAAAACCTATAAAGTGGGAATTATATTGAATTAATGTTATAATCAGGTAGGGTTTTGTTGGAAATAGTGGAGAAATGTGGTCTGGGGCAATCTGTTTTGCAGCATTATTTTTTTACCCCCATAATTCGATATATTCCGACATTATTTTTTGGGGAAAGGTGGGGAAAGGTGTGAAACGGAGGTCATACTGCCAATGAAAATTATAAATTTTGCTCATCCTCTAACTGAGGAACAACTTCAAAAGATCCAAACCCTGACTAAAACAAAAATAACTGCTGTGCTGGATATCAATAGCCAAATCAGCACAGAAAAACCTTTTGCACCCCAAATTGAAAAGATACTGGACAGCACAGGTTTAACTTCACAAGAATGGCAAACAAACACGTTGTTAATCAACTTACCTTCGCTAAACTATAGCGCTGCGGCCATATTGGCACAGCTGCATGGCCGCATGGGCTACTTTCCGCCTGTTTTGCGCCTGCGTCCACTTACTGAAGAAATCCCCCTCCGCTATGCCCTTACCGAAATACTAAACCTGCAGGCTATGCGTGAACACGCCAGAACAAGAAGATAAAAAAACAAGCAGGCTTCCGTAATTTTTAAAAACCCTGTTCATTTTCCAGAAGGTCTTTTTGATACCTTACAGAAAATACCTGAATTACATCAACACGTACAAAAAAACTTTTAGGAGTGACAAAATGCAGTTAAACCTTACCCTACAAGCCAACGGTCCAGTTCAACTGCCTATACAATATAACCATTTGGTGCAAGGCTTTATTTATCAAAGCATGGACAACCCTCTTCTGCGCAAATATTTGCATGAACATGGTTTTCTTTTTGAAAAACGCCGGTTCAAACTTTTCACCTTTTCCCGTCTAATGGGGCAAAAAGCACACTTCCATCAGAAAAAAAAAGGGCTGACGCTAACCCCTCCCCTGCACCTGTTGATTTGCTCACCGATCCCTTTTATTTTGCAAGAGTTAGGCACCGGCCTTCTGCGTCAAGGGCGCGTTCGTCTGGGCCGAACACAGCTCGAAGTAAGCCAGATTGAGATTAACAGCCCAAAAGTCAGTCAAGGGCGCATCGCCGTACGCATGTTTTCTCCACTTACGGTATACAGCACCTTACCCTCTATTGAAGGCCGCAACTATACCTACTATTATACGCCCTTTGAACCGCGCTTTGGCGAACTGGTCCACGCCAACCTGATTAAAAAATATAAGCTGATCCATGGCAGCCCTCCACCGGAAAAACACTTTGCCATAGAACCCCTAAACATAACAGAAAAAGATCATAAAGTGACAAGCTATAAAAATTTCATCATCAAAGGCTGGATGGGCGATTACAAACTGCATGGCGATCCCGGCCTGCTGCAGGTTGCCCTCAATGCCGGCCTGGGGGCTAAAAATTCACAAGGGTATGGGTGTTGTGTTTTGAAAAATTCAAAGACAAAAGAATAATAAGGTAGATTTGTATGAATATGCAGTATATATGGTTGGAGGTGTTAACA
>JAAYRR010000147.1 GCA_012518675.1 Bacillota bacterium
CCGCCGCTACCCGGCGGATGAGGAAGTGGTGCCCCTGCCGGCAGGCCCTTCCCTGGAAGAAATTCTGGCACAACAGGCTGCAGAGGAAGAATTTTTGGAGGACATATCCCCGGAAAAGACATTGCAGGGCCGTGCCCGCAAGGCGTTTGAAACCAACATGAATGTGGCCGTAGCGGTTTTGCGCAGTTGGTTGACAGAAAAATAAACATCACTTTTCTTGGGGTTAAATTCTAAAAATAATGAGGAGGAGCGTTTTTGCCCAGAGAGGAAAATCTTAGCGGGAAAAAAAAAGCAGCGGTGGTACTTTTATCTTTAGGGCCAGAACTCTCTTCAAACGTCCTTAAACAATTTACCGAACAGGAAATAGAGAGCATTACCATGGAAATTGCCAATTTAAGCCGCGTCGAAAAAGAAATGCGCGATGCTGTTTTGGACGAATTTTTGCTTTTAAACCAGGCCCAGCAATATGTCTTGGAGGGCGGAGTGGATTATGCGCGGGAATTGTTGGAGAGGACTTTAGGCCGGCATAAAGCAATGGAACTGATTAAGCGCCTTAAAGAACAGGTAAGGGTCAGGCCCTTTACTTTCGTGCGCGATGCAGACCCCGGACAGCTCGTAAACATGATTAGCCGGGAACATCCCCAGACGATTTCGCTAATTTTATCTTACCTTGATTCCCAGCAGGCCGCGACGGTTCTTTCTGATTTGCCGGAGGAAATGCGCGCCGATGTGGCCCGTCGCATTGCCCTGATGGAGCGCACCTCTCCGGAGATATTGAAAGAAGTTGAAGCTGTGCTTGAAGAAAAACTGTCGACGGTCTTCCAGCAGGATTTTACCCAGGCCGGCGGGGTGGAGACGGTTGTCAATATTTTAAACAGTGTAGATCGGGGGACGGAAAAAATAATTTTGGAGGAGCTGGAGAAAGAGGATGCGGAGCTGGCGGATGAGATTAGGCAGCGCATGTTTATTTTTGAGGATATTATCAGCCTTGACGACGCCGCTATCCAGCGCGTAATCCGCGAAGTGGACAGCAAAGACTTGGCCAAAGCCCTGAAGGGTGCCAGCGAAGAAGTTAAGGAACGTATTTTCCGGAATATATCCAAACGTGCTGCGGAGATGCTGGAGGAAGACCTGGAATTTATGGGCCCTGTGCGGCTGCGTGAGGTGGAAGAAGCCCAGCAGCGCGTGGTAGCCATTATCCGCCGCCTGGATGAAACCGGTGAAATTATTATTTCCAGGGGGGGAGAAGATGCCATCATCGTCTAAAGTATTGCGCGGCCTGCATGTTCAGGGCCGGAAAATTTACTATCCCCGCTTGCAGGAAGAGCCCCCCTTGCCGCCGTCCGGCCGGACAGATACGGTTTTACCCCCAACTGCTATCAGTGCAAATAAACAGGCCTCCCAGGCCGTCGAAATTTTAGAAAAAGCCCGGGCCGAGGCTGCAGAGCTGCGCCGGGAGATTCTGGCAGAAGCGGCTGCCGAGGCAGACAGGCTGCAGGCCCAGGCGCAGCAAGAAGGTTTCCAAGCGGGTCTCCGGCAGGGCGAAAGAGAGGCCGAAAAATCGCGGGCAGAAGCCCGCCAAATTTTAAAAGAAGCTTGGGCGGAGCGCCGGGAAATTATTGCGGCAGCAGAACCGGAAATTATCCGGTTGGCCCTGAACATTGCTGAAAAAATCCTGAATTATGAAGTCAGTATGAACGAACGCACTATCCTGCATCTCATCGCCCGGGGTTTGAACGTTTTGCCGGCCGGGCAAAAGGTTTGTATCAGGGTCCACCCCCGGGATGAAAAAGCCTGCCGGGAAAACCTTTCTCAACTGCAGGCGCTGTTAAAGGAAGGGGTCTTGTTGGAGATAACAACAGACCGGCAGCTTCCCCCAGGCAGTTGCCGGCTGGAATCGGCAGAGGCGGAGGTGGAGATCATTTTACAGCGGGAGCTGCAGATTCTGGGGAAAAAACTGCTGGCCCTGGCTGTTTCATCTGCCGGTTCATCTCAGGAACCCTCTTTGCAGACCGCCCCGGCAGAAGAAACGCCGGAGGCGCACAATTGAAAAACAGGCCGCTGGAATATCAAAAATATTTGCAGGTAATCGACGCTCACCCGGCCCTGACTATTAAGGGGCGGGTGACGCAGGTGATCGGGCTGGTAATGGAGGTCAGCGGCATTCGTCCCTATATTGGTGAAGTTTGCCTGGTAAAGACGGCTGCACACAAGGAAAAACCGGTGCTGGCCGAGGCGGTTGGTTTCCGGCAGGATCGCTCCCTTTTAATGCCCCTGGGCGATCTGCGGGGTATGGGCCCCGGTTGTTCCGTAGAGGCCACCGGGAGCTCTTTTCTGGTGAGGGTCGGCTCCGGCATTTTGGGCCAGGTGCTGGACGGGCTGGGCCGGCCCCTGCAGGAAGCGGGAAACTTAGGGGCGCTGCATCCCGTGCCTGTTGAAAATGAGCCTCCCCATCCTTTGCAAAGAAAACCGATCACCGAAACAATGGAAACAGGCGTGCGGGCGATAGACACTCTTTTAACCTGCGGCCAGGGGCAGCGCATCGGCATTTTTTCCGGGAGCGGTGTGGGGAAAAGCACGCTTTTGGGGATGATTGCCCGTTACAGCGCGGCGGATGTCAACGTGATTGCCCTGGTCGGCGAACGGGGGCGGGAGGTGGGTGAGTTCTTGCGGCAGGATTTGGGTGCCGCAGGGTTGAAGCGCTCGGTGGTTGTTGTTTCCACCTCCGAGCGCCCGGCCATGGAACGGGTGAAGGCCGCCCTGGTGGCGACGGCTGTGGCGGAATATTTTCGGGAACAGGGCTTGAAGGTCATTCTCATGATGGATTCCCTGACCCGTTTCGCCATGGCCCTGCGGGAAATTGGGTTGGCAATCGGTGAACCCCCGACCACCAAGGGCTATACGCCATCTGTTTTTGCCACCCTGCCCAAACTCTTGGAGCGCTCCGGGACTGCCCGGCAGGGTTCCATCACCGGCTTTTATACGGTGCTTGTGGATGGTGATGATTTTAACGAGCCCATTGCTGACGCGGTGCGGGGTATTTTGGATGGCCATATTATTCTCAGCAGGGAGCTGGCCGCCCGCAACCATTTTCCTTCGATTGATGTTTTGGGCAGTGTCAGCCGGCTGATGCCGCAACTGATCGACGCTGAACATAAAAAACAGGCAGCCGAAGTTAAGGAACTGCTGGCTGTTTACCGGGAGACGGAAGATCTCATCAATATCGGGGCTTATGTCCAGGGTTCCAACCCCCGGGTGGACCGGGCTATTACCTACCGGGATAAGATCCGGGCCTTTCTTTGCCAGGATCAGGCTGAATCTGTTTCCTGGCGGCAAAGCAGGCAGGCCCTGCAAAACCTTTTGGCGTTTGAAAATTAGCCGCCGTTTGCAGGCTGCCGGGGCTGTTTGAAGCGGGAGCAAAGGTTTTTTTTATTTTAGGGGGAAAGTTTTTATCTTTTTTTCCCAAAAACTTCTTTTTTGTCCTTAACAAAACAAGATTTAAGACGAAAAGAATAAAGGGATGCAAGTTAAAAAAATACGGGCGTTTGTTGGTTTGCAACGGTAAATCTTCCGGTTTTTTAGGGAAACCGGAACAGAAACTTTAATTTGGAAGCGGTGTGCAGGGAAAAATGGCTTTTGAATTCAGACTAAAAAAAGTATTAAAGTACCGGCAGGATCAAAAAGAATTGGCCAAGGAGGAACTTTCCAACCGCCGGCGGGAGTTGGACCTGCTGCAGGATGAATTGCAAGGCCTGCACGGTAAAGGGCAGGCCCTGCTCAACTTTTACCGGGAACGGCAGGCTAAGGCCATAGATGTCCGGCTGCTCCGCAATATTGAAAACTACCGCTCTCACCTGCAGGAATGTACAGAGCGCAAACAGCAGGAATGCCGGCAGAGCAGCAGCAAAGTGGAAGAACAGCGGCAGGTGGTGCTGGGTTTTTGGAAAAACTGCCAGGTGCTGAAAAAACTGCAGGAAAAGAGTTTCATGGACTACCAACAGGAAGAAAAACAGAAGGAACAATATTTTCATGATGAACTTTCCCTGCGGCTGTATCTCCGGCACGGCAGATAAGCTGTAGAAATGCGGCGGCAGGCAGGCGGCAGCTTGCCTGCAGCAGGAAAGGAGGTGATGGTATGCAAAATGGATCTTATGCCCCCGTCAGCGTTTCATCCCGCCGGGATTTTCCGGTGCTGCCGGGAAACCCCAGCCGTGACAGAAACAGGGGCACCTTTGGCCAATACTTGGAAAATGCCGGCTTGGCTGCTTTAGCGCCTTTAAAACCACCCCCGCAGCGGGACTGGAAACAGCAGACCCGCGCCAATATTTATGCTGTAGACGCTAAACAGCCGCCGGGGAATAGGCTTGTCAGGAAAAAGGAGCAGGCAGGCAAGGAAAGCCTGCTGTGGCAGGCAGGCAAACAGGAGAAAGAATCTGCCGAAAGGGCTGCACAGGAAGCGGAGCCCTTGCAACCCGCAGCAGCCGCCCGGGCCGAAGCTGCAAACGGGCCCTGTATTTGGCAGCAGGGCTGGAAAAAAAACGCTTTGGCAGGCCCTCCTACCGGGGCTGGGCATCTTCCCGGGTCGGGGAACGGCACAATGCCTTTGTTTTCTTCAGAAGCAGGGGAAAAGATGATGGCCCGGATTGTAGAAGCAGTGGGCCCCCTGGATAGCGCTGCTGTGCAGGAAATACACCTGCAGTTACAGCCGGCATCCTGGGGCGCAGTGCTGGTTGGCTGTCAGGCGCAGCAGGACACAGTTTTGGTGGAAATTAACGCCCAACACCCCGCTGTGCAGGCGCTGCTGGCCGGCCAAACAGAGGCCTTGCACCGGCTTTTCCAGGAGGCAAACCCCGGGTTGGAACACCTGCAGCTAAATGTTTCGTTATTGGCAGACGAAGGGGAAAATGCCCCGGCCCTTGCCGGGGAAGGGGTCCCGGGAAAGGCGTTAACAACAGAAAAGTTGCCGGCCGTTCCACAGTTGCAGCCCGATCTGGACCCCCCCGCGCAGTTCTTGGGAGAAAACAGGCCGCCGGAAAGCCCGGCGACAATTTCCTGGCCGGGGCCTGAAAACCGGGCCGGCGCAGAAAGGTTTTTTTCTACCGGCACGCGTGATACAGGTGGAACAGATGAAAGCAAAGCCCCGGAAAACTCCCTGCAGCTTACCCGGCAGGGGAATCCATTGCCGGGAGAACCTGCCGGAAACCGGGCGGCAACGGAAAAGGCCCTTACCGGCCGGCGTCCGGGTGCAGGGGGACAAGCAGGGGAACAAAAGGCAGCCGGTGCCCTGCAGGCAGAAGCGTTATTGCCCGCCGAAACGGCAGCACAGGTTCTAAATTCTTTGCTGGGCCTCGGGGGAACGATAGAAAACCTAAAAATGCAGGGCAACTATCGCCCTGTTTCCAGTACTCCCCTCCCGAAAGAGCTGTTGTCAAAGGCTATTTTCCAGATTGTGGAACACCTTGAACACAGGGGCCCTTTTAATACGCAAGGTGTACAGGAGCTGCGCCTGCGGCTGCAGCCGGAATCCTTAGGCGAGGTTTTAGTCCGGATCCGCCGGCAACAGGGGGTGCTTTCTGCAGAAATTATGACCCGGCATCCTGCTGTGCAGGAAATGCTGGA
>JAAYRR010000148.1 GCA_012518675.1 Bacillota bacterium
CGGGCTGTAAATCGGATAAGTAATTTCCGGACATCTTAAAACTTCGTCCGGCTTTTTGGTTGGCTGCAAAAGCGATACCAAATACGATAACTATTATTAACGAAAGGGCTGCAACCCAAAGGGCAGGTTTTTTATAATTTAAGATGTTTTTTATCCTTCCTCTAGTATCGCCTTCACCAAAGGCTAGCGGAATCCCGCCAGTAATGCGCCTTCCTGTGGCAAGGGTCAGGAGCGAAGATGAATATTCTTTTTTAATCCCGCTCCCCAGCTCTTTAATGACTGCTTCATCGCAAGACATTTCCATATCCCTGCCACTAACAAAAAATGCTACCCACACCAAAGGATTAAACCAGTGCCAGCACAATGCAAAATAGGATACTAGCTTTGCAAGATGATCAAATCGTTTGATATGCATCTGTTCATGCAATAAGATGTATTTTTTTTCATCCCCTGCAAGTGCTGCCGGCAGATAAATTTTAGGGCGAATAATACCCATCACAAAAGGGGTATCTAAGTGCTCTGCAAGATAGATATTGTCTTTTTCATAAACAGCGCCCCCAAGGCGCTTTTGCAGTTTCATAAGGGAAACAATACTATAAAGCAATAAAATAGCCATACCCAGAAGCCAGACTGCCGTGCCGATGAAAATCCAAATTTGCAAGGAATTTACACCGGCAGTAGGAGGGGCTACCGGCAGTAATTGCTGAATATTATTGTTTATTACTGGAATGCCTGTATCTACGGTTGGTGCGGTATTATGTATAATATCTTGGGAAAGCGGGTTTGTTTTGATCGGCAAAAGACTTAAGACACTTTCAAAACTAAAAGGACAAATGAGGCGGAATAAAACAACCCCCCAAAGAGCATAAGAAAATACCTTTGGTAGCTTTTTGAGGAATACCCTGGCCAGAAGGACAAATATAATCACAAAACCAGCAGTAAAGCTCATATTCAGGGTTTGCAGGAATAATTCTTCAAGCATACCTAACCCTCCCTGTGCTTATCAATTAACTGCTGTATTGCATTGATTTCTTTTGCGCTTAATTTATTGCGGCGGGTAAAGGCGGCGAGGAACTGCGGCAGGGAACCATTAAAAGTAAGATTGAGAAACTCTTCGCCTTGTGCCGCACCAAATTCATTCTTAGTCATCAAAGCACTGACCGTGCCGCCGTCGTTTTGAAATATACCGCGATCACATAAGCGCCTCAGCATGGTATACGTGGTCGTTCTTTTCCAAGCAAATGCCTCAGCGCATAGCTCTGTCAAAGTACGGGAACTAACCGGTTCATGTTCCCAAATTAAATGAGCAAACCTGCGCTCCATTTCTCCCAGTTTATATTTTTTCATAGAATTCTACCCCTGTCGTATGTTATTAGACTATATATAGTCTAACAGGGCTAGACTTGGCTGTCAATATGTTGTTTCCTGCATATGTAGTTATTATGTGAAATGTCATGCCTGCACGATGATCACTACAATTTCCGGCCTATTGAATAACCCCGGTACAGCCGTCGATTCCCGTGCTAATCCCCGGCTAATAATTAACACCGTCTTCCCCAAGCAGTATTTGCCATTGGTGTACCGGGGGAAGAAGCCTTGATTAGGCGCCAACAAACCATTTTTAAGAATAAACAGGATGTGCCATTGCCCGCTGTGGGCATAGCCAGCGACAGCGGATCAAAATCCAGCGGTAAAAATTCATCCATGCTTTCAGGTCTGTGGGACATCAACAGATAACGCTACACCATAGTTTAATAATAGGCTCTAATATTATTGTGAACATGGATATAGAGTTTTAATCAATCTTAACAGCAGAGCGAACAACTGCCCAGGAGGTGGTGAGGATGGGTATAGTACAAGAAAGACTAAACAAGGTTCTTAAGAAATTGTTGGATGGGGATAAAAAGCAAGTAATGGAATTTGCAGAGTTCATTTACCAAAAGAGGAAGCAGGAATGGAAAAAAGCCCTGGAAAATGTGCCTGA
>JAAYRR010000029.1 GCA_012518675.1 Bacillota bacterium
CCCGCAGCGGGCTGGCCTTTAGGCATGGTGTCACTGTGTTAAATTCCCCGGGTACCATTGATGCAGATTACCGGGGGGAAATCCGGGTAATAATGATTAACCTGGGGCCTGACCCCTATTTTATACAAAGGGGAGAACGCATTGCCCAGCTGGTTATCCACGCCTTGGTGAGGGTAAAGTGGCAAGAGACTGTAAGGCTGCCCCTGTCAGGGCGGAATGAAGGCGGCTTTGGGCATACCGGAAAGTTTTAATCAAAAAATACGGGGTTTTTAAAAAGCGGTTCAAGGTAACCGCTTTTTTTTAATTTCAGGGTTTTTTACCGGTGTATAGAAGGATACTTAATGGAAATAATAGATTGCAGCATGAGTCAAAAAAGGAGGAAATTTTATGGCAAAAACGGTCATCGGTGTTTTTCGCAGCCAGGAACGTGCAAGGGAAGCTATAAATGAACTTCAAAGCGATGGTTTTAGTGAAAAGGAAATTTCCTTGGTTGCCAAGGAAGAAAAGGGAGAAGGTTCTGAAGGGGGCAGCGATGAACAAGGGCGCCTGTCCATGGAAGGGCAGAACCTTGGTGAAGGAATCTTTACCGGTGGGGCACTCGGGGGTATCACCGGGCTTTTGGCAGGAGCCGGTGCGCTGCTTATTCCAGGTATTGGCCCTATTATCGCGGCCGGGCCTTTAGCTGCTTTTCTGACAGGTATTGTCGGCGGCGGTCTGGTAGGTGGGCTGGTTGATTTTGGTATTCCTGAAGAAAGAGGCCGCCACTTTGAAGAAAGGGTAAAAAGAGGCGATGTCCTTGTTTCTGTGAAGGCAGAAGACAACAAGGCCGAACAGGTTGTTTCCACATTGAACAGTTATGGTGCAGAAGATGTGGAGACCCATTAATATATTTCTATAAAAATTTTAAACCTTTTAGCAGAAATTTTTTGTAAACGTGTCAGCAATGACACGTTTTTTTTACGTACAGGGTTGTCTAAAAATATAAACGTCACTTAAAGGTTTTGCTGCACATGATTATAAAATGAGGCATAAGATAAAGCAAAGTTCTAATATAGAGGAGTTGAAGAACAGGCAATGCAGCGCCTGGCCTAAAAAAGTATTTTGTTAAAGATTTTTTGTACGTTTGCGGGACTTGTGAATAGCTTTTGTGAAACAACTTTTTATGATCGGCAGTTCTTTTTCAAAAGAGGTGATGATGGCGTGGATATTATCTTGTTGGGGTTGAATATTCTGATAATAGGGGGGGACAGCAGGGAAGTAGAACTCTACATCCATTTGAAAAATATTGGCGCAAATGTACACCTGTTTGGTTTTGAAAAATACCCTCCTGTCAAAGAAATGGCCCTTAGCGATAATCTAATCGAATCGATCCGGTTGTCAGATGTGGTGATTACCCCTTTGGCCGGTGTTGAAGCAAACAGTGAAGTTTATGCCCCTTATGCAAAGAAAAGGGTTTTTTTAAATAAACCGGAAATTATGCTTGCCTTTCAACCAGAAACACTTTTTATTACCGGGTATATCTGGCCTTCCTTAAAGGAAATATTCTTACAAAAAAAAATATACGTTTTAGAAACAAGGGGGAAGGACGAAATTTCGATTCCCAATGCGATACCCACTGCTGAAGGTGCTGTCCAGGCGGCCATGGCCAACACTGAAATCACTATCCACAACAGCCAGAGCTTTGTGCTTGGTTTTGGACGTTGCGGTAATATTTTAGCTAAAACTTTACAGGCTTTGGGTGCAGAAGTGACAGTCGGGGTGCGGCGCAGGGAGGTATTAGCATGGATAGAGGCCTACAAAATGAAACCTTTACTGCTTGCTGATCTTCCGGAAGAGGTACATAAAGCAGATATTATTTTCAATACCATTCCTGCTATAGTTTTAGATGCAGAGGTTCTCTACCGTGCCCGTAAATCTGTTTTAATAGTCGATATTGCCTCCCAGCCCGGAGGTGTGGATTTTCATGTGGCAGAAAGACTGCAGATTAAGGCGCTTTCTTTACCGGGGTTGCCGGGCAAGGTGGCTCCCAAAACTGCTGCACAAATATTGTGCAAGGCTTATCCAGACTTAATTATTTCATCGTTAAAAAGGGGTGAATAAGATGAAACTGCAAGGTGTGAGGGTCGGTTTTGCTTTGACCGGCTCCCACTGTACGTTGGGCGAGGTTTTTGCCCAGCTGGAAAAACTTGTTGTTGCCGGGGCCCTGGTAACCCCGATTGTGTCTGCTGCAGTATGGCAGACTGATACACGGTTTGGTGAAGCCAAGGAAATAAATGAACGTTTAAAGCTGATTACTGGTAAAAAAATAATTAAGGACATTGTGGCAGCCGAGCCCTTTGGCCCCCAGAAGTTGTTCGATCTGCTGGTTATTGCTCCCTGTACAGGTAATTCACTGGCCAAACTGGCAAATGGTATCACCGATACGGCAGTGTTAATGGCTGCCAAAGGGCATCTTAGAAACCAGCGGCCGGTTGTGCTGGCTCTGGCTACCAACGATGGCCTGGGTTTGAATGCTAAAAACATTGGTCTTTTATTGGCAACCAAGAATATTTATATGGTTCCTTTTGGTCAGGATGATCCTTTCCAAAAACCAAATTCGCTGGTGGCCTGCATGGATTTGTTGTTGCCGACGGCGCTGAAGGCATTAAAAAAAGAACAGCTGCAACCTGTTTTATGGCTAAACAATACGCAATGTGCATTATAAAAAAACGGTTTGTTTGTTTGAAAGTTCTTTTTGGCTTTGTTATAATAACTACTAGCTGTATGCTAGCAGAAAGGGGGTTCAGTCATTGCGGCAGGCAAAAACCTTTGGTTCCTTGATTACCGCGATGGTTACACCATTTGATCGGAATTTAAAAGTGGACTACGCTAAGGTGGCTGAATTAGCCGCATACTTGTTAAAAACAGGTTCTGACGGGCTGGTGTTAGCAGGAACTACCGGCGAGTCTCCCACCTTAGCCGCAGATGAAAAAATTAAAATCTTTGAAACCGTTTTAGAAGCAGTAAAAGGCAAGATAAAAATAATTGCCGGTACCGGCGGCAATTCAACCCGGGACGCTTTAGAATTAAGTGAAAAAGCAGAAAAGGCCGGGGTTGATGGCCTCATGTTGGTTGCCCCTTACTATAATAAACCTCCCCAGGAAGGGCTTTACCGTCATTTCAAAAGCATTGCTGCAGCAGTTTCCTTGCCCGTAATGCTTTATAATGTGCCGGGCAGGACGGCTATTAACCTTGAAGCCGAAACAACATTAAGGTTGGCTGAGGTTGAAAACATTGTTGCTATCAAGGAGGCAGGCGGCAATTTGGACCAGATTACATATCTTTGCGCCAATGCGCCGGCCGGGTTTTCCGTTTACAGCGGTGACGATTCCCTTACCCTTCCCGTGCTCAGTGTCGGCGGTGTGGGTGTGGTCAGTGTAGCCTCGCACCTTGCAGGCCTGGAAATAAAAAAGATGATTGAAGCCTACTTTGCAGGCAAGACTAAGGAAGCGGCAAAAATTCACCAGGGGCTGTCACGGCTTTTTAAGGGTTTGTTTGTTGAGTCCAACCCGATCCCTGTCAAAGCTGCCTTAAACATGGTGGGTAAAGAGGTAGGGGAACCCCGATTGCCCCTCTGCCCGCTTGCAGAAGGCCCTGCTGCAAACCTCAGGGAACTACTGCGCAGTTATAAATTTTTATAAAATGTTTTCAGGGTAACGGTACTTTCTTTCTGTAGAGCTGAACGTCGTGTTTTGGGTAAAAATGAACTGTATTCGCTGTTAAAAATACTAAAATGCCCCGTAATGGGGGTGTTTTAGTATTTTACGTTTGCTCCGGGGTTAAAATTAAAGTATAATGACTCTAAAAGCAGGGATGCTAAATATACGCTCGAGAAAGGTGCGTTTTTTTTTGCGGTTCAAAATCAAAAGAAAAAAAAAGAAAACAAATAAAATAAAACAAGCAGATAAATTTCAAATCATACCCTTGGGCGGTATTGGTGAAATCGGTAAAAATATGTTTGTGATCAATTATAATGATGAGATCATTGTAGTTGATGCCGGCCTGGCTTTTCCAGAAGAGGAAATGCTGGGTGTGGATATGGTTATCCCGGACATAACCTATTTGCTGGAAAACATAGGTAAAATTAAAGCTATCCTTTTATCACATGGCCATGAAGATCATATTGGTGCCTTGCCCTATATCCTGCCTAAAATAAATGTTCCTATTTATGGAACAAGGTTAACCTTAGGGCTTTTGAAGGTAAAGTTGGAGGAATTTGGCCTGCACCAAAGTACGGTGCTTTCAGAAATTGTTGCTGGTGAGGAAATTGAAATCGGTTCGTTCAGGGTTCAGTTTTTTGCTACAAATCATAGCATCCCAGATTCTGTAGGTTTTGTAGTTAAGACCCCTGTGGGCAACATTGTTTATACCGGCGATTTTAAATTTGATCATACGCCGGTACAGGGAAGGGGTACAGACTTTCACAGTCTGGCGGAAATAGGCAAGGAAGGGGTGCTGGTTGCTTTGGCAGACAGCACCAACGCGGAACGCCCCGGTTATACACGTTCGGAATCAAGGGTGGGGGAAACACTGAAGGAAATTTTCCTTGCTGCTGAAGGCCGGATTATTATTGCTTCTTTTGCTTCAAATGTTTACCGTATACAACAGATTGTTGACGCTGCCTGTTTTTCGGGTAGAAAACTTGCCGTAGACGGCCGGAGCATGGTTAACGTGGTCGAAATTGCCCAAAGGTTGGGTTATTTGCGGATACCACCCTTTACCTTAATTGATGTGGAAGAGGTTAAAAGCTTCGCTGATGATCGTGTGGTGATACTAACCACAGGCACGCAGGGTGAACCGATGTCTGCCCTGGCCCGGCTGTCCAATTCAACCCACCGTAAATTGGAAATTGTCCCCAGCGATACCGTTGTCATTGCTGCCAACCCGATTCCGGGGAACGAAAAGCTTGTTTCACGCACGATTGACAATCTTTTCCGGCAGGGAGCCAAGGTTATTTATGAGGACACTTCAGGTGTTCATGTCTCCGGGCACGGTAGCCAGGAAGAGCTGAAATTGATGCTTAGTTTGCTGCGTCCCCGGTATTTAATTCCGGTACACGGTGAATACCGTCATCTGATTCACCATGCCGAACTGGCAGAAAAAATGGGTATAAAAAAAGAAAATATCCTGATTGTGGAAAACGGTACCACCATGGAATTTACTTCTGATCGGGGCAGGATTTTAAATTCAGTTGCAGCCGGCGGGGTATTTGTAGATGGCTTAGGTGTGGGCGATGTGGGTAATATTGTTTTGCGTGATAGGCAGGTTTTATCCCGGGATGGGATATTTATTGTGGTTATTGCCATGGATAGCAAAACAAAAAATATTATAGCCGGTCCGGATGTTTTTTCCAGGGGGTTTGTTTATGTCAGGGAATCCGAAGAACTGTTAGATGAAGCCCGGGAAAATGCTTCACAGGTACTTGATAATTTAGAACAGAAGAAGATTAGCGACTGGACCACGATTAAAAATAACGTACGGGATTCCATCGGTAAATTTTTGTGGGAAAAAACTGGCAGAAGGCCGATGATTTTACCGGTTATTATGGAGATCTAATCAACAGCAAAGGGGTCTGCGAAATTTTTATGGAAGGGTGAAGTAACGTGAACAGTGCGCTTTTAATTATTGATATGTTGCGTGATTTCCTGGAGGAAAAAGGCAGTCTTTATATCGGGGCAGAATCCAGGGCTGTTCTTAAAAATGTTGCGGCTCGTCTTCAAGTATGGCGCCGGGAGGGCAAGCCTGTTATTTATATCATGGACAGCCACCTGCAACAGGATCCCGAATTCGAAATGTTCCCTGTACACTGCCTGGCCGGGGAATGGGGCGGGGAAATAGTTGATGAACTGGCCCCCCATGCAGAAGACATCTTAATTCCCAAACGGCGCTACAGTGCTTTTTATGGTACAGATCTGGATCTGACTCTGCGGGAATTGGGTGTCCGGGAACTGGAGCTGGCCGGTGTCTGCACCCAGATCTGTGTTCTTTATACGGCAGCTGACGCCCGCATGCGTCACTACAATGTTACAGTCAGGAAAAACTGTGTAGCTTCTTTTGATCAGGAGGCACATACTTTCGCCTTGCAGGAAATGGTAAAAACGCTGGGGGTGAAAGTAATTTAGTCTGTATGGTGTTCAGCATTCAGCAGCCACTGGGAGTTTCAAAAACCCGGACTAGCAGTCTGTTTCCCATTTAAGCTTGATTTCAGTGCCGGGCTGAAAGTGAGGCTGCAGGTAGTCATTCAGGTCGTGGCTGATTAAGCGCACTATTTTAGCCTTAGAGGCTGAAATAAGCTCTACTTCAATAATACCTTTGCTATAGGGAATCTGAAAATAATCCTTTTTATCTTCACTTTCCTTGAAGATTTCTTCCAGCGGTATTGTTGTATAAATGATCACTGCTCTGGCCCCTCTTTTCTCAGGTGAATCAGTTCCCTGAGCTTATTTACTGCTGCAGAAATCCCTCCCACTGCATTAATCAAGCCGATATCCACCGCTTCATGCCCTACCAGAACTGTGCCAATGTCTCTTCCGAGCTGGCCTGTGTTGAACATCAGTTCCTTGAATTTTTCGCGTGAAATTTTGGAATGGTGGACGACAAAATCTATAATTCTTTCCTGCATCTTATCCAAATAATCAAACACCTGGCTGACCCCAACCACCAATCCTGTCAACCTGATGGGGTGGATGGTCATGGTGGCTGTTTCAGCAATATAGGCGTAGTCGCAACCACAGGAAATAACCACGCCGATGGAATGTCCTCCGCCTAGCACCAAAGAAACGGTGGGCTTGGAAAGGGTGTTAAGCATTTCGGCAATAGCCAAACCGGCTTCCACGTCACCCCCGACTGTATTTAAAATAACCAGGACACCTTCAACCTGTGTACTTTGTTCTACTGCAACAAGCTGGGGGATAACATGTTCATACTTAGTTGTTTTGTTTTGCGGCGGTAAAATTAAATGTCCTTCTATTTGGCCGATGATAGTCAAGGTAAAAATTTCATGATCCGGTTGTGGCAGTGTTAGTGTGCCGAACTTCTCCACTGTTTCAGACAGTGGAGCAGCTTCCTTTTTTTCTGCGGCCGGTGGTTGTTCTGTTTTTTTAGTTTCTTTTGCAAATATCTTTTTTTCAGGGGGGGAATTGCTGTAAGTAAAATCTTCCAAATACTTTTCCTCCTTTCCATTCTGATATTTTTCCCAAACAGTGTTTTTTTATCAAAAAAAAGTTTGTAAAGACAGCGCTGCCCGGCACGCTTTTAACCATAATGGTTCTAATTGCCCCTGGAAAGGGATACAAATTTTTATAAAAGGGTATACCCAGGGGAAGAGAATTTATGTATTTAGCTGTTTTGGGAAAGTTTTTTTTAGCTTTGTTGCTGCTTTGGGGTGGAATTAAAATTGTCAGCAAAAACCTACAGGAAATTACAGGCGGGTTACTGCACGATTTTTTTCAGACCTATACCTCTACGCCCAGCCGCAGCTTTTTGCTGGGGGCCGCCTCCACCTTGGTTTTACAAAGCAGCAGCCTTGTAACGGTTATGGCCGTGGGGTTTATTAATGGGGGATTTTTAACTTTACAGCAAGGCTTGGGTGTGGTTATTGGTGCAAACTTGGGGACAACGATTACCTCCCAGCTTTTTTCTTTGGATACCGGACAGCTGATTAAACCAATAGCCCTGGCAGGGATTTTTCTTTACTTTACAGAATTAATTTTAAAAAGGTCCTTAGGGGGGAAGGTTCTAGGGGGGGTGGCGGCAGTTCTGGGGGGCATTGAACTGCTCGCGTCTGCCCTGGAACCTTTATCCCTGACTATTTTCTATCAGGAACTGTATTTGTTTAGTAAGGGGGCACCTTGGAGAGGTGTCCTGACCGGCGCTTTGGCAGCGGCAATTTTGCAAAGCAGCAGTATAACAATCGGTATGGTGGTGGTGTTGGCCAAGGAAAGGCTGCTTAGCTTACCGGAGGCGCTCGCCATGATACTAGGGGCCGATTTGGGAACCTGTGTCACCTCTTTGCTGGCTGCCTGGGGGACTGTTCTACCGGCCAGGCAGGTTGCCTGGGGGCATCTGTTTTTTAACTTTGCTTCACTTTTAATCATCATTCCTTTTTGGCAGCATTTTTTATGGTTAGTCAGCGTTACCTCCCCCGATCTTCCCCGGCAGGTAGCCAACGCGCACACGCTTTATAATTTGTTGGGGGCCGTTGTTCTGCTGCCTGTTGTTGACAAATTTGCATATTTAATGGAATATATTATAAAAAGGTAGGTATTCCTCCGGGGGGGCTCCGTAATAGATGCAAAAAAATACGCAGTATGGGGGGAAATTTTGTTATGAACTACGGGGAGGCCTTAGGGCTGGGTTTATTGCAAGGCCTGACTGAATTTTTACCGGTAAGCAGTTCCGGACACTTAGTCATTGCCCAATATTTTTTGGGTATCAAGCAGCCGGGGGTTACCCTGGAGGTGATGGTTCATTTTGGCACCCTGCTTTCAATTGTTTGGGTTTTTCGAAGGGATATTTTGCAGTTGTTGACGGGTATTTTTTCTGACGCCGGGGAAAAAAGATTCGGTGTGCTTTTGTTTTGGGGCCTCATCCCCACAGGGGTTATGGGGGTCCTCTTTGGATCTTTTTTTACAAGTATATTTGCCCAGCCCCATCTGGTGGGTTTGGCGCTGTTGGTAACAGGTTTTATAATTTTAGCGATCTCTAAGGTAGATGTTAAATCCAAAGGTGTTAAAAAAATGAAGGTTACAGATGCCCTAATTATCGGTTTGTTTCAGGGTATTGCCATCATCCCCGGTATTACCCGTTCCGGTTCTACAATCTTAGGTGCCCTTTGGAGGGGGCTGGACAGGGAAACAGCGGTCCGTTATTCTTTTTTATTGGCTCTGCCGGTAATTGCCGGTGCAA
The DNA here is from genome assembly GCA_012518675.1 of Bacillota bacterium. Classification (GTDB taxonomy): domain Bacteria; phylum Bacillota; class Dethiobacteria; order DTU022; family UBA8154; genus JAAZMI01. Next base: position 8,947 of record JAAYRR010000029.1, read on the forward strand.
CACTGTTGGAAATGAAAGATTTTCTGGGGGTTACTGCCAACCTAAAAATTATTTATCCTTATCTTGTTGCAACCCTGGTTGCTTTTATTTCAGGAATCTTTGCCATTACACTTTTTATCAAGCTTTTAAATGAAGGCCGGTTCTACTACATGGCCTATTACTGCTGGGGCCTGGGTTTTCTAACAATTGCCGGCTACCTGTTATCTGTTTCGTAGAAACGGCCTGCTTTATGTAAAAAAACAAGGTTAAATATGGTTCTTTAATGAGGTGCCAAAACAATACATGAAAAGTGATCAAAAAACCGGAATAAGACGCAGAAAATCAAAAAAACAAAAAAATGTACAGGGTAAAAGAATAAACAGCCAAATTAAGGCAATTTTATGGCTTGCGCTGGCGGTTTTTATTTTTGCCGGGGTTCAATTAACTGCCCAAACAGGTTATTTGGGCTTGTTGTTAAACTATTTTTTTCGTGCACTATTGGGCGAGGCTGCACTGGCTTTTCCCTTTTTAATGGGTGTGATGGCCTTGAGCCACTTTTACCCCCTGAAAATAGAAAACAGATATTACCGTTTTGCCGGTCTGTTCCTTCTTTTGTTTTTGCTAGCGATTACCTTGCATTTGACACTTGTTTTACAGGAACCCGGTATTCTTGCCCGGGAAAATTTTTACCGTGCCACATTCCAGCTAGGATGGCAGCAACAGGGGGGGGGGCTAATCGGCGCTGCCCTGACTGTTGTGCTGTTCTTCCTTTTTAAGGATTTGGGCAGCTATATAGTAATCAGTGCAGGCGGTGTGATTGCCTTGTTGTTGATAACAAACCGTTCCCTGACAGAAATATTCTGCAGTGTAAAACGTTTAAGCAAAACATCCTTTCAGTTTGTGCACCGGTTAATAATAAATACCTTTGCCTTTTTCTCCGTAGAAGGAAGCAAGGAGGCCTCTGTCGAAAATTATTCAGTAAAGGAATACAGCAGTTTGGAAGCCGCTGCAGGGGAGGAACAGGATATAGGGGAAAAAAACGGTATAAAGGAAGAAGAAAAAACAGAAAGTCCGATCATTAACGTTTACCATAATGTTAAAAAATCTTTAAACGGCCCAACAACGGCTCTGGAAGACAGCGCTGTTTTGCAGGCAGAAGAACAGGAAAACAGCGATCCCGGCCCCATTTTCAAACAGGAATCAGCACCATTTCAAAATTATCAGGTTCCTTCCTTGTCCCTTTTAACCAGGATTAATAAGTTGCGCGATCAACAGCAACAAAAAATAATTCTGGAAAGGGCTAAATCTTTGGAAAATACTTTGGCAAGCTTTGGCGTAAATGTTAAAATAAAGGAAATTCAAGCTGGACCTGCGGTCACTCGTTTTGAAGTACAACCTGAAACAGGGGTGAAAGTAAGCAGGATTTTAAGTTTAAGTGATGACCTGGCGCTCAACTTGGCTGCTTCTGATGTCCGCATTGTGGCCCCCATACCGGGTAAGGCGGCTGTTGGTATCGAAGTACCAAATAAAATAATTTCTGTAGTCTACCTCAGGGAAGTGCTCGAGGATCCAAACTTTCAATCCCTGCCTTCGCCTTTGACGATCGGGTTGGGAAAAGATATCGCCGGCGTGTCAATCTTTGCCGATCTTTTAAAAATGCCACATCTGTTAATTGCCGGTTCCACCGGTTCCGGTAAAAGTGTCTGTATCAATACCCTCATTTGCAGCATTCTTTTTAAAGCGGATCCCGGGGCGGTAAAATTTCTGCTGATTGACCCCAAACTAGTGGAACTGAGTATCTACAACGGTATTCCCCACCTTCTTTCACCGGTAATTACTGAACCGAAGAAGGCAGCAGCTGCCCTAAGGGGTATGGTTAAAGAAATGATCAGAAGGTATGATCTTTTTGCCCGGCAGGGTGTCAGGGATATTAGCAGATATAATGAACTTTGCCGGCAGGGTACAAACGATGCTGCCGGTGAGGGCAGCCTCCCTTATATCGTTGTGATTATTGATGAACTGGCTGATTTGATGATGGTGGCCCCTTCAGAGGTAGAAGATTCCATTGTAAGATTATCGCAGATGTCCAGGGCTGCGGGAATACACTTGGTGATCGCTACACAGCGCCCTTCTGTGGATATTATTACCGGCTTGATTAAGGCCAACATTACCTCCCGCATTGCCTTTGCCGTGTCATCACAGGTAGATTCGCGGACCATTTTGGATGCAGGGGGAGCTGAAAAGCTTCTGGGGCGGGGAGATATGCTTTACTATCCTATTGGCGTGCATAAACCCCTGCGTGTTCAGGGGGCCTTTATCAGCGAAAAAGACATCTCCAAAATTATGGAATTTGTCAAGCAGCAGGGGAGCCCTTTGTATCAGGAAACGCTGCTTTTTAATGCAGAAGCAGATGAAATATTTCCGGTGGAGGAAAAAAAAGAAAAGGGCGATCCCTTACTGCCGGAAGTAGTAGAGCTTATCGTACAAACAGGACAGGCCTCCATTTCGCTTGTGCAGCGAAGGTTTCGGGTGGGCTATACACGTGCCGGGCGCCTGATTGACGAGCTGGAACGTTTTGGTGTTGTAGGTCAGCATGAAGGGAGCAAACCACGCAAGGTTTTAATGAACAAGGAACAAGCATTGAACGTTATCCATGAAGGTAAAAAAGCAGAAGTAAAATAAAGCAGCACTGGGGGGGAAATATGGTGAAGGAAGTCGGTGAATTTCTCCGGGAGGTCCGTGAAGAAAAGGGCCTGACTCTTGACGACATCAGCAGGGAAACGAAAATACAAATAAAATATTTATTTGCCCTGGAGGAGGGGGATTTTTCTTTATTTTCCGGAGAAATTTATATTAAAGGGGCTTTGCGAAATTATGCCCGGATCGTCGGCATCAACGACGACGAAATTATCTCTTTTTACGATCAGTTTAAAAAAAAGTATGCTGCGGAAAAAAACAGCGACAGCGAAAAGCCGAAAAAAAGACAAAATATTTTTTTAAACCAAAAAGAAAAGAATCCTTTTCCCGGTGCGGCCCTTATTTGGATTGTCTTGTTTGTTTTTATTGCCGGCGGCAGCATCTGGTATCTTTACGGACAGGGTTCTAAAAATAAAACAAAGGCCCCCTACCCGGAAGGTTATATTTTTGGGGGTGCAGAAACAGGGGGTGCAGAAACAGGGGAAGTGGAAACAGGGGGTGCAGGGGAGGGGGAAGTACCGCCTTTTCAGGGTAATGAACACGCTGGGGAATTGGAAACAACAGCAGAAACAAAGAAATTGGTTTTGGTTACTGAAAACAGCAGCGAAGTAACTTATAAGCTCAGTGGCGTCAGGCAAAAGGAGGTTGTTCTCAATTTTTCAGGTAACTGTTGGGTCAGGATTTTACAGGACGGGGAAACAGTTGATGATAAGGTATTTAATGCCGGTGAAAGTAAAATCCTAGGCGATGCCCAAGAAACCTGGGTTCGCCTGGGAAACCCGCAGGCAGCCCGGATAAAGGTTAACGATCTGGAAATTGAAAGTTTGGTCCGCTTTACCAGCCCGGTGAACGTTACCATTAGAAAAGAATGAAGATGCACAGATGCTAAAAGAAATGACCTTCAGTTTTATATCACTTGGTTGTGCTA
>JAAYRR010000149.1 GCA_012518675.1 Bacillota bacterium
CTAATGGAAGAAGGCCAACCCCTTTACGGTTGTGTGCTGCCCGGCTACTGGTGCGATATCGGCAACCTGGAACAATACCGTTTTGCACATTATGATATTTTAAAGAAAAAAGTAAAGATCAACTTGCCGGCAAAAGAAGAAAAACCGGGGATCTGGCTTGCAGAAGGGGTCTTTATAGATGAAGAAGCCTTGCTCCAGCCCCCGCTGTATGTCGGCCAGGGCACTTTCATCGGTGCCCGGGCCCATATTGGTGCCTATACCGTTTTGGGGGCCTACAACAATGTCTATGACCAGGCCTCTATTAAAAGGGGTGTAACCTGGAAACGGGTAACTTTAGGCAGGAATTCTGTTGTTAGAGGGGGAGTTTTGGCCGGCGATACCCGCCTGGAAGATGGGGCCTCTGTATATGAAGGAGCGGTAATCGGCGCAGGGAGCATTGTGGAAGACCGGGCGACATTAAAACCCGACGTGAGAATTTGGCCCTATAAGAGAATTGAAAGCGGTGCCCGCGTGAACAACAACCTTATTTGGGGCAACCAATTCCGGCGTTCACTGTTTGGCACTGACGGGGCCCAGGGCGAACTAAACGGTGATCTGACACCGGAAAACGCTGTAAAAATGGGTTCTGCTTTTGCTTTTATGCTGGGGGGCGCTGTGCCGGTAGTAATTGGTGGGGATGCCTGGAAACCGTCACAGTTGTTAAAAGAAGCTCTGACTGTGGGTCTAAGGGCGGCCGGCGCCAAGGTTTTGGATATCGGTGAAACAATTATCCCGGTAACCCGGCTGGGCATTACCGGCCTGCAGGCGGAAGGAGGCATCTACGTCCATTCCAGCGCTGCGCATCATGACTACAATACAATCCGTTTTTTTGATCAAGAAGGGCTTCATCTTGCCCAAGCCCGAGAACGCAACCTGGAACAAACATTTTTCAGGGACGATTTTCCCCGGGCCCGCAAAGATCGGTTGGGAACAGTCAAAAAAATCGATGATCTTAACGATCTTTATATTTCTACAGCGCTTGCCGGCCTGTCCCGTAAAGCAATTCAAGAGGCCAACTTCACTATTTTGACAGCCTTTCCTCCCCCACACTTACAAAAAATTTTAATTCCTTTACTGGAGGAGCTAAATTGCAACCTGATTTTTTTTCATCCACCTGGCAAAGCAAAATTAACTTCTTGGAAAGAAGAAGATTTTGCTGTTTACAAAAAGGATATTGCCCAAAGTATCATCCGCAACGAAATTGACTTGGGCTTTTGGATTGCCCCCGGCGGGGAAAAAATGATTCTCTTTGACGAAGAAGGCAGTGAGGTGGCCGGTGAACTTTATCAGGCCCTGCTTTCTTTACTTATTTTAGAATCGGGTCAGGCGCCGGCCTTGGTACAGCCTGTTTCAGCCTCCTGGATCCATGATCAGCTGGCAAAAAAAAAGCGGGCCAGGGTATTGCGTAGCAAAACATTCCCCCGCCATTTCCAGGAAAAAATACGTGAAATAAATGATTACAAAAATAAAACTTATTACCCGGCAGAATTTCTACAAATAGACGCCTTGGCAGCACTGCTAAAAATTATGCAGAGCCTGGCACACGGCAGTAAAAGCCTTTCTACCTTAAAAAGAAAGATACCGGAAATTACTCTGCGTAAAAAAGAAATACCGTGCCCCTGGGGCCAAAAGGGCCGGGTGATGCGCAGGCTGGTCCAGGATACCCCCCGGCAGGCAGCACGGGTGGAAATGCTCGACGGCCTGAAATTTTATTATCCCGACGGCTGGGCACTTGTTCTTCCCGATCCGGAAAAGCCTTCATACCGCGTTTACGGCGAAGGCTTTACCGAAGAAATTGCTGAGTCGCTGACAGACTTTTTTGCTGAAAAGGTTAAATCCCTGCAGGAACCGCTACAAACTTAACCATTTGCAAACAGGACTGGATAAAACCGGATTAAAAAGCGTTCCTGACTTACATCAAAGCGTATACTGTTGAATTTTTAAACTGCCTTTAATGTTTTTTAGTTTGGGGCCCGGAAAGGTAAAGATGATTACAGGGTACATTATAAAATTTTTTACCTTATGCCAAACATTGTTTCCTAAACTACTAACTGCAATATATTACAATATTTTAAAATAACGATTCTAAAATAATGTTGTTGTATTCAAACATAGCATCATCGCTGCAGCTGCCATACCTCTGCAACCAACTGACACAGTTAAAAACTATACTTCAAAAAGAGATGATTCTTTTCTTGCCGGTGCCCCATAAAATTAACCTTTAATTTTTGTTTAAAAAGAGGGCCGTCGACAACCAAGGTATGATATTCTCCATTTTCCCCACAAGGGGAGAGGCCGTTTGCTTTTAATTCTTGAATAAATTCTGCATTTAAATACCGTCCCAGCCATTTTTTCTGCACCAGATCGGCGCGCAGGGCGACGATCAGCAGCCGGGCCTTTTTTTGTAACAGTTCAGCCACGACTGCTTCTTCAGTCAGGCCCCAAAGGGGCAGATAACTTTTTAGGCCGGCCTGGGAACAGGCGTTTTCCACCCATTGGCGATGGGCAACAAGGTTGATATCACCAAAAACCCCGCCGGTAAAACCCTTTTGCCGCAGCCTGCCCGCCACCTGCTGAAAACCTTTTTCATATCCTTGCCAGGTAACCGGCACCCTTACTGAAGGAAGGGCCAGGGCCCGGGCCTGCCTGCGCAAAATTTCCCGGGGCAGACCATGCGCCATGCTGTGGCCCTCCGCGCTAACAAAAGTTACCAGCGCACCGGGTTCCAGGCCGGCTGCGCAGGCCTTGAGCAGGGCCAAGTAACAGTCTTTCCCCGCGCTCCAGGAGATAAATACTTTTTCTTTGAATTCAGGCATAAGCTTTTTCAGCCTCCAAATAAAGCAATAGCTCTTCACAGCAAGCAAAGGTGCGTGCCCCTGTTTTCCCCATTTTTTCATAAAGGGCCCGGGCCTGCCCTGCAGTATAGTCACGGGCCTGAAGGGGTTCTTCGTCTATTAAAAAAACCGGCAGCGCAGGACAAAGTGCGGCAACGGCTTCCAGGTTGCGCAGGTTCCCCGGCCCAAAGGAAATGGAGGGGACAACGACAGCCCCGGCTTCTTTCATCATCGCCAGGTGCCTGCTATAACAAAGGTCGGTAACCGGGGAAAAGGGCGGCAGGGTAATCACCGGTAAATGATGATAAGCTGCAAACTGATAGCTACTGTCGGCGCGGGTTACCGGACCGACCGACAGCTGGTAGCCGGCCTCCAAAAGCTGGGAAAGAACAGAAACAGCCTCTTCTCCCCCCCCGATGACATGAATTTTCATACCACTGTTTCCGCCTGTTTTCTCTTCATTTTGCTGCTGTTTAAGCACTGTAATACCGAGCTTGCCATGCAGGGGGTTGCGCTGCACGGCCACCGCGGTGCCGTAAGAATTATAAATATTTTCCGGCGTTAAAACTTCCTCCGGCTTGCCGATCGCCAAAACCTTTTTATCCGCCAAAAGCACAAAGGATGCAAAATACTGCGCTGCTAAGTTTAGATCGTGAATTGCCGCCAAAATTGTAATCTTTTTAGTGCGGTTCAGCTTGCGAAGCAGCTCCAAAAATTCCACCTGGAAGTTGATGTCCAGGTTGGCTGTAGGTTCATCTAAAAGCAACAGTTCCGGTTCCTGGGCCAGGGCACGGGCGATAATGACCCGTTGTCGTTCACCCCCGCTGAGCTGTGTTACAGACTTTGCAGCTAAATGTGTAATTCCTGTGGCAACAAGGGCTTCGCGCACTATTTTTCTATCCTGGGTATCGCCCCCCCGAAAACGCCGTTGGTGGGGATAGCGCCCCATCATGACCA
>JAAYRR010000150.1 GCA_012518675.1 Bacillota bacterium
AAGCAAAATATTCGGGAAAATCAAGCCGTACCATCTCCAGCAGGGCATCCTTATATTCCTTGGTGGTTAACAGCCCTTTGGGGTCGGTAATATTTTCCTGGCGCACATAAGGCGGGTTGCCGATGATGATGTCAAAACCTTCGGAATCGAAGAAGATCTCCGCAAATTCGATGCTCCAGATGAAGGGACGCTTACTTTTCAGGCTTCTTTTCTGGGCCTGCAGTTCGGCAATTTCAGCTTCCAAAACGGCACACCGGGCCGCTGCCTTTTTTGTAAGAACCGGTTCAGCTTGTTCCGGCCTTGTTTCTTTCATGCCAAGTTGTTTGGGCTTCAGATTTTGTATTTGCTTCCGGCGTGTATCAATTTCCGCCTCCAGGATATCCCGGAAAACAGCCAGTTCTTCGTGCTCGATAAGGTAGCGATCGTCGCTTTTGTTGTGGAAAAAATCACGCTTTCTTTGTTTAAGCAGGGTAACCCTGCGCTTGATTTCCGGCGGCAAATTGTCGTGGCCCTGCATAGGAAAAGTTTTGCCGCCAACGCGCTGTACCAGTGAATCTCCAGTGCGCACTTTGAAGGTTAAATTGGGCAGCAACGGTCTTAACGAGCTTCTATCTTCTTCAGGCATGTCCACAAACAGGGTTAACCACAGGCGCAGTTGGTTAATCCACACCGCCCAGCGTTTAGTTTCCACACCGTAAAGGGAGCGGGCGATGATATTTTTTTTACGCATGAAGGGGGTATGTTTCAAAGCCTTTAAATCTTTTGGGGTATTGTTGCGGTCATAAAGGTTTTCCAGCACCTGTTCCAGCACCTGCAGCATACCCACTTCAAAAGCCCCGGAACCGGCCGCCGGGTCGCACACAGTAACTCTTTCCAATAGTTCGATCAGCGTGCGAATTTCAGCAGGGGAAAAATCGCCCTGTTTCTGGTATTTGTCATAGGCCTCACCGGTGCCGGCTTCACGGAAGAAAAGCCGGTAGAGATCCCTTTTCCCTATGCCGGAATTTTGTTCCAGCCATCTGACCAAGGCCAGGCGGCACATTAAATCCACTTCTACCCGCGGTGTATAGACGGCCCCCTGGTCCATATTTGTGATGCGCTCAAAAATAATACCTAAAAATTCGGGGTTAAGTTCCAGTTCCTCATCATAAAGTTCATTTTCTTCCACTGTGAAGTTGTACTGGAAGAGGAAATCAAAAAAATCGGCAATGAGATCATCGGGAACACAAAGCCCCTGATCATCTTCATCAGGCTTACATTTAAACAGCTCGCCATTCAGATAAGGCGCCATCTGGAGTGCTTTTTGGGTCTCTATAGAAAACGGTGCGTTTCCATAAGCCACTTTACGCCCATACGGCGAGCTGAGGGCCTCGAAGAAAAGGGGTTCCAGCCATTGGCGGTAAAAGGTGCCGGCAGCGCCTGCCTGCCGGTATTCCTTCCAAAAATTTTGCAGGAATTTAGTGTTGTCACCCAGCCAGCCCTTTTTTTGTACAAAACCCAAGAAGATGATGCGGATTACAAAAAGCAGGGCAAAATCCAGCTTGTATGCCGCGTCGTCAGTACCTTGCACAGCAGCGGCAATGGCATCAAACCTGGGTTTAAAATCCTTATAAAATTCATCTGAGACAGCTTCAAGTGAAAAAGTTTGCTGAATTCCGGCCAGCGTCGAAAAATCGGCACGCTGCATTTGCTGCAAAAAAGTTTTGTTGGAGAGCTCCGGATCAATGAAAAACGTATGGCGCCGGAAGGTGCTAAATTGCCGCTTCGTGCCATGGTATGTGACCGTTATTAATGAAAACCGAAAACACCCGGCCTGGTCATAAAAGACAAAAATACCGGCATTGTGACGGCCGGTTCTGAGAATACGTTTGGCCAGCTCGTACTGTTTACGTTTACCTGTACGGGCGGTAAGCTCCTTTTGAACAGACACGGTGCCTAGAATAAGGGTTCTGCCGTCTGGAAATTCGATAACACCGATCTGTTCCGCCTTGCAAAAAGAAGAATCGTTTTCCTGGAGATGGGCATCCAGGGAAGCATGTACCGGCCTGAAAGAAGGCGCTGCATGGCGTAAAAGGTTAACCAGTTGTTCACTTGCAAAACTCTTACCAAGTTCTTTCCATTTTTCTAGCATCAAACCACCCATTTCTGTGCGTAATTAGATAGTCAGGAACACCTTTCCGGGGGGTTGGTGGTTGGTTTACATATTTCTAAACCAATATTATCTATTTATACCCATTACTGTCAAGCTGTCACCTTTTTCAGCCCGTTTAAGGTTTTGCCTGGTCTTACCCCCCGGCTGCAGCGGTACATCTGTAAACGTAAAACAGTATTTTGTAACCAACTATTTATAGCCGGCGACTGTAAAGTTGTACATTTTTGCCGAAAAAGAGGTAAAGGGTTTTCGGGCGGTGAACAGCATGGCTGAAGGCATCAACAGTTTTCCATTATTTTTGCAGGGAAAGATAGAACATTCCCCTACATTAAAGATCAGGGTCGGTCAGATCTTAGCCGGCACTGTTTTAGAAGTACACGCTGATAGAGCTGTTCTACTTCTAGAGGGCGTTAATGTGGTGGCAGAGCTGGAAACCGGGATAATTCCCGGGGAAAAAGTCGTGCTGCAGGTTGAAGAAGTGGCCCCCGGTGGGAAAATTCTATTAAAAAAACTGAGTTGGGAAGATGGCAGGCAGGATCTTGAGCAGCAGGAACTGGAAGCCGTGCTGCAAAATTTTGGCCTGCGGCATGGAAAGCTTGAAAAGGCTGTTGTAGCACAGCTGTTCCGCAATGGGCTGCCATTTTCAGAAGAGCATCTCCTGCACCTGACCAATTTTGCTGCTGCAAATAACCTTTCCCCCGCAGAGGCAACCGCACTTGTCTGGCTCTGGTCCAATAACCTGCCGCTAACCCGGGAAACTGTAACTGCCATCCACAATCTAATGGAAAACGGGCCGGACAAGTCTTCCTTACAGGCCTTTTTTGCTGCCTTTTCCGGGAATTTGGAAACCGAAAATATAAATTACCGTCAACTTTTAAAAACTATCGAAAACCTGCTGGTTAAAGGCAACGCTGCCCCGGAAACAATAGCCGATCAGTTAAGCACTTTATTTGAAAAACTGGGGTTAAACCATGAGTACGCCCTACTGCAGCAGGTGGCAACAAGGAAAAAACAAGGTTTGAAAGACGCGGCAACAACCCTGGCGGAAGAGGAAAAAGTTGAAAACTCTTTAAAACATCTCCTGCTGAAACACGGGCAGTCCTCGGAAACCAAAACGGCAGCTGCCCGGGGGGAGCCTGTTTTGAAAATGCTGGAGGAGATCACCGCCTTGCAGCTGCTTAATATTGCCGGACAGCAGGAATCAGTAGCAAGCACCAGTTATTTTTTGGCAAACTGGGCTGCCTTTCCGGGCGAAAAACTGTTGCCCCTGTTCCTTAAAATTAAAAAACACCACCGGCACCAGGATGACCAGGAAAACATCCTTTATCAGATTTTTTTCTTGCTCAACACCCGGCACCTAGGCCAGGTAATTTGCCGCCTGGCCCTAAAGAAGGAATGCCTAACCTGCGGTTTTACTGTTGAATATAAGGAAGGGAAAAAATTAATGGATGCTTATTTAGGGTTTTTAAAACAAAGGTTGGAACATCTCCCGTGGAAAATCACCATCTATCCCACCAGGGTAAGTTCAACCGGGGGTATCAGGCGTACCTGGCAGGAGGAATTTTTTACAAGCGGCCCCGGCAGGGTAAGAATATTGGACGCACGGGTCTAAAAGGGAGTGGGGAAAATGGATAAAAAAAGAAGGATGCCGGGAATCAAATACGCCGCGGCCCTTAAATACAAAGAGGGGGAAGACAACGCACCCCGCGTGGTGGCTTTCGGCAAAGGTTCATTGGCGGAAAAAATCATAGAGACAGCCCGGCAAAATAACATCCCTCTCCATGAAGATCCTGAACTTGTCTATGCTTTAAGCAGCCTGGAAGTGGGGCAGGAGATCCCCTTTGAGCTATACCGTGCCATTGCCGAAGTGCTGGCCTTTGTCCTGCACCTGGACAAAAAGAAAGGGGGTTAGCAACACCCCCCTGCAGTATTCCAGCCAGTGGCTACAACAGGACATTTCGTAAGTTTAAATAACCGTGCAATCAAAATTAAAACAGTGTTAAAACTTTAAAATTGCAGCAGGATGATAAATACATCAAAACCGGCTGCTTTTTATTTTCCGGCCAAAGCTGCGGCGCCTTCTTTCCCTTGGGAAATAATTCTGGATCGGGAAGGAGATCATTTCCTGATCCAGAATTAGTAAGGGACACAAAAAAAGCTGCTTGCTACCATTACAACACCGGCAGCTGAATACAAATACTGCGGCCAACACAGGCCTTGTATATGCCGCAATGGCCCACCGAAAGGACGCCCGAAGATGACTACCGGAAGCAAAATTATCTCCTGGTTTAAAAAAGTGCTGCAAAAGCCCCTCTTGCGTTCTGCTGCTCCCTGTTTAGGTTTTTTCCTGATGACCGTTATTTTTCTGGCCATTTTCGCCCGCATCGGGGGACAAAGCCACCTGGGGACAGAATCTGAAAGCCCGGGTAGTTCACTAAACCAGACAGCTGAAAGAAATCTGGAAAACGACTATTTTTTGAACGTGCTGCTTTTAACCTCTGCAGGGGGGGGAAATGGACAAAGTACAGCGCAGCACCTGCAGCAAGCGCTACTTCCCAATGTGGAAATAGAAATTAAGTCGTTGCCTGAAATGCCTGCACTTACGCCGGGCAGTTATGATTTTATCTACCTGGAAGCTGGGCTCTCCACCGACCAACTGTTCACCGCGGCAAAGGAACAACTCAACACCTATGTTCAGGCCGGGGGGGTGCTTTTTTTAACACAGGAATACATCAATCATTTACCCCGGGAGCTCCTGGGCATAGACAAGGTGGAAAGTATAGAATCCCCGCAGAGGGATTTTTCCTACCCCTCTGTAAGGGGCAACCTGACCGGGCTGCAGGAAGCCTGGCGTTCCTTTGCAGAGCTTTATGCACATTATGAAGGTTTGGAGCCGACTTATTATGCTGCCTGTGATGTAGGGGCCGTAGCTGGTTCGGCTGTTCCCTTGGTGGAACAGGAGGGGCTGGCCTGCCTGTTGGCTCATGAATTCGGGGAGGGGCTTGTTCTTTGGTCCAATGGTTTTTTACCCGGCGATTATTTTATAACCAGGTTTGATTTTATTCCTGCGGATGGGCAGCCCTATTTTCATTTTGGCGCTGCCAGCGCCAACTACCTTTTTCGCCAGGAGCTATTGAACCTTGTCTCCAAAGAAAAATACGGCTTCAGCCTTAAAAAAAGCTACGGCCCCTATGGCCGGCCGGGCCTGGCTTGGCAGAATCATTATGAAGAGATTACTGCTTTTCCTTCCCGGGACATGATCAAATGGATTGATCTTTTGGCTGCGCACGGCCAGATCCCCACCTTTTCCCTTATCCGGGGAAGCTTTCAGTGGGGGCAGTGGCAAAGCAGTTTAAGTATTCATCTTAACGAGGATACAGATAACGAACCTGTTTTCAGGGGAACAACGGACAATTGCTTTTATTCGGCCGGTGAAAGGCTGGCCGGGACAGATGGTTACCACTTTTTTTCTACATATCCCCACTATAGGACGCTGCTTTCAGAAATTGAACAGCCCTGCCGGGCCTATCCCCAGCTTGTTGATTGGAACGGCAATGGCCGGAAAGACCTGCTCGTAGGCACAGCGGAGGGGGCACTTTTTCTGTTGAAAAACACCGGCACGGCAGACCGGCCCTTTTTCCCGGCAGCTGAGCCCCTGACTGCCGCCACAGGATGCACCTTGGCTGTGGAAAGCCATGCCGCGCCGTTTGTCTATGATTATAACGGTGATGGACTTTTTGATCTGTTGATCGGCGACGGTGCAGGCAGAATCTCTCTTTTTCTAAATACCGGCCATGCCGGCCAGCCCCGTTTTACCCCGGCCGGCTTTCTTCAAGCCGGGGGAAAGGTTTTAAAAACAGCCGGTGCCGCGGCGCCGTTGATTGTTGATTGGGACGGAGATGGCCGGCCCGATCTGCTCGTCGGGGAAAGCAGCGGCAGGGTTATTTTCTTCCCGGGGACGCAGGGCGACGGGGTGCCGGGGGAAAAGAAACCCTGCTTTAAAACTGGAAAACCGCTGCGCTGTGCGGCCGGAGAGGTGCAGGTAAACTCCTTTGCCGCCCCTTTGGCCGTTGACTGGAACAACAACGGCCGGTTGGATCTGCTCGTCGGCAGCGGGAAAGGGGAGATCAAGCTTTACCTCCGCCAGGAGACAGGCGAACTGTTGGATACAGGCAGCATTACCGCCCGCTCCCCCAACTTTTTCGGCAGCAGCACGCTCAAACTGGGGCATAACGCCGTCCCGCTCGTCCTGGACTGGAACAATGACGGCAAAAAAGATTTGCTGACCGGACAGCTGGAATACGGCATTCCTTGCCCGATCGACAGCCCTTTCTTCCCCTACCCCCGGGAGCTGCGCGAAAACCTGCGCTATGCCCGGGAGCGCCAGATCCCCATCATCCCCCACCTTTTCCTGCACGAGTTTTTAAGTACAGAGCAGGAAATAAGAGAAGTCGCGCTGCATAAAAAAGCTTTTCAAGCCGTGGGCCTTCCCTGGGAGGACGACACCGGCGCCAATCACCATACCTGGCGTATCTCCAGGGATAATCCCCTGGGGACTTTCCACAATTTAAAACAGGCCGGCATCTGGTGGGATTTCGGGTTCAGCCCTCCGGGCAGAGTTGGCGCCCCCCGGGATGGAAAGAATTTTTTAATCGTTATTCCTTTTACCCTGCCCGGGGAAAATTCCGAAGCGCCTTTTCTTCTCTTCTCGCCGGCACCGGATTTGCTGAACTTTCCTTATGCCTGGGATGTCCTGGCCCGTTTTGATCTGCCGGCCACATACTTTGAGCACATTGAACATTGCCTCGATCCTGACGGAACAATCTATCCTGCATTGCTGCAAAAAATCGCGCTGCTGAATAAATTCAAAGATCAATATGAATACAATTTTATGACGGAGGAACAGATGGCCCGCTCCCTCTTAAACACCTTTTACGCCGGTGTAAGGGTGGAAATTACCAACGGGAAACAGCTGCGGCTTACACCGGATTTTGACCCGGTACCCGCTCAAGCTCGGGAATACCGCGGCACACTCGGCCTGAAGATCGAACTGGGGGAAGCCCTGCAGGGAAATGAGTTGGATACTTCCGGCTTTTTCTACCATCAAGCGGCAGAGGGAAGTTATTATCTCGGCCTGGAACAGCCCCTGGACATTCATTTTGTCGAGCAGTCCAGCCGGCAGAAAAAATGGCACATCGTCCGCACCAACGGCCCGGTAGAGATCGAGACGGCAGAAGATAACACTATTACCCTGACTTTAAAAGCCAGGGGATTGCAGGAAATCAAATTCTTTGCCCCGGCCCCCTTAAAGATCAGCGGCAAGGACTTAAAAATAACCAACGAGGGTTCCTACTACACTGTCACACATTTTGGTGCTCCGGTCACAATCAAACTCACCGCCACGAAAAAGATCGATTAAAGATCAGTAGCGTTGCACAAACAAATTAATTAATTGATCAAGTAACGAAAGTCCCCCCGATACTGTCAAATCTGATAAAAAAAATAAGTGGCAGATTTGGGTAAAGTACATTATCTTAAGAAAGCGTCACAGTAGATAATTATATGCAATAATATATAAGCTTAAGGAGATAGCTATGAAACATTTTTTGGCAATTATAACTACTATTATTGTATTAACCACGATGTTTAGTGGTTGTAATTACACTCAGGATAATATTGTTGATGTAGTGACCAATGAAAAAATAATTCAATCCAAAAGCTTTAATATAAGCTCAGACTCCACAGAATTGGAGACATCGGCAAGGGGAGCAATATTTCTTAGTGGAACAGATGGGGTTCCGGAACATGCACAAATAGTTGCATTAATTAAGATAGACCCAGGGGATTGGGGAGGAGTATCGTTCTGTATCTCCGATAATTGGCACATTACCAGCATAACAAGCAATTATCCCGAAGATGAAACAGAAAAAATACCAGAGAACTTTGTAAACATATTGCGGACTGCAAGTACCACAGTGGAGTGGAATAAGGAGATAAGAATTGGATACGACCCTAGTTATTCCACCTCTACTGAAGGTGGAAAAGGTACAATTATAATAGAACTGGAAGCTAACAAAGAGTCTATTAGTCCATCTGATACATTTAGCATGCTAATTGGAGTTGGGTCTGAAGAAAATGATGGTATAAGGATATGTAATCCAGATTTTGAGCGTATTGAGATACCTATACCGTAAGCAGAGTATAATAAATCCTTTGCATGTATTATGTTACGCATTTTCTTAATTATCCAAGTTATATCCCATA
>JAAYRR010000151.1 GCA_012518675.1 Bacillota bacterium
CACCGGATCAGGCTGTGGAAATCCTGCGCGGCTTAAAAGGCAGCCCCGGTTTTTATGGCAGCTATTATCCTGGTTGGACCGGCATCCACTGGTTCTAAGTTAAGCAAAAAGCGTTAAACAAGCAATTGGTGCAGTGCCGTGCTGTACCAACTGCATACTGGCAATCCAACAGTACAAAAAACGGGCCATACAAAAAGCATAGAATGCGGGGAAAACCCCGGTATTCTATGCTTTTATTTAAGTTCCATAGCTGCATTGTGTCACTTTGCTGCAATAAAAGGTGTGCCAAATTGCAGTACTGCCCGGGAATTTTTAAAGGCGGAAATGCACGAACTTTGTTTAAACCGGGAAAAAATATGACGGCTGGTAGAGGGTTTTCCAGTAAAAAGTAGAAGATTACATTGAATATATATTTAGATATTAAGGTGTTTAGATATTTATAAATTTAGATATTTTGACGTCAGGGGGCAGTTTTTATGGCCCGGAGTGAAAAAGGGCAACAGGGGCAGAAAAAACCAGGGGAACAGGAAAAAGAACAGGCTTTGTTACCGCATGTACCTGTGTCCCCACAGGGGAAAAAGAGCCGGAAAGCAATTTCCCGGTGGTAGCCCTCGGTGCGTCTGCCGGGGGGCTGGAAGCTTTTCAGCTTTTTTTTACCCACCTACCGCCGGATACCGGTATGGCTTTTGTTCTGATCCAGCATCTGGACCCTCACCATAAAAGCATCCTGAGCGACCTGTTGAAGGGTTACACTGCCATGAAGGTGGCGGAGGTGGAGGACGGGATGATGCTGCAGCCCGACACGGTATTTGTGATCCCGCCCAACCGCTACCTGGCCGTACATTATGGGAAATTGCACCTGCTGGCACCAACCCATCCTTGCGGCCCCCGCATGCCTATTGATTATTTTTTTCGTTCCCTGGCTGCAGACCGGAAGCAATAGCCTCAGAATTCCGCTACCGCGATCCTTTGCTGTGTGAAAAAACCCTGGTTATTGTCATCAGCCAATCCGGAGAAACGGCAGATACCTTGGCTGCACTTAGGCTGGCCCGGGAAAGGGGCCAACAGGTACTGGCTATTACTAACGTTGTGGGCAGCTCTGTAGCACGGGAAGCCGATAAAGTGCTTTTCACCTGGGCCGGCCCCGAAGTGGCAGTAGCCTCTACCAAGGCTTATCTTACCCAGCTGCTTGCACTTTATATGCTTACCCTTTACTTTGCTGAAAAACGGCAGGCTCTGGTAAAGGAACGCCTGGCAGAAATCGGGGCAGCCCTCTTCAATCTTCCCGCCCAGGTTGAAAATATTTTGAGCCGGGAAAAAGAAACCGCCGCTATTGCCGGCTATTTAAAGAACTGGGAAAGCACCTTTTTTATCGGTCGCAATTTAGACTTTGCAGTGGCCTTGGAAGGGGCGTTAAAGCTGAAAGAAATTTCCTATATCCATGCCGAAGCTTACGCTGCCGGCGAACTGAAACACGGCACTTTGGCTTTGATTGTCGAAGGCATCCCTGTTGTCGCCTTGATCACCCAAAAGGCTGTCCTGGAAAAATCACTCAGCAACATCAAGGAAATCAAAGCCAGGGGGGGCTATGTGCTCTGCTTTGTGCAGGAAGGTATGGAAGCCTTGCAAAACGAGGTGGACAGCATTTTTTACCTCCCTCCCACCGAAGACATTTTCCTGCCAATGCTGGCTGTAATACCGCTGCAGCTTTTAGCTTACTATACCGCAGTAGCCCGCGGCTGTCCTGTAGATAACCCCAGAAATTTAACAAAAAGTGTGACTGTGGAATAAACTGTTAAAAGAATAGACTAAAATATACTATTGGAAAGAACAATGAAAACCTGCAACAAACATAATATTACCAGGGCCTTGACTAACGGCCGGGGAGCGCAGTGTGCATCCTGCGTTATATTGCGCCATGCTGCACTATCCTGTTCTGCTGAAGGTAGACAGCAGCTCAACACTCCAGGAATGTGGTAACTCCGCATGCTTCTACCACCGCCCCGGCTTTCCCAGCAATGCTGCCGCCGCTGGTTTCGAAATTAATACATGATATTTTCAACATTCTCAGCACGGTTACCGACAGGATCACCTACGGCTTTTGTTACTGTTTGGCCTGTTTACTGAATATTTAGCGTAAGTTTTTTCCTCCATGACTACACCTTCCTTTCTGCTGCACAATTATCCGCCATTTCAGGCAACCGCTACAAAACAACTGTCTGCTAAGCCTTTTAAGGGGCTACCCAATAAGCACGGTTTCACTGATACGCCGCATTTCCTCTAAACCGTGTTTTTTTATATGTATTTGTATACGTATGGTGAATGATTTGATTTTGCTATAAGCAGGTGCCTTCGTATAGGAAAAACAAATTTTACTTCCAACGGCAAGAAAATTATAATGAAAAATGTGGGTTTGCTCATTATTTATAATTGTTTTAATTTGCTTTGGGAGTGAGTTTATGATCATTGACATGCATATACATGAAAAAACGTTTTCATTTGACAGCTTTATGCAATTAGAAGATATTGTAGAAAAGGGCAAAAGCAGGGGGTTGGATGGCATTTGCATCACGGACCATGAAAGCAACGGTTTGGCAGGGTATGCTAAAAAAGTATCCCAGGAGCTTGCATACCCGATTTTTGTCGGTGCTGAAATTCTTACATATGAATGCGATGTGTTGATTTTCGGTATTGATGAACTGCCGGCCCGGCAGATGCATGGCCCTGAATTAAGCGCTTATGTTCAGCAAAGGGGCGGTGTGATTATCAGCGCCCATCCTTACCGAAAAAACAACAGGGGTATGGAGGATACCATTCTTACGGATATTCATCTTGGCGGCATTGAAGGTTTTAATGGGAGCACGCCGCTGGAGCTGAACTTAAAGGCCTGTGAGGGGGCCTTATACCGTGATCTCCCTGTTTTGGGCGGCAGTGATGCCCACAGGCTTGATCGTGTGGGGAGATATGCCACAAAATTTCCCGGGCAGATCACCTGTATGGCAGAGCTTGTAGAGGCCATTAAAGCTGGGACTGCCAAGCCGGTGTATTATGAGCGGGGTGTATACCGGGAGTTTCAATATGAGGCTCTCGTTGATGCTATATAACATATATATATAAGGGGGAAACTTGGAATGAGAAAGATTGGAGTACTGCTGCTCTTGCTGCTTTTAACCTTTTCCCTTGTTGGCTGTGGGGAAAACGGCGAAGCCCCGGGCGCTGCTGTGGTGGATGATGAAAAGCCATTTGAGGGGACTGTTTTGGAATTATCGGTTGCCTACGGCGGGGCGGAAGGTTCTTTTGATCAATTTACCGCCGAGACAGGAATTGAAATTGAGTGGATCAGTATGTCAACAGGGGCAAAGCTGTCCCAGCTGCAGGCGGAAGAAGGAAAGACAACGGCTGATGTATGGTTTGGCGGGGGTGTAGACAGTTACTTTGCCGCACGGGACTTAGGTTATCTTTATAAGTATGAGTCACCGGAGTTTGCAAATATCGATCCCAAATATCTTGATCCGGAAGGCTATTTTGGTGCTTTGTCCCTTGTGCCTTATGGTTTGGTTGTAAACGAAGACCTAATGGAAGAGCTGTCCTTGGACATGCCCCAAACATGGGAAGACCTGCTGGATCCCCAGTATGCCGGTGAAATCATTATGGCAGATCCCAGTATCTCCGGGGGACAATATGCAATTTTAAGCGGCTTGATCCAAGCCATGGGTGAGGAAAAGGCCTGGGAATACTGGGAAGAACTGAATGAAGGTGTAGATTATTATGCCCAGGGCGGCGGCGAACCCCAGCAAAAGGTGGCTGCCGGGGAATTTGCCATTGGGCTCACTGCCATTCATGGACAGACCTTTGGACTGATGGAAACTGCACCAGTTATCCCGGTTTTTACAACTGAAAATATTCCTTGGATCCCTGCACCTATTGCCATATTTGAGAACTCGGAAAACAAAGAAGCTGCAAAGGTTTTAGTCGACTGGTACCTTTCTGAACACGGGCAGACAGTTCTCATGGAAGCGGACGCCCGGATTATGGCCAATAAGAATGTAGAGGTTCCTGCTGAAATGGATACGCTGCAGCTTGAACAGTTGATTGATTTTGATCTGGAAAAAATGGGTAGTGAAAGAGAAAATATCCTTGAAAAATGGAAGGAAATGATCGGTGAATAACAAGCCTTGGCGGGAAAGGGCTGGACATGCCTCCCTTTCCCGCTCCTTTGTTTTTGAAAAGGCTATGATCATGTTTTTGGTCACAGCCTTTTTGTTGTTTATTTTATATCCCATTACAGGCTTGCTGCTGAGGAGTCTAACCGCAAACGGCGAGTGGTCCTGCTGCCATTATCGCAATCTATTGTGTGGGAGAAATCTAAGGCTGCTCCGCAATAGTGTGTTTGTGGCCTCGGTATCATCAATTATTGCCACGTTTTTAGCTTTTTGTATCAGTTTGTACGGGCATTTCAAAAGTGCCAAAGCTAGAAATTTTATTTACCACGCGCTGATGATCACCATGATCTCGCCGCCCTTTATTTCTGCCATTGCGCTTTTAACTCTTTTTGGCCGCCGGGGACTGATCAGCTACGGTATTTTCGGCGCAACATTAAACCCCTATGGGTGGCATGGTATTGTTTTGCTGCAAAGCATCAGCGGTATTTCATTGTCTGCAATGTTTATGATGACCGGTTTAATGCAAATTGACAGCCGCCTTATCTTGGCCTCCAGGGACTTAGG
>JAAYRR010000152.1 GCA_012518675.1 Bacillota bacterium
AGGGGTACAGGGGGAAAGCTATAGATCTGCCCGCCCTGAAAGATCTTTTAGGGCGAGTAGCGGCTTTAGCCGTCAGCCGCCCCGAAATTAGTGAGGTGGATTTGAACCCTGTTTTTCTTTACCCCACGGGAAATATCGCAGTCGACGCCCGCATTTTCCTGGGGGAACCCGCCGGGGAAAAACAGGCGGTGACAGAAGCCCCCCCGCCAAGCCCACACCTGAGCCCGCCCCGGGAAAAAAGCAGCCTGCACAAACTTTTCTATCCACAGAGCATTGCTGTGGTCGGCGCCTCCGACAGCCCCGGCAAATTAGGCTGGAATGTTTTTAATAATTTATTGTACCATCGTTTCGCAGGCCGCCTCTACCCGGTGAACATCAAGGCCCGGGCAGTTCAGGGCGTAACCGCGGTGCCCAACGTCGGCGCCATTAAAGAACAGGTAGATGCCGCCATAATTTTAGTGCCTGCAGAACACACTTTGCAGGCCTTCAAGGAATGCTGCCGCCAGGGGATTAAATTTGTCGTTATTGAATCGGCAGGCTTTGCCGAAACCGGCGCCGGCGGCGAAACTGTGCAAGCAGAGCTTAGACGGACGGCCGCAAAATATAACTGCCGTTTTTTGGGTCCAAATTGCGCCGGTATTATCAATACGCACCACCATATGGTCCAGTCCATCGGCATTGTCCGCACGCTGCGCAAGGGCAACATCGGGCTGATTGCCCAAGCGGGGGTTTATGCCGCCGGCATGCTTTGGGGTATGCGGCATACCATGGATTTTGGTATTGTCGCGACCATCGGCAACAAGGCTGATCTGAACGAAACCGATATTTTGGAGTATTTTGGGGAGGATGAAAACCTGTCTGTAGTATGCCTTTATTTAGAGGATGTAAAAAGCGGGCGCCGGTTTATTGATGCAGCCCGGGCAGTAACAGCCCGAAAACCGGTCATCGTCCTCAAATCCGGCCGGACCGCGGCCGGTAAAAAAGCAGCTGCTTCACACACCGCCTCCTTGGCAGGCGACGACCTGATTTATGACACAGCCTTCAGGCAGGCGGGCATTATCCGGGCGCGGGACAATGACCACCTGTTCGGACTGGCCCGGGCCTTTTCCAAACAGCCCCTCCCCCAAGGGGCCGGGGCGCTGGTTATTTCCTATACCGGTTCCTTGGGTGTGGCCGCCGCCGACGCCCTGTCCCTGAATAACCTACGGCTGGCAGAACTGGGTGGGGAAACCTACCGGCAGCTGCGGGAAATTGTACCCCCTTACGTGGGGTGCAACAATCCGGTGGATTATACTTTTGATATGAACGCCGCACTGGTCAGCAAAACAATTGAAATCGGACTGCATGATCAAAAAATCAGCAGCTTTATCCTCATCCTGCAGGCAGAAATTCTGGAAACCTATGTGCAGGCCTTGCCAAAAATTGACTTACAGGGAAAACCCCTGCTCTGCTGCGTACCCTGCAGGGAATTTGCCATGGACGAGGTGATCGCCCTGGAACGAGCCGGCATCCCGGTATATTCCACCCCGGAAGAAGCGGTTGAAATCCTGGCTGCAATGTACCGCTACAAAAGGCAGCAAGGTTAACACCAACCGCTGGAACCCTCCTATATTGGTTTGTCCAAGGCAACAGCGTAAACATTACCGCCGCCAGCCACAAATTACGGCGGGCTGTGTAGAAACTATTTCTTACAAGGTGTGTCCATTCGGCGGGGGCGTCCTTCTGCATGCTGCTTTAATTCCAACAGCACAGCATAAACTTCTTTGCGGGGCAGGCCCAAGTTTTGGGCCGTTTTTTTTACAGCGGCGGTGGGGGGGTCGCCTTTTTGCAGCGCCTGCCGGAGCGTCTCCCGGCACTCCGCCCGCTGCCGGGCGGAAGGTTCAGCATCAACTTTATTTTCCCTGCCTTCACTGCCCTGTTTCTTATTCCTACTTTGCGGGGAAAGCACTAAGGTTATTTCACCCCGGGGGCGCTCTTGTGTAAAATATGACAATAAAT
>JAAYRR010000030.1 GCA_012518675.1 Bacillota bacterium
AGGAATTGAAACTTCCAGCCGGGCCAGTGCTTCTTCCGACGCCGGATCAGTTTTCAGCCTACCTATGAGGAATTGAAACGATAATAGGGAAAACCGGTGAATTCACCAGTTTTCTTCGTTTTCAGCCTACCTATGAGGAATTGAAACACCTTGCCACCCATACGCTTGCCACCAGAAGAACCATGTTTTCAGCCTACCTATGAGGAATTGAAACTCCCTTCTTCCATTCTGCTGTAGGGTCAAGTCCGGGTTTTCAGCCTACCTATGAGGAATTGAAACCCGGGCAGCTCCGGGCTGGGGTCTGTTATCTTATTGTTTTCCCTGTTATGTATTCGAACTTGATTCATTATATTGTCGGCGAATTAACCGTTCAAATTCTGTGTCTATTTAAACGGCCAAATGAGTTGACAGCCCGGTTCTTTTTATGATAGACTTTTGCTGTTATAAAAATTTAATTCCAAGGCTGGGGGCAGCCTGCCTTCAGCACAAATGATAGTGTTTCCTGGTAAATTGTAAAAGCTATGAGGGGAAAAAGTAATCTGCTGTTACTTTACAGAGAGCCGCCGGCAGGTGCAAGGCGGCAGGTGCTGCAGATGAAAGCCCTCCCCGAGCGGGCGGTGGAAAAATATGTTTAGGTACACCGCCACGGTTGCCACCGTTAACACGGCAGGGTTGTGCAGGTCAAAAGAGGATCCGGGTTGTGGAAGCCGGAGCAAAAAGGGTGGTACCGCGGGTAACCTCTCGTCCCTTGCAGGATGAGGGGGTTTTTTATTTTGCAGATTTTTTTTTAGACAGGTATTTTACAATTTTTTTGTGTTTTTATGCCCAATAGGGGTTTAATTCAGGGTATTGAACATTGGGTGTGTTGCTTATATTGGCCCCGTTTTGTCCATGCCTAACATTTTTGCTGCCCCCGGGGTAGGTTCAAGGGCTGCCGTGCCAATACCCTTTTAAGGCAGGGCTGCTCTATTAAATAATGTTGCAGTCTTTTATGGGGAAGCATATCTATAAGTAAGGAGTTGAAAAGGGGTATGAACGATCTGAAGACCAATCTTTTACGGGTCCTGGAACAAAACCATAAAATTGGGACCGACACCTTGGCCACCATGTTTAACATTACAGAAGAAAAAGTGAAAGAAACGGTCAGGGAGCTGGAGGAAGAAAAAATTATCTTGGGTTATGTGACCCTGATTGACTGGGAAAAAACCGGTAACAATAACAATGTTATCGCCATTATTGACGTAAAGGTAACCCCCCAGCGGGATGTGGGGTTTGATATGATTGCCGAACGGATTTGCCGTTTCCCGGAAGTAAAAAGTGTTTACCTCATGTCGGGGGGCTATGATCTTTCTGTTGTGATTGAAGGGGCTTCCATGAAAAAGGTGGCCTTTTTTGTGGCAGAAAAGTTGGCCACGCTGGAAAATGTGCAGAGCACAGCCACCCACTTTTTACTGAAAAAGTATAAAAAGGACGGGGTCATTTTTGGTGAAGAAAAAAAAGATCACAGGTTGGTGGTTAGCCCATGAGCAGATCTTTTATCAATAAAAACATTGGAGAACTGCCGCCTTCAGGTATTAGAAAATTTTTTGACCTGGCCAGCAGCATGCAGGGGGTAATCTCCTTAGGGGTAGGGGAACCCGATTTTATAACACCCTGGCATATCCGGGAAGCCTGCGTTTATTCCCTGGAAAAGGGGCACACAAACTATACCCCGAACAGCGGCCTGGAAGAACTGCGGCAAGAAATAACTGCCTATCTTAACCGGCGGTACGGGCTGGGTTATGATTATACCCGGGAAATAATTGTCACCGTGGGGGCCAGTGAAGCCATAGATATTGCCCTGCGGGTGGTGCTGGAACCCGGGGACGAAGTTATTATTCCCGAGCCCTCCTTTGTTTCCTATAAGCCCTGTGCCGTAATGGCCGGCGGGGTGGCCAAGGTTGTTAACACCAGGGAGGCCGAGCAGTTTAAGCTGATGCCGGCCGATTTGGAAGAAGCGATCACCCCGCGCACCAAGGTGTTGTTGCTTTCCTACCCCAACAACCCCACCGGCGCAGTAATGAATAAAGAAGAGCTGCAGGCTGTCGCCGAAGTGGTGAGAAAATATGACTTATTGGTAATCACCGATGAAATCTACAGTGAACTGACCTATAACGGGGGGCATGTCTCCATAGCATCCCTGCCGGGCATGCAGGAACGGACCATTTTAATTAACGGCTTTTCCAAAGCCTTTGCCATGACCGGCTGGCGGGTGGGCTATACAGCAGCGCCCGCCGACATTACAGCGGCCATGCTCAAGGTACACCAGTATATCATTATGTGCGCCTCTGTCATGAGCCAGATGGCTGCCATTGAAGCCTTGAAAAACGGCGCCGGGGAAGTGGAGAGAATGGTGGAACAGTATGATCAAAGGCGGCACCTAATCGTCAACGGGTTGAACCAGCTTGGGCTTAACTGTTTTATCCCCAAGGGTGCCTTTTACGCCTTCCCCTGCATTCGTACAACAGGCATGACCTCCCAGGAATTTTGTGCAGCCTTGTTGCAGGAAGAAAAAGTAGCCGTGGTGCCCGGCGATGCCTTTGGGGCCTGCGGCGAGGGCTATATCCGCTGTTCTTATGCGGCCTCCATCCAGGACATTACCGACGCGTTGAATAGGATGGAAAAATTCATTAAAAGACATGCTGGCAAGGCAGCGCGTTCCGAACCAGCAGAGCTGAGCCTGCCTGCCGGCAAAGGAAGGCTATGAACGCAGCTTAAAGGCCTCATGCCAAAGCAGAAAAACTAAAATAGTCCAGAGCTTACGGCTAACATCGGCCCGGCCCGTTAGGTGGTTTTGCAGGATTTTATTAACGCTGTCTTTTTGAAACCAGCGGCCCCCATTGCCGGACAGCAGATCCCGGAAAAGCTTTTGAAAATCCCGGCGTTTAATCCACTCCCGGGTGGGGACCGGAAAGCCCCTCTTGGGCCGGTTCACGGCGGCCGCGGGCAGCAGATCTATAAAGGCTTCCCGCAGGGCCGCCTTTGTGGTTTTACCCTTAATTTTATATTTCAAAGGCAGCGTTGCGGCAAATTCAAAAAGCTGATGATCAAGAAAAGGGGAGCTCAGCTCCAGGGAATTGGCCATGGTCATCTTATCGGCCTTGGCCAAAATATCCCCGGGCAGCCAGGTCATCAGATCGATGTACTGCATCCGGGTGACTTCGTCCCAATGCGCTGCTTGGCGGTAAAGGGGGTCCGTAAGCCGGAAAGGGGAGGGGTTGTCTGCTATGGCTGTGATACCCCTTTTTTCTGCTGCCGAAAAAATAAAGGCATTGCCCAAAAAACGTTCTTCCAGCGGGCGCCGGGCCCGGGCCAGGTAATTTTTCCCCGGCAACCCAGCCGGCAATATTTTTTCCAGCAGCCGCAGCGGTTTTTGCAAGATGCGGGGCAGCCGGCGCAGGGGCGCCAAGGCAAACGGTTCGCGGTAGATGCCATAACCGGCAAAAACCTCATCCGCACCTTCCCCGGAAAGGACAGAGGCAACTTGCTGTCGGGCCAGGCGGGCGGCAAAAAAAAGTGAAATAGCCGCCGGGTCGGCCACCGGCTCGTCAAATTGCCAGGCCAGCTGCGGCAGCGAAGCAAAAAATTCCCCGGGGGTAATGATAAGCTCATGATGATCTGTTTCCAAGAAAACAGCGGTTTCCGCCGCATCCTGCAGCTCGCTGTAATTTTCCTCCTGGTAACCCACGCAAAAAGTGGCTAAAGGGCCTTTTTCCCTGGCCAGGGCGGCAATAATGGAAGAATCCACGCCGCTGCTCAGGAAAGCACCGCGGGGGGCCACGCCGGCCAAGTGTAGAACCACCGTCTCCTTTAATTTATCCCTAATCCCCTCCAAAAAATATGCAAAGGGCCTTTGTTCCGGTTTGAAATTGATCTGCCAGTACCTGTTTATTTTCAGCGGCTGCCCGGGTGTTTTTAAAAAATAATGTGCTGGGGGCAGGCGGTAAACGCTGCGAAACATGGTGCGTGGATCGGGTACATATTGAAAAGTAAGGTAATCCACCAAGGCGCCCTCATCCACCTCCCCGGGGAAAAAGGGCAGTTCTGCCAAAGCTTTAATCTCGGAAGCAAAGGATAGCTGCCCGGCGTTTTCCAGGTAGTAAAACGGTTTTTGGCCGAACCTGTCCCGGGCGCCAAAAAGAAGCTGTTTATTTTGATCCCAGAGCACAAAGGCAAACATGCCCCGCAGGTCCTTCAGGCAGGCCGTACCTTTTTCTTCATACAGATGTAAAATAACTTCACTGTCATCATGTGTGGAAAAACGGTGGCCTTGTGCCGCCAAGACCCGGCGCAGGGAGGTATGGTTATAGATTTTGCCATTGCATACCAGCCACAGGCTTTTGTCTTCATTACACAGGGGTTGGCTGTCCACCTGTTCGCCAGGGGTTTGGGCCGTTTTCAGGGCCCGAAACCCCAAACCAAGCTGTGCACAAATAAAATTTTTACCCCTTGCCGGTCCCCGGTGGCGCATTTTGTCCCGCATCTTGGTGATCAGCTGTTCATTAACAAGGCCGTGTTCCTGAAAAATTCCACAAAAGCCGCTCATAATCTGATTTCTCCTTTAACGCTGAAAAGTAGTTGATGCGTAATTTATTTTATGGATTTGACGTATAAAGAGTTCAAAAAACCCCTACCGGAAACAAAAGTGCGGCCAAAAACCAATTGCAATGCCTGTTTTTTAGCCCCTGAGTCGCAGGCTAGTTCCACACAACATCTTATTTTTCCTTTCTAGACTTAAAAATACCTGCAGGCAACAGTTTACCCAAGTATCAAAGGGCCGGCAGCGGGTATATTAGCCATATTTTTTACTATTTGTTATGCTTAAGGGGTAAAGAAACATGGCAGTATCCAAAATAAAGTTGCTGCCTAAAAATGAAACAAAGGGGGAAAAACAGTTGATCCATAAAGAAATTGACAACAGGGGGTTGCCCTGTCCACAGCCGGTGTTAAACACCAGAAAGGTCCTTGATGAACTTTTTCAAGAAGGTTGCCAGGAGTTTACCCTCACCGTGATTGTGGATAATGAAGCGGCAAAGGAAAATGTAAGCCGCTTTGCCGGCTCGACGGGGTGCCAGGTCACTGCAGAAAAC
>JAAYRR010000031.1 GCA_012518675.1 Bacillota bacterium
GATCTGCATTTAGATGTTATTGTCGGGCGCATGGCCAGCAAATTTGGCGTGGAGGTTAACCTGAAAACACCCAAGGTTCCTTACAGGGAAACCATCCGCGGGAAATCTAAAAAAGAAGGCAAATATAAAAAACAAAGCGGTGGGCGCGGACAGTACGGCCATGTCTACCTGGAAATAAGCCCGATGCCCCGGGGTGAAGGCTTTGTTTTTGAAGACCGGATCGTGGGCGGGGTAGTCCCCCGGCAGTATATCCCGGCTGTGGAAAAAGGTGTTACTGAAGCCATGGAAGAAGGTAACTTAGCCGGTTACCCCCTGGTAGATTTAAAGATTGCCCTTTATGATGGCTCTTACCATACAGTTGATTCTTCTGAGCTGGCCTTCAAAATTGCCGCCTCTATGGCCCTGCGGGCTGCAATCGACGAGGCCAACCCTGTTTTATTAGAACCGATCATGGATGTGGAAGTAACAGTCCCCGATAACTTCATGGGTGACATCATGGGTGATCTGAACAGCAAAAGGGGGCGCATCCAGGGCATGGTGCCCGGCGAAGGGCTACAGGCCATCAAAGCACAGGTACCCTTATCAGAAATGTTCAGCTATGCCATTGAACTGCGCTCCATGACGCAGGGCAGGGGTTTCTTTACGATGAAATTTTCGCATTATGAGGAAGTGCCTGCACAAGAGGCTGAAAAGGTTATTGCTGCGGCCCGGGAAGAAAAAGAAGGAAATTAAGCCCTTAGGCTTTATAGCTTTCAAGGACTGCGCTGCCCGCTGTTTTTGTTCCTTGGGGGGCGGCGCAGTCCTATCCAGGCAGTCCTTGGCATAAAGTCTTAATAGGGGAGAGGCCGCTTTGGAAGGGTGAAGGACTTGGCTGAAAAAAAATTAAAGGTTGCGGTTCTTTTTGGGGGGCGTTCCGGTGAACACGCTGTTTCACTAATATCAGCGGCCTCCGTCATGTCGGCCCTGAACAAAGAGCGCTATGAAATTGTCCCCGTGGGTATTACTGCAGATGGCCGGTGGCTTAGTGGGGGGGACCCCCTTAGGGCCCTGCAGGAAAAACAAATTCCGGGAGATTGCTATTTTACTTCAATGGCGACCGATCCCCTGGCTCCCGGTCTGTTTTTTTGGGATGCAGCGGGCCGCCAGCAGGGTTTTATGCCGCTGGATATTGTTTTTCCCGTTTTGCATGGCACCTATGGTGAGGACGGCACAGTGCAAGGACTGTTGGAACTGGCCGGGCTGCCCTATGTCGGAGCCGGTGTATTGGCTTCCGCTGCCGGGATGGATAAAGTGGTCATGAAGGTTCTTTTTCAATCTCGGGGCCTGCCCGTCCCTGACTACCTTTATTTTGATGTATATGCCTGGCAAAATGACGCCCCGGCCCAGCTGAACAGGATCGAAAAAAAGTTGGGCTACCCCTGTTTTGTCAAACCGGCCAACTCCGGTTCCAGTGTTGGCATCAGTAGGGCTGTTTGCCGGGAAACACTGGCCCGGGGCATCGCCGCGGCGCTGCGCTATGATCACAAAATTATTGTCGAAACCGCTATCGACGGGCGTGAAATAGAATGCAGTGTCTTGGGCAACAGTGAACCCCTGGCTTCTCTCCCGGGGGAAATTATTCCCGGTGCAGAATTTTATGACTACCGGGCCAAATATATTGATGACAGTGCCCGGCTTCTGATACCGGCCCCTTTAAAGCCTGCAGTTGTCGAAAAACTGCAGGACTATGCAGTGCAGGCCTTTCAGGCTGTGGAATGCAGCGGCCTGGCCCGCATTGACTTCTTTTACCGGGAAGCTGCAGAACAAATTTTTGTTAACGAGATCAACACCCTGCCCGGTTTTACAGATATCAGCATGTACCCCAAATTATGGGCTGCCAGCGGAATCCCCTTTGACGAACTGATCGAACGGTTGCTCGCCCTGGCCCTGGAAAGGCACCGCCACCGCCAAAAACTTTTAACCACCTGGGATTTTACCCCCGGTGCGGGGGCTTAAAGGGCTTGCCTTCAGGGTAAAGGGCTTGTATACTATAAAAAGAGCAAACGGTAAACAGCGCAAACGGTAATTGAACAAACAGTAATTGGCAAACAGGCCTTGCCGGTATGGAATTTCCGCTGCCCGGTCCGGGGCTGCCGTCGTTCGGACCGGGAATTATTCTTGCAGGGCGGTGGACTGGCCTGCGGCAGCTAAGAAAAACAGCGGGTGCCGGATGAACATTTAACGCTATGTTAAATATATGAATAAGGGCGCAACTGTTTGTAAAAAATACTGAGAAAAAAACGGCCCTCAGGAAGGTGAAACTTATGGCAAAAGAAGATATATTTGAAGTTAAAAAAAGCAATTTAGCACTGCAAAAGGGTGCCGTAATTATGGATGTAACCAATCCGGAACAGGCCAAAATAGCTGAAGCAGCCGGCGCAGCGGCCGTCATGGCTTTGGAAAAAGTGCCGGCAGACATCAGGGCAACCGGCGGCGTGGCGCGCATGGCAGACCCCGAAATAATTGCCGGTATTATGGAGGCGGTCCGCATTCCAGTCATGGCGAAATGTCGCATCGGGCATTTTGTCGAAGCACGGATCTTGGAAGCCTTAGGCGTGGATTATGTCGATGAAAGCGAGGTCCTCACGCCGGCGGATGATCATTTTCATATCGACAAACACCAATTTAAGGTGCCTTTCGTTTGCGGTTGCCGTGACTTGGGTGAAGCCCTGCGCCGGATTGGCGAAGGGGCGGCGATGATTCGCACCAAAGGCGAGCCGGGAACCGGTAACGTGGTAGAGGCGGTACGGCACATGCGCATCCTGCAGGAACAGATTCGCCGGGTGAAAGATACCCCTGACGAAGAATTAATGTCCCTGGCCAAAGAATGGGGCACCCCTTATGAACTACTGCGGGAGGTAAAAAGGCAAAACAGCCTGCCGGTAGACAATTTAGCAGCCGGGGGGATCGCCACCCCCGCCGACGCAGCCTTAATGGTACTTTTGGGAGCGGACGGGGTTTTTGTAGGCTCCGGTATTTTTAAATCCACAGATCCTGAAAAAAGGGCGCGGGCTATTGTGGCAGCAGGCCTGCATTACGACGATCCCGAATACTTGGCCAGTATTTCACGCGGCCTGGGCGATGCCATGCCCGGCCTGGATGTTACCCTTTTGGCTCCGGCAGAACGCATGCAAACCCGGGGCGTTTAAAACAGATATTTTGAAAGGTTTCAGAAAGACGGGGCTGAACCGGGTAAAAGGCTGGTACAGGCCGGTGTTTACTGCTTTACAGGCAAAAATATACAAACAGCTTGTTGTAAAGAAAAGGTTGCTGCCTTTTCTTTCATTTTTTTATAGAGGAAAAATAAAAAACTGTAGAGAATAAATATTAGTATCTATTATTTTTTTAGGGAAAGGAGTATTCATTTGGGCGACCTGCGGTTAGATGAAGCCCTTGACCAGCAAACATCCTTATCAGAGTTACAGGAGTTCTGCCAAAAATGTAACCGTTGTGGACTGCGTCAGGGAGCCTGTAACGTTGTTTTTGGTGAGGGCAATCCCCGGGCCAAGCTTGTTTTTGTCGGCGAAGGGCCCGGTGCAGAAGAAGACAGGATTGGGCGCCCTTTCGTCGGTGCTGCCGGGAAATTGCTCGATCGTATTTTTGCTGCCGGGGGATGGACAAGAGACGAAATTTATATTGCCAATGTCGTCAAATGCCGCCCCCCCGGAAACCGTCCGCCACGGCGCACGGAAATAGAGAGCTGTTTACCCCTTTTGCAAAAACAAATAGAATTGATCGCGCCCCGCGTTATTGTCGCCATGGGCGCCAGCGCTGCCAAAACGCTGCTTAACGATCCTTCCCTTTCCATTACCAAAGAACGTGGCCGTTGGCACAAGGTTGGCAGGTGTATGCTCATGCCCACCTTTCATCCGGCGGCCCTTTTACGTGACCCCCGGAAAAAAAAGCCGGTTTGGAAAGATATCCAGCAAGTGATGGCCTTTTATGAAGGGCTACAGGCAGCAGAAGGGGAAAGGCAGCCATGAAAGAAAAAAAGAAAAAAAAGATTCTGTTGGTTGAAGATGAAAAAATACTGGCGAAGGCGCTACAATTTAATTTGGAAAAAGAAGGATTTTTAGTAACCTTAGCCGAAGATGGGGAAGCAGCGCTTACTGCTGTTTCCAGGGAAAATTTTGACCTGATCCTGCTGGATCTGATGTTGCCTAAAATTGACGGTTATGAAGTATGCCGCCGCATCCGCCAGGATTCGGCTGTACCAATTATCATGCTTACGGCCCGCAGTGAAGATACCGATAAAATTTCAGGCCTGGAACTGGGCGCAGATGATTACCTGACCAAGCCTTTTAACACCAAAGAGCTGGTGGCCCGCATCAGGGCAGTTTTGCGCCGTGCGCTACAGGGAACAGGCCAGACCGGAGATTCGCAGACACTGCAAAGGGGAGATCTGTGGATCGACCTGATTAGCCACCAGGTTAAGGTTAAGGGGCAGGCTGTACCTTTAACTACCAGAGAATATGCCCTGCTTAGTTTTTTGGCATCCAACCCCGGCCGGGTTTATTCCCGACAACAGCTTTTAAAAGAACTGTGGGGCCTAACTCATGAGGCCGAGGCCCGCACAGTAGATGTCCACATCCGGCATTTAAGGGAAAAAATTGAAGTAAACCCGGCCGAACCGGACCTGATTCTTACCGTTTGGGGGACCGGCTATAAATTTAGGGAGACAGAGGAGACTGTGGATGTTTAAAAGCATTCGCCTGCGCATGACGATTACCTACCTTTTGCTTATCGCTTTGGCAATGCTCATTACCGGGCTGCTTCTTTTTAATATGCTGGAAAAATATTACCTATTGTCTGCCGAAGAAAACCTGAAGCGGACAGGCAGCCTTACGGCAGAATTGGTTTTAAATTATTTACGCGAGGACGCCGACGCTGTTTTTTTAAGCAGCATTGCTGAAAATTTCAGCCGGCAGATCAACGCCCGGGTTATTTTTGTCAGCCCACAGCAAACCGTCCTGGGGGATTCCCTGCGCGTCGGGGGGCTATTGGGGGTAAAAATGGACCGGGCTGAAATTGCAGCAGCCTTAGGGGGAAAAATTGGTCAGAGCATTCAGTACAGCAACCTTTCCCAACAGTGGGTTCTCCAGGTTGCCCTGCCCGTTGAGGAGGGGGGCATCTCCCGGGGGGCGGTATTCCTTTCTACCTCCCTCAACCCTGTTTATGAAACCCTGGCTGCGGTGCGCCGCCTTTTCTTAGGGGCAACGCTGGGGACAATGCTGGTAGCCGGGGCCTTAATAGTTCTTTTTGCCCGCCGTCTAACAGAACCAATTTTAAAATTGACCACCGCGGCCCAGCAGGTGGCTGCCGGCAGGTTGGATCAGCACATCCCGGTGCAGACAGATGATGAAATTGGACGGCTGGCCCGGCAATTCAACATCATGGCCACCAAGGTCAAAGAGACGAACAACCGCTTAACACGTTTTGTAGCCGACGTATCACACGAACTGCGCACACCATTAAGTTCCATTCATATCTGCCTGCAGACCCTGCAGGATTATGAACTGGAACCGGAGGAACAAAAGGAGTTCTTGGAAAACATTAATTATGAAACGCAACGCCTGATCTACCTGGTTGAAGATCTGCTGGCGATCACCAAAAGACAGGAGGTGGCGGAAAAAAGGGAAACGTTTTCCCTGGCAGGCCTTTTAGAAGAGGTTGCCAACGCCACCTTTCCCCGCGCGGGGCGCAGGGGGCTTCAGTTTTTGATGGAAATCCCCCCCAACTTACCCGGTGTTCACCTTTCCAGGGAGGACCTGAAGCGGGTACTTTTTAACCTTTTGGATAATGCGCTTCAATATACCCCTGCCGGGGGCCGGGTAAAACTTGCCGCCGTAAACAGCGGCAAGGAAGTGTGTATTACTGTCCAGGATACGGGTTGCGGCATACCGGAGGAGGCTCTCCCCCACCTTTTTGAACGTTTTTACAGGGTGGACCAGGCCCGTTCCCGCCACTTGGGGGGTACAGGGCTGGGGTTGGCGATTTGTAAGGAAATTATAAATCATTACGGGGGGGAGATCGGCGTGCGGGGAAACCGGGAAGAGAAGGGCAGCACCTTTTATTTTACCCTGCCGGCCACACTTTTTGTTGCCATGTCTCCTGCCGGCCGTACCGGGCTTCCCGGTGCCGAAAATTTTGTGCCGGAAGAAGAACCGCACTAATTAAACGGAGGTATTTGAGGATGGGCTTCAGGTTTAAGCGCACAATGACTGCCTTTTTAATGCTGTTGCTGCTGTTTGTTTGTGCTTGCAATGATTCGCGGCCTGCTTTGCAGGGTGAAATTCCGGTCGAACCGGTAATACCTGGTCTGCAAAGCCCCTGCGAAGCGCTGCCGCTAAAGGGCAGTTTTTCCATCATCAACCCCCAAACAACTATTTATGCACTGGCGCTTTCCGGCAGCGGCCGGGACATATTTTTTAGTTCGGATGCCGGTGCGGTAAGTATGTTGGACGAACAGGGGCGCCTGCGGTGGGAGGTCCCTTTGGAAGGTCTCCCCGTCAGTGCGGTTTTGGCCCCCGGCGGGCGTTTGGCGTTTGCCGGGACAGACCGGGGCAAGGTCTACTGCCTAGACCAGGAAGGGCATATTCTATGGGAAAAAAGCCTGCCGGGGCAGGTGTTGCAGGTGGCCCTGGCCCCTGACAACGACTGCCTTGCAGTTTACCTGCAAGGGGAGGAGGGCCAATATAAGCTTTGTCTTTTCGAACAATGGGGCACGCTGCGCTGGGAAAAAGAAAGCGGTCCTTTAGAAGAACTCTGGCCCCTGCCCGGGGATAGGCTTGCTTACCTGGAAAAAAATGAAGAGGCAGGTACCCTTGTTCTTCTGGCCGGGGGTAAAGAATACTGGCGGGTACCGGCTTCCCGGGCCGCTTTTTCTGAAGATGGCGGGCTGGTTGCCCTGTTCGATGCCGGGCAGTTAGACTTTTACCGGTTGGAACAGGAAACCCCGCCCCAGCTTTTATGGACTAAACCTGTCGCTTTGGCAATCAGTTCCCTGCTCGTGACGGAGGCAGGAAAACATATCTTTGCCTACAGCACCTTTCCGGGCAAGGGCAACAATCTTTTTGTTTTCAACAAAGAGGGTGCGCTTCTTTGGGAACAAAAAATCCCCGGGGGTTCTCTTTTGCAGTCCTCCTGCCACGGTGAAAAAGCAGTTGTTTCCTCTTGGCAGGAATACAGTGAAAACTTTAGTAAACTGCTGGTATTTGACAGTAACGGCAAAACCCTGCAGGAACTGGAAATAGCCCTGCGCATTGAAAAAATGGCTGTTTCCCAGGAGGGCAACACGCTGGCCCTGGCGGGGAACGACGGCCGCATTTTTATTCTGGATCTTGCTGATCCGGAGATTTCTTCCCTGAAAAACGCAACAGCCGGCAAGGACCCCGGACCGCAGGGGGATTTTTATCACCCGGCTCTTTTTCAGAAAGCAGTGGGGGAACGCTACCTGACGCTCTATTTTTTTGACGATCAGGCCCTGCACCTGATTCCCGTAAGCCGTAAAGTAAAAAATTCCCCTGAAATGTTGCAAACTGCCATCAATGAGCTGATTAAGGGCCCCAGCCGTTCCAGCAACCTTTCCCGTACGCTGCCCAAAGATGTTGAGATTAAAGCTGGTTTGGAAAAGGGAATTGCTACGGTGGATCTGCCCGGTGCCCTGAACCGCTTAGGGGGTTCCACACAGGTTTTAGGGGTTGTTGATTCCTTGTTGCTGACTATTTCCCAATTTCCCGCAGTGGAAGGAATACAGTTTCTTATTGACGGGGAAAAAGTGCCGTCCTTTGGGGCAGAAGGCCTCTGCATTGAACATGTTTTCCCCAGGCAATCCTCCAACCGCAAAACAGTGCTTTATCTGCCCTATCGTTCCGGGGAACGTTATTACCTGCTGCCCCGGGAACTGCTTGCGCTGGGCAGCCAAAGCAGCCGGCAGGGGGGGGACCTGCTTAAAATCCTGCTGGAAGAAAATAAACGTTTATTGCCGGAAATACCGGAATTAAAAAACGTTACAATGGAAAAGGAACAGATTGTTTTGGACTGGGGGCCTACCTTGAAGAAACTGTTTCCCTGGGGGGGCACCCCTGAAAACAAAGCACAGGCTGCCCTCTTTCTGGATTCCCTGCTGGTAACTTTGGGTCATAATTTTCGTTGTAAAAAAGTGGTGCACCTGGTGGAAGGGCAGCGTTGGTTGCCGCCCTGCGGTTACCCCGCCCTGGATCAGGAATTTAAAAGCCCCTTTTATATCAACCCGGAATAAAAAATATGTTGACGCTCTTTCGGCCTGAAACAGCCGGCTGGGGGCCGTAAAATCATAATCGGTACTTTAAATGGCTATAACTACTGTTAATATGATAATATAAGAATAAAAGCAGTACTGCTGCTGTTGATGTTAAATGTGGTAAAGGATCGTGATGGCATGCTTATTTTTAAAGAAAAGATTGGTTCCCTGTTGGCCCCCCTGACTGGGCTGCAGCCGTCGGAGGTGGTGGCGCGTCTGGAAACACCCCCTGAACCGGGGATGGGGGAATATGCCTTCCCCTGCTACCTGCTTTCCCGTACCTGGAAAAAGGCACCGCAGGTGATTGCCGCCGAGCTGGCAACACAAATTGAACCGGCGGGGGAACTGGTAAAAATCCAGAACGTCGGGCCCTATCTTAATTTCCATCTGGACCGGAGGCAGTTGCTGGGCAGGTTATTGCCGGCCATCATTCAGCAGGGCCCCGGCTATGGGCAGACAGAGACCGGCCGGGAGCAAACCGTGGTGATCGATTACTCAGCCCCCAATATTGCCAAACCCTTTGGCATCGGGCATCTGCGTTCCACAGTGATCGGCAACGCCCTGTACCGGCTTTATGCCAACCAGGGTTTCCGCGTGGTGGGTATTAATCACCTGGGAGACTGGGGGACCCAGTTTGGTAAGCTAATTGTAGCTTACCAGCGCTGGGGGGAAAGTTCCCAGTTGGAAAAAGACCCCGTAAATTATCTTTACCGGCTGTATGTGCTTTTTCACCAGGAAGCAGAAAAGGAACCGGGGTTGGAAGCAGAAGCCCGGCAGTGGTTTCTTAGCCTGGAAAAACAAGAACCGGAGGCTGTCCGGCAATGGGAACATTTTCGCACCTTAAGCTTGGATGAATTCCAACGCCTTTACCGTTTTTTGGGGATTAAATTTGATGCCTACCAGGGGGAAAGTTTTTACAACCACCTGCTGGAACAGACTGTCGAACTGGTTAAAGCAAAAGGGCTGGTCAAAGAAAGCGAAGGGGCGCTCTTGGTAGATCTGGAACCGCATGGTTTGCCGCCCTGTCTGCTGCGTAAAAAAGACGGGGCCACCCTTTATATTACCCGGGACCTGGCAGCGGCGATCTATCGTTATGAAAAGTATCGTTTTTATAAACTCCTATATGTGGTCGGCGCCGAACAGACCCTGCATTTTCAACAGCTTTTCAAAATCCTGGAACTGGTGGGCCACCCCTGGGCCCAAGATTGCGTGCATGTTCCCTTCGGCCTGATCCACTTTAAAGAGGGGCGCATGTCGACCCGGCAGGGCCGGACCATATTTTTAGAGGACGTGTTGCAGCGCGCCATTGAAATGGCCCTGGCCACCATCCAGGAAAAAAACCCCGCCCTGGTGGATAAGGACGGCGCGGCCCGCATGGTGGGGCTGGGGGCGGTTATTTTCGGTGATCTGGTTAATGACCGCATCAAGGATATCGAATTTGACTGGGATCAAGTCCTTGATTTTTCCGGCGAGACGGCCCCCTATGTGCAGTATTCCCATGCCCGGATCTGCAGCATTCTACGCAAGGCGGCACCGGCGGGGCCGGGTCAACCGGGGGCTAAAAATGATTTACCAA
>JAAYRR010000153.1 GCA_012518675.1 Bacillota bacterium
AAGTTATGGTGTTGATATGTTCAATATACATTTAAGCGGTGGCCGGGAAATGATCTGTTCTACAGTGAAAGCCGTCCGGGAAACTGCTGTAAAGGAGGGCCTGGCTTCCCCCCTGCTTATCGGGGTGACAGTCTTAACTTCCTTTAATGAAGAAACCCTTTATGAAGAGGCTGGAATTAAAAATAAGCTGCCACAGCATGTTGTTCACTTAGCATCTTTAGGTGCTGAAAACGGCATGGATGGGGTTGTTGCTTCCCCGCAGGAAGTGAAAGCCATCCGGGAAAAGTGCGGTGATAAATTCCTGATTGTTACCCCGGGTATCCGCCCCTCCTGGTCAGTGCAGGATGATCAGCAACGGGTATTAACCCCTGCACAGGCTTTGGAAGCCGGCGCCAACTATTTAGTGATCGGACGCCCCATTATTCGACATTCATCCCCAAAAACAGCGATTAAAAAAATTCTTGCAGAAGTGTCTAAATAGTTGTATAATTTAAAAGAGAATGTATTCAAAACATAAATTATGCAAAAAGCTGGATGGAAGCCGCAGAAAAGGGTCAATTTTGTTGGTTTATTCTAAATCTTCAATAGCTATTTTCTCCAGTGCATGAATTTTTTAAAATTAGCAAATAAAGGGGAATTTGGGGATGAAAAAAATCAGGATTATTGGCTGTGGTAATCTTTTGGCCCATGATGAAGGGGTGGGTGTCCATGTTGTAAGGCGACTGCAGAATGAAATTTTGCCAGAAAATGTTGAAATCCAGGAGATGCGCACTCCTGGGAAGCAGTTAACAGAATTATTAACCGGCACCGAAAAAATAATTATTATCGATGCCTGCACCGAACAAAACAACACAGGCACCGTGCACCGCCATGTTTTAAAAGAAAGCGCCGACGAAAAACTGCAGGAGAAACTATTTCAAACGCTCCACGCTTATAATCTTTATCCTTTTTTAAAGCCAGGGACAAAAACTTCCTCCTTGGGTTTGCCCCGGGAAATTGTTATAATCTGCATTGAAATCGAGGAACGACATAGATTTTGTGTCGGTTTAAGTCAAAAAGTTTTTGCAGTGGTAGATGATGTCGTGGCTATGATTATGAAGGAACTATACTGAATAAAATATAATAAAGTGGTGGTTTAATGCGATTTGGTATGCATATGACCCAAAAGGGAGGGTTTGTTAAAAATGTGCAGCGTGCCGCAGCACTGGGTTGTCAGACGCTGCAGGTTTTTATCGGTAGCCCAACCTCCTGGAACGCCCCCCGGCTGGAACCGGCAGAAATTGACAGGCGCCGCCGGGTTTTACAGGAGTGTGCTATCGAACCCCTGGTTATCCATACAGCCTACCTTGTCAACCTGGCAACTCAAAAAAAAGAATTTCATGAAAAATCTTGCCTGCTGCTGCAGCAGACCTTGCGCAATGCCCACCTTTTGGGGGCCCCTTATGTTGTGCTGCATGTGGGCAGTCATGTCGGCAGTGGTTTCCAGGAAGGGATGGATCTTTTTATTTCCACGCTGCAAGAAATGGTAACAAACATTCCACCCGGGGTAGAACTGCTTCTGGAAAACACAGCCGGTGCAGGGACCTCCTTGGGGGGCAGTTTTATTACGATCGGCAAGATTTTGCAGTCTTTAGGGCCAGGGGTTCCGCTGGGGGTTTGCCTGGACACTGCACACGCCTGGGCCTACGGTTATGACCTGGCCGGTCCGGCAGGCCTGCAGGACACCATGGCTGAAATTGGCAGGCATTTTGGCCGGGAAAAAATCAAGGTTGTACACTTTAACGACAGCAGCACACCACGGGGTTCCCGCCGCGACCGGCATGCCCACCTGGGGGAAGGCCTTATCGGTACGGCAGGGTTGAAAGGTTTTTTGCATTATCCCTGGCCGGAAGAAATGCCTGTAATTCTGGAGACCCCGGAGGCAGGGACCGACTGGGATGCGATCAACCTGTCCCACCTGCGTTCCTATGCCGGGGAACCGTCGCCAAGTTAAGGGAAAGAAGAAAATGGGCAAAGAAAAGGTGAAATACATCTGCCGGCAATGTGGTTATGAAGCCTATAAATGGATGGGGCGCTGCCCGGGTTGCCAAAGCTGGAATTCAATGTCAAAAGAGGCTTTTTCCCCTGCAGGCA
This sequence comes from Bacillota bacterium, assembly GCA_012518675.1. Classification (GTDB taxonomy): domain Bacteria; phylum Bacillota; class Dethiobacteria; order DTU022; family UBA8154; genus JAAZMI01. The sequence goes on from JAAYRR010000153.1 coordinate 2,134, forward strand.
CCGGTCAACCCAACAGGTCGGGGGAACCGGAAAACAGCCGGCTTTTAAATGTGATTGAACCCCTGGCTGAAGAACGTCTTTATACGGGTATTGAAGAGCTGGACAGGGTTTTGGGGGGAGGGGCGGTTCCAGGTACAACCATCCTTGTCGGGGGCGATCCGGGTATCGGCAAGTCTACGCTCCTGTTACAGGCGGCTTTAGGGCTGGTTTCACAAGGCCATAAGGTGCTTTACATAACCGGAGAGGAATCATTGCCTCAGATCAGGATGCGTGCCGACAGGTTGCGTCTGGCCCATCTGCCGGCGCTGATACTGGCAGAAACAGAATATAGCCGTATTGCTGCAAGCATAGCCAAACATAATCCCCGGATAGCGGTGCTTGATTCCATACAGACTACGGTGAAAAGCGAATTAGGTAACGTACCCGGCAGTGTGATTCAGGTGCGGGAAATTACAGCTTCCCTTGTCCAGTTGGCTAAAAGCAGGGGAATTATTTTTTTTATCATCGGTCATGTGACTAAAGAAGGGGCTCTGGCCGGGCCCCGTATGCTTGAACATATGGTTGACTGTGTCCTTTATTTTGAAGGTGAACGTTATCAAAACTTCCGCCTGTTGCGCAGTATTAAAAACCGCTTTGGTGCCACCAATGAAATTGGTATCTTTACCATGGAATCCCAAGGTTTGCAGGAAGTATTAAATCCCTCGTCGCTTTTTCTTACCGAACGCCCTGCAAGTGGAGCAGGCGCGGTGGTGGTGCCGGTTATGGAAGGTACCCGCCCCCTGCTGGTGGAAATTCAGGGTCTGGTTACGCCTACATATTTTAATGGCCCTCCCCGGCGGATCGCTACAGGCTTGGATTATAACCGGGTGGCGATTATTATCGCTGTGTTGGAAAAAAGGGCCGGTTTGCAACTGTATAAATGTGATATTTTTATTAATGTGGTGGGTGGGGTAAAAATTGGGGAACCGGCCATGGACTTAGGTGTGGCCGTTTGTTTGAATTCCAGCTTAAGGAACCAGGCAATTATGCATCAGACCATGTTTGTAGGGGAGGTAGGCTTAACCGGCGAAATACGTCCAGTCAACCGGGTGGAAGAGCGGCTAAAAGAGGGCGCTAAAATGGGTTTTTGCTACTGTGTATTGCCACGTGGGAATTTGACGGCAAACCTTTTGGCTACGCTAAAGGAAGGCGATCGAAAACTAAAGCTTGTTGGTGTTTCCACTTTAACAGAGGCGTTCCGGTTTGCCTTTGAAGGAAAGTAACAACTTTTTTAAAAAATCCGCATCTGGTTTTAAAAGGATGGCAATGGAAACGCTTTAATTGTTTAGGTTAATGAAAAATAAAGTGCCGGGCGGTTTTTGATCCGTTTGGCACTTTTTTGGTTTTTTACCGGCACAAAGGGATTAGGTATAAGCTAAGCCTACCTGCCCTTTGGATGGAAAACTACGAAAGATGAAAGTAACCTAAGGTGTTAAGCCGTGTATATTCCTTTTCCAGGATATCTTCCAGCTGAAAATCAAGAAGGTGACATAGCGCTGTCAGATAAAAAAGCTGTCTGCCAATTTCCTCTTCAATAGTTTCCTGACAACTTTCACATAAAGCACCGCTAAGGTGGGAATTCATATATTTCCGGCATTCCTCCAGGGAGATATCAGCGGGGATCTGCTGTTTGCAAGCATTAATAGAAATACAGCCGCAGTTGGTTACCGCCTTGGTAACAGCCCTGTTTACACGTATGGCAGATTCCGTGTGTTTTGAAATACTATCCAAAATGCTGCGGTGTTTGAGAAGGAGTTCAGATACTTTATTTTGAAACAGGGAGACTGCCGCGCTGCTATTCGTTTTCATAATATTATGTCACCCCTTTTATTTCTTTAACCTTATTATACTTGCTCTTTTAAAAATCTGTCAACTTTAATGATTTATTTGTAGTAATATTTCCAGCGAAAAAAATTTTTTACCTTGGAAAGTTTTAAAAATTTGTTGCAACATTGACAGAACCTTATTGTTATGATAAAATACATTCTTCTTTTGACATAGAAACAAAAATATGTTAGAATAGGGTATAGATCTGGTTCTATTTTTACTATTGCTACTGCCGCTGTAATTTTATTTACAGATTTGAAAGAGCTTTAATGCCGGTACAGCCAACGGGTAAAGCGGTTTCTTCTTTTTTTTTTGGCAGTACGGATACAGGTATAACAGGATATATACAACAATACTGAGGTGGTCTTGGTACAGGCAGCATTAGCTAGCGAACAGGTTTGGTAAAAGACAACAGATAACAGGGTATTTTTCCCGTGTTATTGTTAAGTTAATAGGGAGGATCTGTTTAAATGTTTAATATCGGGGATAAAGTTGTCTATCCGATGCACGGTGCGGGTGTCATTGAAGCTATCGAGGAAAAAGAAATCCTTGGAGATAAAAAGAAATATTATGTGATGAACATTCCTACCGGAGATATGAAAGTGATGATTCCCCTGGATAACGTGCAAAAAGTAGGGTTGCGGGATGTAATTGGCAAAGCGTCTGTTGATAAGGTCTACGAAATATTAGGTAAAGAAGGGGAATTAACTAACAGTAACTGGAATCGTCGCTACAGGGCCAATATGGAAAAAATAAAAACCGGTAGTATTTTTAAGGTTGCAGAGGTAGTACGCAGCCTTTTACTGCGGGATAGAATCAAAGGACTTTCTACCGGGGAAAAAAGAATGCTGGAAACAGCTAAACAGATTTTAATCAGTGAAATGACGATGGTAAAAGGGCTTGATCAAAACGAGGTTATGTCCGATTTGGAAAAACTTTTTGATGAAGCCTAGTCTTGGGGTGAAAGTTAATAAATTATTTTAATTTAGAGGCATCACCATGATGTCTTTTTTGTTTAGTTGTTAAATTATTACTGTATTTAATTTTATGAACATTTTCCCTCCTGTTTTGGGTATAATAATCCTTGAAGTAGGGTAAAAATATACGTTATAATAAAATGATAAGAAAATAATACTGTAATAAAAGGAGGTGAAAATCAAATGTTTAGATACATTGTGCGTATTTTTTTGACAATAATCGGTTTTGTAGGGGGATTCGAACTTTTTAAGGTTGTCTTTCCTTCGCTGTTGGTGGCTACAGAAATTTCTCTACCTTTTTCTGCAGGGTTATGGATCCCCATGCTGGGAGGGGCTGTGTTTGGACTTATCTGTTATTTTACTTCCCCTTTCCTGGTTATTTCCGTAACCAATTTTGCCTCTTGGACTGATGGAAAGATGAAAACCATTCCCACCCAGGATATTATCTTGGGGGCTTGCGGCCTGATTATTGCACTGTTGATCGGTGTTTTGTTAAATTTCCCTCTTTCCCGTATCCCCTGGATAGGGCCCTACCTTTCCTTAGCAGTAACACTTGTTCTAAGCTATTTGGGGATTACTTTTATTCTGAATCGCAAAGATGAATTTTATTTCCTTTCATCATATTTTCTGAAACGTTCCAGCCAACAGGAAAGAAAAAATTCGACCCCTGTAAAAATTTTGGACACGAGCGTGATTATTGACGGGCGAATTATGGATATCAGTAAAACGGGCTTCATGGAGGGGGAAATTGTTGTTCCGGGCTTTGTTCTGGAAGAGCTGCAGCACATTGCCGACTCCCCTGATTTACTTAAAAGAAACCGCGGCCGTCGCGGGCTGGACATTCTGAATACGATGCAGAAGGAAATGTCTGTTGTTATCAAAATTGTCAATAAGGATTATGAAGATACTACAGAGGTAGACAGTAAACTTATTAAATTGGCCCAGGAAATAGCAGGCATCATTGTGACCAATGATTTCAATTTAAACAAAGTATGTGAACTGCAAGGAGTTTCTGTTCTCAATATTAACGAGCTGGCCAACGCTGTTAAACCGGTGGTTCTTCCCGGGGAAGAGATGAGCGCCCAGATTATCAAGGATGGTAAAGAAGCCGGGCAAGGCATTGCCTATCTTGATGACGGGACAATGGTGGTTGTAGAAGGGGGAAGGCGTTATATCGGGGAAACAGTGGATGTGTTGGTGACGAGTGTGCTGCAGACTGCTGCAGGCCGGATGATTTTTGCCAAACCAAAAGGCAACTTTCCGGAAAAGGTTTCCCTGAGGTAATAATCAAACATTTTCAGTTCTTAAAATTGCATCTGTCAGCAAAGAGTTTACAGGAAACCCTATAGGAGGCCTTAGGTGGCGGTATATCAACGCATGGTCCTGGAAGAGTTATTTGAAAACTGTCCGGTGTGTCCTGTCAAAGGGCAGGGGGAATGAAGGTGAACCTTAGAGAAAAAAATAAACCTGTTCTAATTGTTACTGCAGCCGGGAAAGGGCAGCGTATGGGGCTGGGGAGGGCAAACAAAGTTTACCTTCCCCTGGCCGGGAAACCGGTATTGGCCCATACCTTGCAGGCCTTTCTTGGCTTGCAGCTATTTTTTCCTGTGCTAGTTGTTGTTGCCCCCGGTGAACAAAATATTTTTAATGCTCAAGTCCGCGCCCCCTACTTCCCGGAAAAAAGACAACTTTTTCTGGTTGAGGGAGGGGAGGAACGCCAGTATTCTGTTTTTAATGCTTTGAAACACCTTCACAAAAAAAATATACCCGGGGAAACCGTTATCTGCATCCATGACGGGGCACGCCCCCTGGTTGACAGGTCCCTGATTTTGAAGGTCTGCCGGGAAGCCCTTTCCAGCGGTGCTGCCGTTGCCGGTGTTCCCCTGCAGGATACGATTAAAGAAATAGACGGCAATCTCATGGTCCGCAAAACGCCTCCCCGGGAAAATTTCATGGCCATCCAAACTCCCCAGTGTTTTAAAAGTTCTATTCTTTGGCGGGCGCATTGCCGGGCCGGGGAAGACAATTTTTTGGGGAGTGATGATGCTGTACTTGTAGAGCGCCTGGGTGTGAAGGTAAAGGTTGTTCCGGGCAGTTATACCAACCTTAAGTTAACCACCCCGGCCGATCTGGAGGTAGCCGGCGTTTATTTAAAAGAAAAGGGGGGGCAGGGATGAAAATGCGGGTCGGTATCGGCTATGACGTGCATCCTTTATGTGCAGGCCGACCTCTTGTTTTAGGCGGCGTGGAGATTCCTTTTCCCTTAGGTTTAAAGGGGCATTCCGATGCGGATGTTCTTGTCCATGCCATTATGGACGCCCTTCTTGGCGCAGCCGCACTGGGAGATGTGGGTAACCATTTCCCGCCCGTAGATCCCCGCTATCTTGGTATTTCTTCTCTTTTGCTTCTGCAGCAGGTTAACGGCCTGCTAGTGGAAGCAGGCTATACTATTCAGAATATTGACAGCATTGTTATTGCCCAAGAGCCCCGTCTTTCCCCTTATATTCAGGTGATGTGCCACAATATTGCCGGGGCTTTAAAGTTGGAGACAAACCTAATCTCTGTTAAAGCCACAACTACCGAAAAACTGGGTTTTACCGGGAGGGGGAAAGGTATTGCCGCCCAGGCTGTAGCTATGTTGTTAAAGCGTTGAAATGGGAGGAGGCATGAAAATTGATTGTTCTGTATAATACACTGACCAGAAAAAAGGAACCTTTAAAGCCGGTTGAGGAAGGAAAAATTGGACTTTATGCCTGCGGGCCTACTGTTTACGACTATTTTCACATTGGTAACGCCCGGATCTTTATTTTGTTCGATGTCTTGCGACGTTACCTGGCCTACCGTGGTTATGAGGTTACCTTTGTGCAAAACTTTACAGATATTGATGATAAAATGATTGCCAGGGCGGCTGAACTGGATATTTCTGTTGCAGAGCTGGCAGCACGCTTTATTCAGGCCTACCAGGAAGATGCCGCGACGCTGGGGGTTTTGCCAGCCGATCACCATCCTCGGGCTACGGAGCATATTCCCCAGATTATTGCCCTGATTCAAAGGTTAATAGACAAAGATTTAGCCTATGAAATTGAGGGGGATGTTTATTTTCATGTGGATGCTTTCCCTGCGTACGGGCAGCTTTCCCACCAGGATTTAGAAGAGCTGAACTTAGGTGCCCGGGTGGAGATCGATGCCCGCAAAAAACACCCTATGGACTTTGCACTTTGGAAAAAGGAAAAACCGGGGGAACCCTCCTGGGAAAGCCCCTGGGGCCGGGGGCGGCCGGGGTGGCACATTGAATGTTCGGCTATGTCCATGCATTATTTAGGTGAAACCTTGGACATACACGCCGGTGGGCAGGATCTTATTTTCCCCCACCATGAAAATGAAATTGCCCAAAGTGAAGGGGCTACCGGCAAAACATTCACCCGTCACTGGCTGCATGCCGGTTATTTAAATATTGACCGCGAAAAAATGTCTAAAAGCCTGGGTAATGTGCTGACGATCAAAGAACTGCAGGCAAAGGTAGATCCCCTGATCCTCAGGTTTTTTATGCTTTCTGCCCATTACCGATCGCCGATTAATTTTTCAGAAGAGCACCTGCAGCAGGCGGCCAAGGCATTGGAAAGGTTGCATACCCTGATTTATAATTTAGAGGATGCCCTACAAAAAAACGCAACAGTTTCTAGCAGCGGGGCAGAAAAAACCTGGCAAACCAATTTAGAAACGTATCGCCTAAAATTCCGGGAAGCCATGGATGATGATTTTAATACAGCCGGGGCTTTTGCTGTTCTTTTTGAACTAGCCCGGGAGGCCAATATTTACTTGAACAGTACTGCAAAGCCACCGCGGGAGGTCCTGGCACTTATTTTGGAATTTTATCGTGAAACCGATGAAATTTTTGGTTTTATGAAGAAACCTGCCGGGGGAAAAGGCCTGCAGGAAGAAATTACCGCCTTAATTGCCGACAGGGAAGCAGCACGCCGGCAGAAGGACTGGGCCCGGGCCGATTCTATCCGGGATCAACTGCGGGAAAAAGGGGTTGTCCTTGAAGATACCCCCCAAGGGGTCAGGTGGAGGGTTTTGGCAAAACGGGAAGCGGAGGAGGAGGCATGAATAAAAAGAAAGTTTTAAATCATGGTTTTGTCGAACTGGTGGAATGGATGGGCGGGGACGATGCTGTAATCCGTAATGCCCGGCGTTGCTGGAAAAGTACCTCCCAAGGTGCAGCCAGCGATCGCAAATTGCTAAAACACCTGCTAACTAAAGGGCATAAAACGCCCTTTGAAGCCATGGTTTTTACTTTTGATATCAAATGCCCCCTTTTTGTGGCCCGGCAGTGGCACAGGCACCGCATTGGTTCTTATAATGAAGAATCACTGCGTTATTGTGTGGCAGAACAGGAATACTTTGTGCCGGAAAATTTGTCTCCGGCACTGCAGGACAGGTGGAAAAAACATAATGAGGCTTGTTTTGCCCTGTATGAAGAGATGATCGGCGTTCACCGGTTGCGCCGCGAAGCAGCACGCTCTTTGCTGCCGGTAGGCACCTATACACGTTTTTATTGGACAGTAAACGGCAGTTCGCTCATGAATTTTTTGTTGCTGCGTACAGGTAGGCAGGCCCAAAAGGAAATTCGGGAATATGCCCGTACTATTTTAAAGATTGTGAAGGAAATTGCACCCTGGTCCTTTGCCATTTTTCAGGAATTTTTCCTGGACAGCGGTGAGCGCAAACAGCATGAAGAAAAAATATGATCTTATTTGGGGCCGCCACCCTGTTTTGGAAGCCCTGCAAAGCGACCTGCCCTTGGTAAGGATTACTATACAGGAAAGTGCCCGGGGAGCCGTTATTGACAGGTTAAGCCATGCGGCCCGGCGAAAAGGCGTTCCGGTGGAGCGTACCGGGCGCAACCAAATGGAGAAAATGGCACCGGGAAGTAAACACCAGGGTGTGCTGGCCCTGATAGAACAATTTAACTACCTTACGGTTGCCGAATTGGTGCAAAAGACCCGGCAAAAAGAGGGCCTGCCCTTTTTGCTGCTGCTCGATCACCTCCAGGACCCTCACAATTTAGGCTCCCTTTTGCGGACTGCCTCTGCGGCCGGCCTGGACGGGGCTATTATTCCCCGGGACAGGGCCTGCGGGGTTACACCTGCTGTTTTTAAAAGTTCGGCCGGTGCTATAGCGCATCTTCCTGTGGCCCGCGCTGTAAACCTGGCCCGGGAAATGGATTATCTAAAAAAAGAAGGCTTTTGGTTGGCCGGGGCAGAAATGTCTGCGGGGACCCCCTTTTTTGAGGCCGACTTTAATACCCCGCTGGTTTTACTTTTGGGCAGTGAGGGTAAAGGTTTGGCCAGGTTGTTGCGGGAAAAATGTGATTTTTTGGTGCATATCCCTTTGGCAGGCCGTGTTTCATCCCTGAATGTTGCTGTAGCCGGGGGCATCATTATTTATGAGGTTTTCGGCCAGCGCCGGAGACAAAAAAATATTTAGCGGCGATTTCCGCTGTGCAGGGCCGGGGGGAGACTTGACGCTGCCAAAGGCATGGGATATAATTAATTCGAAGGTAATGTGTCCTCAATATCACAACGGAGGCGGTGCTAAGTGGTTTTGTCGTCACAGAATTTGGCGGAGGACGACGGAGTTCGTGCAAAATTAGATATTTTCAAAGTTGAGGAATATGAAGAAAAGGCGGATGAAGAAATTGTTGTGGAAGCCAAAAAGGGAAATGGCATCGCCCTGGAGTTTTTGATTAATAAATATAAAAATTTTGTTAAAGCCAAGGCAAGATCCTATTTTTTAATTGGTGCAGATCGCGAAGATATTATCCAGGAAGGTATGATCGGTCTGTATAAGGCCATCAGGGACTTTAAGGGCCATAAGCTGTCCTCTTTCCGGGCCTTTGCCGAACTTTGCATTACCCGGCAGATTATCACAGCTATCAAGACAGCCACACGCCAGAAGCATATACCCCTTAATTCATACGTTTCTTTAAACAAGCCTATTTATGACGAGGATTCAGACCGCACCCTTTTGGATGTACTTTCCGGCACAAAGGTTACCGATCCGGAAGAACTCATGATTAACCGTGAAGAATACAAGGATATAGAATTTAAAATAGGGGAAATCCTGAGCGAACTGGAACGGCGTGTGCTGATGCTTTACCTGGAAGGAAAGTCATATCAGGAAATTGCTGCGGAATTGGAAAGGCATGTAAAATCGATAGATAATGCCCTGCAAAGGGTTAAACGCAAGCTGGAACGTTACCTGCAAATCAGGCGGGTGTAGCTCAATGGTAGAGCGCTGGCTTCCCAAGCCAGTTACGTGGGTTCGATTCCCATCACCCGCTCCATAAAAAACAACAACTGGCCCTGCCTAAAAAGGCGGGGCTTTCGTGTGTCATTTTTTGGTGTGCCGGCGTGTGCCAGGCCCAATCTTTTTTGTTTTTATTTATGATCATTACACTTTTTTTTAGGCAGCCTTTTTTTTGCCGGTTTTTCTATAAAATAATAGCGCAGGGCCCGGGGGGTAATGTTTAGCAGTTCGGCGGCTTTGGCCTGATTGCCATAGGTGGCTTCCAAGGCTTTGCCAATTATTTTTTTGACAGTATAATTGCCCCAATCTTTAAGATTGCTTTGCAAATTATTTAGGGCAAAACCTTCCCTTAGGTTCAAATTATGTAGAAGAATTTTTTCAAACTGGTTGAGCAGGTGGTTCAGTTCCTCCCCCCGGGTATGAAAGTCAAAATAACCGGTTACGTTTTTTGCAGATGATGCTGTTGCTGAGGAGTCTTTTGTTTTTTCGTCCCTTATTGCTGTTGTTTTTTCTTTTTCTTCTGCACAAGGGGTTTTTGTAACAGGGGTGGCAGCCGCAATAATTTTTTTATACCCCTTTTTAATGCGGGGCGGCAGGTCAGCGGCGGTAATGAGGGGCCCATTGCTTAAAAGGATGGACTGGGCCACAGTATTGGCCAGTTCCCTGATATTGCCGGGCCAATTATAACCCTTAATAATTTTTAAAGCTTCTGCACTAAACCTTTTGGTGGGATTTCCACGGGCCGTGGTTTCTTTTTCCAGGAAATAGTTGACGAATAAAGGCACATCCCCCACCCTTTCTCTCAAGGGGGGAATAGACAAAGAGGCAACATCCAGGCGGTAAAAAAGGTCTTCCCGGAAAAGATTGGCTTCAACCTTTGTTTGCAAGTCAACGTTGGTAGCGGTGATGATCCGGACATCAACCTTAACCAGTTCTTCGCCTCCAACCCTTAAAAATTCCCCTGTTTCCAGAATACGGAGCAATTTTACCTGAATAGCAGGGCTTGCAGAGTCTATTTCATCCAGGAAAAGGGTGCCCTTGTGTGCCAGTTCAAAAATACCCTTTTTTCTGCCGGTGGCGCCTGTAAAAGAACCCTTTTCGTGGCCAAAAAGCTCACTTTCCAGCAGGGTTTCTGTAAAGGCTCCACAGTTAAAGGCTAAAAAAGGCTGTTTTTTGCGATGACTGACAGCATGGATATACTTTGCCAGGACCTCCTTTCCTGTGCCTGTTTCCCCTTGGATTAAAACTGTAATATTTTTTTTGGCAATTTTCCGGGCTGCAACGATCAAGCTCAGCATTTTAGGGCTCCGGCCAATGACAAAATCAAATTCTTGCAGTGAACTGCTGATTTTTTCCAGCTCAGCCCGCACGTTCAGTGCTTTGTCCAACAAGGCTTCCATTTCTTCAATATCCACAAACGGTTTTTCAATATAGTCAAAAGCCCCTAGCTGAATAGCTTCAACTGCCGATTTAACAGTGGAATAACCTGTAATAATAATTACCTCACATTCAGGCTGTAGCTTTTTTATTTTTCTTAAAATGGTGAGCCCGTTGCAATCCGGCAGTTTCAAGTCTACCAGGGCAACATTGAATTGCTGTGACCCAAGTTTTTTAAAGGCCGCCTCCCCTGTGTTTGCTGTTTTAACGCGGTAGCCTTTACTTTGCAGAAGGTAGGAAAAAAAATTGCAGACCTCCTGTTCATCATCGACCACTAAAAAAAAAACGTTTGTCAGCATGCGTGCAAAACCTCCGGCGCTACAAGTTTTATGTTAAAGTGTCAACGGCAGTTTTCCCGTTATTCGTCCCTTCATTGATCTCCGTCCGGCTGGTAAAAAGGAAGAACCAGGCTAAAGGTACTGCCCCTGCCGGCTACACTTTCCACATCAATAAACCCCCCATGGGCCTGGGCGATTCCCAGGCTTACAGAAAGGCCCAGGCCGGTACCTTTGCCGGATTTTTTTGTGGTATAGAAAGGGGTAAAAATCTGTGGAATATTTTCCGCTTTAATCCCGCAGCCATTGTCTGCAATATCCACGGCGACAAATTTTTCCGGCAATGTCCGCGTAGTGATGGTTACCTTTCCTTTTCCCGAGGTATCGTTTACCTTTTCAATGGCATCCCGGGCGTTAAGCAGCAGATTAATAATAATTTGTTCCAGGCCCTGGTTGTTGCCCATAATATGTTGGGGAAGAGGTGAAACTTTATTAACCAGTCTAATCTTATTTTTTTCTATTTGATAAGAGAACAGTAACAGGGCTTTTTCGATTACTTTGTTCAGCTCGGTTTCTTCGAAAGAGATCTCATCCTGCCTGGACAAGGCCAACAGGTTTTGTATAATCCTTTGGCAGCGTGCACCACAAGATTTTATATCTTTAATCAGCTGAAAATGGGGGTTGGAAGGTGGGGTTTCACGCAGAAGCAGTTGGGAATTGCCGACAATGGCTGTTAAGGGGCTGTTTAGTTCATGGGCGACGCCGGCAGACATTTCACCTAAGGAAGTAAACTTGACTGCATCGACAAAGCGGGTAACATCCCGGGCATAATATGCTACTTGGTAAGTTTTACCCGTGGCGTAGGCCGGGTAGGCAAAAATATCCAGGACGCGATTATAACGGGTATGGGATTGCAGGTAAACAGTTTTTTTATGCTGTTGCACCTGGTCGGCAAGGCAGGGGTTGCACTTAAATTTACGGCCATAAAAAAGGGCGTAACATTTTTGGCCGATAATGTCTTTTTCACTTAAAGTAAAAAAATCAAGGGCTGCCTTGTTTACCTTTTGTATTGCCAGGTTTCGATCAATAAGGACCAGCAAGTCTGTTACTGCCGAAAAAATGATTTCCCGTTCCTGCCGGTGGTGCCGGACTTCCTGATCAAGGCGGATTTTTTCAAGGCAAACAGACAACTGGGTCGCTATCTGTTTTAGCAAGGGCAGATCGGCTGTATGAAACTCCTTTTTACCGGCAACCTCCAGAACGCCGATAACCTTTTCCCCAAACTCCAAGGGAAGCAATATTTGTGAGGTGATACCCTTTTTAAGCTGTTCAACATCTTCCAGGAAGGAACAAGTCCCCCAAGAAATGTTGTTTTGCAACAGGGGTTTTTTCCCATGCAGTACAGACCAAAGGGCAGTCTCTGTATGTGCCTTTTTGCCCTGTCTATTTTTTTGTAATTTGTTTTTCTGAAAAAATGTTTTTCGGACCCTAACTTCTTTATTATCGGTATAAAAAAGGATACGCTTTATTAAACCGTTTTTCCAGACAAGATAAAAGGTCAGGGAACTAAAAAAAACAAGGGTTTTTAATTTGGGAATCATATTTTTAACAATTTGCAAAAAGGGCTTGCCGCTACCGGTGTTTAAAGCAAGCTGGTTAATGATTTCCAGTTGGATATTTTTCCTGGTAAGCGCATTAACTTTTTCCTTTAGTGCGGGATAATACGAATTTTTTGAACTGTTAATGCCCACTAATTTTTCAATGAGCATTTTCTTGTTGTTAATAACCATTGTTTTATTCCCCTTTAGACTTTTTAATCCAACCGCACTTTATGACCTTCTGGTCGGCAACTAAAAACACCCGGGAGGCGCCCAGTCTTTTACAACAGAAGCCAACCTGGCCCAAGGAACCTTTTTCGAAAATTATTTCCGGGGCTACAAATTTACTGGTATACATTTTGTTCTTCCCTATTAAAGCCTTTCCTTGGGAAAATATTCCCCGGCATAAAATAGCAGATAAAACTACTGCAAGGAGACTGTTGCTTTTTTAAACTTTTAGACTAGTTCGCTAAAAAAAGGCCGAAATCCTTTTTACCAGCTGTCGGGGTGTTTTGTTTCTTAACAGATAATTTTCAGGAAAGGAACTTTCAGGAAAGCGATCAATAAGGTGGACTACCTGTTTAGCGGCAAAGTGCGTTGCGGTTTATCTTAGTCAGGAGGGAAACTGTTAAAACAGGGGCCAGGCAAACGATCGGCATCTTCTGCCAACAACTTGCCCGGCCCGAACATTACCTTGCAGGACACCTAACTTTATTTATTATGCTGCCCGTGACTTGCCAAGATGAAGAAACAGCGCCGCCGGTAATATAGATATGACAAGGTTGCTGAAACGTTATGGGTTTGACTTGCCCCGGCGGAGTTCAGTTCCAGATTGCTTAGGAAACGCTGCGCACATAAGCACATCTATGAGGCTGCCGGGTTTTGCCGGCTGCGTGTTATATATGTTGCCTGGTGGGCAGCAGCAGATATTAAATTAGGCAGGTTTTCCGGGTACAGTAGCTGCATCTGCAGGTTTTTCCATTATTGTTTTTTCGTCAACTATTTTAGGTAACAAGCTGTAGCCCATATTAAGCTTCATTGTTTTACTGCAGATCGCTCTTTGTTCTGCGGTGCAGCCTATATTTTCAGCATAATCCTGTTTAAATTCCTTGGCAAAAGCGCCGGCGCTGCAAAACATCATCCAGCCGTTAATGCCACGGTACTCTTTCCAATAAGGGCAATTTACTAATTTTTCCACTGTTCTCCACCCCTTTCAGGCCTTTCTATACCGGCTGTTTTGTCACGGAATATTTTTTAAAAATGTCTTTGTACCCTGGAACATTAACCCTTGATGCTTTTCATGGTAGGGGCATGTATTGCCGGCCTGGCTACAGGCCGCAGGTAGGCGTTCCAGTAGACAACAGCTACAAAGAATACGCCCCCCACAATGTTACCCAGGGTGACCGGGACCAAGTTGTTCCACAGGAAAGTTCCCCAGGTAAGACCTTGTGTGACGTCTGCTGCAATTAAAGATTGGAATATGGGCTGGCTTTTCAAAAGAATGCCCATGGGAATAAAATACATATTGGCAATGGAGTGCTCAAAACCCGCAGCAACAAAGGCCGTGATGGGGATCATAATGCCAATAATTTTGCCAAAAGCATCCTTACCGGCCATGGAAAGCCATACTGCCAGACAGACAAGCCAGTTACAGAAAATTCCTCGGAAAAAGGCTTCGGACCAGGGGAGTGAGGTTTTTGCCACGGCCGTATTGATAGCCTTGAGTCCTACTGCAGCGCCATTTGCTTTCCAAATACCTGAATAAAAGAAAAGTGCAACGACGATCAGCGACCCGACAAAGTTAAAAACATATACCCAACCCCAGTTATTAAAAACCTCTTTCAACGATACTTTTTTTTCTAAAAAGCCGGCCACCATAAGATTATTGCCGGTAAATAGTTCGGCTCCGCCCATGACCACCAAAATCAGCCCCAGGGAGAAAGACATGCCGCCGATTAGACGGGATAAGCCATCCCCAATGTAAGTGGGCAGATCGTTGGTAACAATGGTACAGAGGATTGCCCCCAAAGCAATATATGCTCCTGCCAGGATGGCAAGCAGCTGTAAAGAAGGTGCCCGTGTGGCTGCCTTTTTTTCTGCAAGTGCGACAGCACTCTGGGCGATTATTGGGGGCGGATCACAGACAACGGGAGGAGGGACTACTGGTACCGGCACCTCTCCTGTACCGATATTTAATTCCATACTTCCCAAGCACTCTTTCCTTTTTTCCGGTGTACAACCGATTTCTGCCAAAAAAGCCGGGTTCACCGACCTGATAAAGGCAGCCAATTCACAAAAAGAGATACTTCCGGATACAGAATCGTACTCCTTCCAAAACTGACAACGATTGGCCATTTTTACTGACCTCCCTTCTTTTTTAAATTTGTTGGCGAATTGTTACGCTTATATCTATTGCAAATTAGGTGCCAGCCTAAAAGGGGTGCAAAATCAGGCCAAAAAACGGCTAAAGGGCTTGGGTGTCGAAAAAACACCGAAAATAGAGGGCAATTTTACGTAAAGACGTAAATAAAGTTACGTAAATGCGTAACCAGCTATTTTGTTGGCGTGTACATTATATCTGTATACCCTTGTCTTAAGGTTAAATAGGTATTAATATTAATATAAAAAACAGGAACCTTGGTAAGAAAGCAAGCCCCACTAATTATATCAGATAAACTTAGTGTTTTGAAGATGCTGCCAAGGAATAATTTTTATTGATAAAATTTTGTAAAGGGTGATGTTTATGCATTCCAGGGTAAGGATTACCGTTATTTGTGAAAACAGGGCCCCCGGTGGGGGATTGCTGGGGGAACACGGTCTGGCTGTTTTTTTGGAAACGGGCGACCACAGAATTTTATTTGATACCGGGGCGGGGCAGACATTGTTGGCTAATGCAAAAATATTGGGTGTAGATCTTAGCAGGTTGGACGCTGTGGTACTTAGCCATGGTCATTATGATCATACCGGCGGTTTGCAGCCTCTTTTAGAAAAAACGGGGGCCGTGCCTGTTTATGCCCACCCGGATATTTTTGTTCCCAAATACAGCAGGCTTGGGGGAGGCAGCGGGGAAGAAGCTGCTTATATCGGCCCCCCCTGGTCGCGACAAACACTCGAAAATTTAGGGGCAGAATTTCATTTGCAGCGGGAACCGTTTGAGCTGGGCGGGGGGGCCATGATTTCCGGGGAAATAGTGCGCCCGGCAGGCTGGAAAAACCCCGAGCCGTATTTTTTGCAAAAGACGGCTGCGGGGTTTCAGGCAGATCCTATTAATGACGATCAGGCCTTGCTGGTGGAAAGCCCTGCCGGGGTTATTGTTATCTTGGGTTGCACCCATGCCGGGCTTTTAAATACCCTCCGGCATATTAAAACTTTAGTTGGTAAACGCCGTCTTTATGCCCTACTGGGCGGCACACACCTTTTACATGCCTCTGGCGAACAGCTGGCCGGTATTATGGAGGCCATCCGGGAATACGACTTGCAACTGGTGGCGCCCTGCCATTGCACGGGCATCTTGGCTACCTTGTTTTTTTACCAGGTTTATGGCAAAAAATTCGCTTTTTGCCAAGCCGGCAGTGTTTTGGAGTTCCCTTAAACCGGGATACAGTTTAACGGGGTTCAACTAAGATTATATCTTCGGGGTATATAGTAATTTTCTCCAGGCCTCTGTCTGTAACTAAAAGGGTATTTTCCACCCCTGCTGCACCTAAGCCCGGTATAATCATTTTAGGTTCCAGGGCAAAAACCATGCCTTCTTGCAGGGGATAGTCTTGCCTGTCGGCTATAAAAGGCAATTCGTCAAGTTCCAAGCCTACGCCATGACCTACAAAGGGGGCCTGATCTTCACTGTGTCCCATGAAATAATCCTTAAAACCGCTGTCTGCCGCCAGTTGGCGGGCTAACCTATAAATTTCTGAACAGTAAACCCCCGGTTTAGCTGTTTTTATAATTTCATCCTGGATCAGCAGGGTAACTTGATGTGCTTTTTGCAGTAATTCAGGAACGTTGTCCCCCAAAAAAAAGAAACGGGTACTATCTACACAGTAACCCTGGTATACAGTAAGGTAGTCTACAAGGACCATTTCTCCTTTGTGTATTTTTTTCCACCCCGGCCCCTGGGGATAAGCCGGTGAAAGGCCCGGGCCTCCTGTTGGCCCGTCAAAAAAGGTGGGGTAGGTTAAATTTTCCCCCGACATAACGTGTCCGTAAAAGGTTTCCTGGTTAAACTGCCGCATACGCACTGCCCCCTGGTGTCCCAGGCTGCGCAAAAAACATTCTATTTCGGCCGCAAACTCCACCTCCCGTTTTCCTTCCCTTAAAAAACGGGGCACCGCGTCCAACATTTGGCGGTCAATTGCTGCCCCCTGCCTGAAAATTTCAATTTCGTAGGGGCTCTTAAGCATGCGCAGCTTTCTGATGGCCATTGAAATATCTACAATTTGTGCCTGCGGGAATATCTTTTGAAAACGAAGGTACAGGTGAGCCGGTAAAACGTCCAATTCCAGGCCTATTTTTTTAGGGTGGGGCATGTTTTCCTGCAAAGCGGCGGGCAGGTTTCTGAAACTTTGTAAAAACTGAATATTGGCCAAAGGTGATTCCTCTTGGGCCCTTTTCAGACTTTTATTGACCAGAAAAAGGGGTTCACCCTGGGCGGGAACGATCAGATAACCTTTTTGACAGGTGCCGGTGAAATAAAATAGGTCAACATTTTGGGCGATAATAGCAGCTTCGATTTCCTTTTCCCTTAACTTTAACTGTAATTTCTTGATTCTTTCATCTATTTCTTTACTGGGGATGGTTTCCATGGTGTTCTTTACTTCCTTTCAATGTATTTTGCTTTTTAAGTGAAACTCTCTCCAATTATATCTTACTATGCATGTTTTGATAATTCAATATTTTTAGGCCGGAAATTCCATGGCATTGCTTGACATAAATAATTGTGAATGATATTATACCTATGATGTTGGGGGAGTCTTTCTTTTCATAGCATAGGATAATGGACATGCAGTTTCTTACGCAGTTTTTTACAAAGAAGCTATTTTTCTTACAACGTACATATATAATACATACATAATAAAAAACCACGTACAACAAAAACCACTACTGAGCTGTATCTGTCTTCCGTTATCATTCTTCATTCCCGAATTCTTTAAAATCAAAAAAGTCCATACACTTTCAAAAGCAGGTTTCTTTTAAAATTTAAGGTAGTACAGCTTTTATCAACTATTCCGCATAGCTTTGAATCAGCTTTCGGGTTCAATTAGCGGATAAAGCTTATCCTGCAAAGAAAGTAATAGATTCCCCTTATTCCCTGGTGGAGGGATAAGGGGAACGTTACGTACGCACTATTTCAAAATTTTCAGACTTGTCACTTTTATTAAGTGACCTGTCACTATCTTGTAAGGAAAAGAGGTGAAAAAATGCGTTTAGAAGGAAAGGTTGCTATCGTCACCGGGGCACGTAAGGGTATCGGTGAGTCAGTAGCCCTGGCCTTGGGCCAGGAAGGGGCCGACCTTGTCCTTGTGAGCCGCAGTATCCAGGCAGACAGTGATTTGGTGCGTGCTGCAGAAAAATTGGGGCGCCGGGTTTTTGTCAAGCAGGTGGATGTCGGTGATCGGGAACAGGTTTTTACCCTGGTAGAAGAGGTTATGGAAAAATTTGGCCGGGTGGACGTGCTTTTCAACAATGCCGGTATTACCAGGCCGGGAATGCTTTGGAAATTGACCGAGGAACAGTGGGAGGATATTATAAGGATTAATCTTACAGGTACATTCTACTGCCTGCAGGCTGTTGCCCAGCCTATGATTGAACAACGCTCCGGTTCCATCATTAACGTTACCTCCTCAGCAGGTTTACTGGGTACAGTCGGCCAAGTGAACTACACCGCTGCCAAAGGCGGGGTTTATGCCCTGGGGAAATCTGCTGCCAAGGAACTGGCCCGTTATGGGGTCCGGGTAAACACTATTGCACCCATGGCTGAAACAGATATGACACAGACCATTGCCCATGATCCCCGTTTCAAGGAAAAATATCTGGAACGTATTCCCCTGGGCCGTTTTGGTAAACCTGAAGAAATCGGCCCGGCAGTTGTTTTCTTGGCTTCAGAAGATTCCAGCTATATAACAGGGCAGATAATCTGTATCGACGGCGGTATGGTTATGCCTTAAAGATGCCGCCATCTTAAAGATCGGTGATTGCAACCCAAGGGATTAAATAAGGAGGGAGTTAATGTGTCCAAGGATGTAGCCGTTATTGGAGTGGGCCAAAGTGCTTTTGTCCGGGGCTATGAAGGTTCCATCAGGGAACTGGCTTTTGAGGCTTACCGGGAGGCCATGAAGGACGCGGGAATTACCAACAAAGATGTTGAAGCCTCCATTGTCTGTTCTGCACCGGAATATGACAAACAGCGCAGCCCATCAGGCTTGATGGCTGAATACTTAGGCTTAAACCCCCAGATGACTTTTAACGTTGAATCAGTTTGCTCATCCAGCACTTCGGGCCTTGAACTGGCCTATTCCATGATCAAGTCGGGGTGGAAAGACCTTATTGTTGTTTTAGGTTTCCAGAAGATGTCGGAAATTACATCTGCCGATTCCCAGGAACGTATGGGCCGGGGAGCCGATATTATGTGGGAATCCCCCTTTGGCACGATGATGCCTGCCTACTATGCAATGCATGCCCGGGCTCATTTTGCCCAATATGGTAGCTCAGAAGAAGACCTTGCTTTAATTCGTGTTAAAGCAACCAGCTACGGCAAAATTAACGAAAAAGCTGTTTACCGCAAGGAACTGACCAAGGAACAATGCTTGGAATCTGCTCCGGTAGCCAGTCCCCTGAAGGTGTTTGATTGCTGTGCCAACGCAGATGGCTCCTCCTGTATGATTTTGGCCAGTGCAGACAAGGCCAAGGAAATTTCTTCCAAACCGGTTTATATACTGGGCATGGGTTCGGGTACCGCTGCTTTAACGATGAGCGGCCGCAGTACCCTTTACGGGCTGGACTGTGCTAAAGTTGCGGCCAAAGAAGCCTATGAAATGGCCGGTTTAAAGCCCCAGGACATTGATGTGGCTGAGGTTCATGACTGCTTTACCATTGCAGAACTAATGGCTTATGAAAACTTGGGTTTTGCCGAACCCGGCAAAGGTGTAGAGCTGATTCGTAATAAGGAAACCTACATTGGCGGCAAGATTCCCGTCAACGTAGACGGCGGTTTACTTTCCAAAGGACACCCTATCGGTGCTACAGGCGGCTCGCAGATTCGGACCATTGTCCTGCAGCTCCGCGGCGAAGCCGGAGACATGCAGGTACCCGGTGCGGAAATCGGCCTGGTACATAACATCGGGGGAGTAGGCATCTATGGCAACGTCATTATTTTTGGGAGGTAGGGAAAGATGGGCTTTGAAAAATTTGGACAGGTAAGCTTTACGGCTCAATCCAAAATAGGCGGTACCTTTGTCGACTATTTGGAAAAAGGCGAGCTGCGCGCAACAAAATGCAAGGAATGTGGAGAAATTTTTTTTCCACCACGTGCTGACTGCAGCAAGTGCCTAAGTGAGGACATGGAATGGATACTTATTGAAGGCACAGGCAGCCTAATTAGCTATACCAATGTACACTATGGTCCTACCGGTTTCGAAACAGATGTCCCTTATATCCTGGCCCTGGCA
>JAAYRR010000154.1 GCA_012518675.1 Bacillota bacterium
TTCCTGGCCGCCTGCATTTTTAGCGTGGTGGCCCTGATCGCCCGCACGGCCAACCTCTTGCAGGGGCCCCTTTT
Source organism: Bacillota bacterium (assembly GCA_012518675.1). Classification (GTDB taxonomy): domain Bacteria; phylum Bacillota; class Dethiobacteria; order DTU022; family UBA8154; genus JAAZMI01. The sequence continues at coordinate 75 of JAAYRR010000154.1, forward strand.
GGGCTACTATGTTGATAGCCTTATTTTATTAAACAACATTCCTGTCCTGCAAAAATCCTTCCGCCTGATTATTCTTTCCGCCTCAGTGGGCAGCTTAGCTGCCATACTGCTCCTGCCCACTTTTATTAACATTTTTATTTACCTGATCGGCTCCCTGGAAAAAAGCGGTTCCCTAGGAAGGATGCTCCTCAACATGCTTAACACCGACCGTCTGCTGCATAAACTGTATATCCGGCTGCGGGGAAGTTTGCAACACCCGGGAACCTTTTTCTCGTTTTTTTTCCAGGGGAAAAAAGCCGCCAGGCATATCCTGCTGCTTTACATTGGCGTAGCCGCCATTAACACGGTCAGCGTTCTCGCCGCTATCTATGCCGGTGCGCTGTTACCGGATTACCGGCTCACCGCCAGCCAGATGTCCGGCATTGTCAACGGTTTCAGCACTATCGTCCTTACCTTTTTTATCGATCCCTATGCTTCCCTGATTACAGACCATACTATGGCCGGCAAACGTGGGTTTTCGGACCTACAGGGCCTGGTTTCAAGTTTGATTATTGGGAAAATTGTTGGTACACTGTTGGGACAGTTAGCCTTTCTGCCCTGTGCACGTTTTGTGGTTTTTGCAATCACCCTTTTGAAATAATAACCGGAGGGATGCAGCCATGACCATTTTACTGCGGGTAAATTTAACCACGGGAAAGATTGAAAAGGAAAATTTAGCTGCCTGGCAGCAGCGCTACATCGGGGGCTTGGGTGTAAATACCAAGTTGGCTTTGACGCTGATTCCCCCCGGCTGCTCCCCCCTGTCCGCCGCAAACGTACTGCTAGCCGGCCCCGGTTCGCTAAGCGGGACACATCTCCCCACTGCCTGCCGCACCGAAATGACAGCCAAATCGCCTTTAAGCGGCAGGTTTGGCAGCGCCAATTCCGGCCATAAATGGGGCCTGCAGCTGCGGCGGGCCGGCTACGGCTACTTGGCTGTCGAGGGCCAGGCAGCCCGCCCGCAGGTCTTGTATATTGACGATGGGGAAGTTATCCTGGAAGACGCCACCCCGCTCTGGGGGCAGGATACCTGGTTTACTGTAGACTGGATTAGGGAACATAAGGGTAAAGATTTTGAGGTGGCCTGCATCGGGCCTGCCGGGGAAAATCTGGTCGCCTTCGCCTGCATTTTAAACAATCACCATGCCGCCTGGGGCCGCACCGGCTTGGGGGCGGTAATGGGCAGTAAAAATTTGAAGGCTATCGCCGTCCGGGGAAAAGGGAAAATAAATATTGCCCGCCCGGAGGCGTTCCCGGGGATTAAAAAAGAAGCTTTCCAAAAGATAAGACAGGAAGTCAGTTTCGGTATGACCAGAAAATACGGGAGTATGGTCGTCTCCTCCCCCATTAACAAAATGGGCGGCCTGCCCGGGCGCAACTATACCCGGGGCTCTTTGCCCAGCTGGGAGGAAACGCGGGGCCGAAGGGTATTTCGGGAGCGCTACAAGTTAAAAAGCTTGGGCTGTTTTTCCTGCCCGATTGCCTGTAAATACCTTTCCGGGGCGGCAGAAGGCCCCTGGCAGGGCTACACGGCAGTAGGCCCGGAGGTAACCCATGTCCTGGAATTTGGCGCCCGGCTGGACCTGCAATCCATCCCGGAAATACTAAAATGTGTTGAAATTTGCAACCGTTTGGGATTGGATGTCATCTCCGCCGCGGCAGCCATTGCTTTCCTGATTGAATGCGGCGCCAACGGGCTGCTTTCTGTAGCGGATACCGGCTTCCTGCCCCGTTGGGGCAACTTGGAAGGCATGCAAAGAATGCTGCAGCTGATTGCCCGCCGGGAAGGCAGCGGCGCCCTGCTGGCCGGGGGAGTAAAGAAGGCTGCCGCCCAAATCCCCGGCAGCGAAGATTTTGCCCTACACATTAAAGGGGTGGAACTATCCTGCCGCGATCCGCGGGCCAAATGCGATACCTGGGCCCTTGGCTATCTCACCAATACCCGGGGGGGCGACCACCTGCGCGTCCGCTCTCCCGTGGAACTGCTGTCCGCAGGCCTGCTCAGCAGCGACAAAGAAGAATTGGGGGTGGCCCAAGAACGTATTGTACGCCTGGACATGCCCCCGGCCTTGAAAAATAAGATTTTCGGTTCTCCCCCCGCACATATTTATATCCCCCAAATGCTTAAATATGCTGAAGACCTGCTCACCATTATCAATTCCACCGGCTTTTGCATCCGCACGCCGGTGCTCCACTCTCTGGGGCCCGATTTTTTCGCCCAGGCCCTAAACATAGTAACCGGCAGCGATTTTACAGCAGAATCCCTGCTGGCAAGCGCCGCGCAAATCTGGGCCCTGCAGCACCGCTTCAACCGGCAGGAAGGGGAAACAAGGGATGAATACAGGTTTCCGGCAAGGTTTTACCGCGAACCTTTACCCCGGAACGGTGGCGAGCCCCACCCGCCGCTTTCCCCGGAAAATGTACAAAAGGTTTTAGAAGCGTATTTTGCAATCAGGGACGGGGATGGTGAATAACTGAGCGCCCCCCTGGGGAACCTTTGCGGTAAACGAGCCCTAACCTGTGAGGGGGTGCCGTTAAACCCGGCAGAAACCAGCCTTTCTGCCGGGTTTTTTGCCTTGGAAACAAGCTAGACCAGTTTGGTGGAGGCAAAAATAAACAAAGCCGTTAATCCCCAAAAAACTGCTGCAAAGGCCGAGTTCCAGCGAAAACCTAGTTTGTATGGCGAGTTCCCTGTCAATGAAGACAGGATTAGGACGGAAATGGAGAAAGGTGAGAGCATAAAAGACATGGCCATACCGCCCATTAAGGCCAGAGCCAGGCCCAACGGATGAAATTGAAAGGGAGAAGCCAGCAGGGTTTTGGCAATGATGATCGCAGAAACAAAAGGGTGCAGCCCGGTAAAAGCCAGCAACACAATAAACAATGGAATGGTAACCAGGATAAAAACAATGCCCACCCGGCCTACAACCAGTTCCAACAGGCTGCCCACTAATTTTATAGCTCCGCTGGCCTCCATAGCATAGGTAAAAAACCCTGCCGCAGCAAAAAGGGTGGTTTGATCGGCCATTTTGATAATATCCCGGCTAAAAAAAGAGAAACTGCGCCTCCCCAGCGGGGCCAAATGACCGCTGGCCGTACCCCAAATAAAAGTCGCCGCCAAACAGCCCAGGGCGATACTGTTTAAGGACGAAAAATGCAGGACATCTTCCAAAAACAAGATGATACCAATTACACCGGTGAATAAAATCAGGAAACCAGCCAGACGCCGGGGGGAAGCCTTGGCGTTTGCCGGTTGATTTTGCGGCTGCTTTGCTGCCTGACCTGATAACTGCCCCTTTATGCCTGTCATTTGGTTTGTTTCCATAAAAAAAGCTGCCAACAGGCCGGCCAAGCTAAGGAGAAAAACCGGCCCCACCAGCTGTTTCCAGGAAAGGCCGGAATATTTAACAGCGATACCCACAGTGGCCGCTACCGGACTGACAATCAAAGCCATGGCATAACCCCGTGCCACACTTGTTGTCTCCAGGCGGCTATTTTTCAGGCCCAACTTTTGCAGATTTTCCCTAACCAGGTAATAGGAGGGCCCCACAGCACCTGCCAGGGATAAAAAAGTCAAAACATAGGCGATCAGCAAAGAAATAATGTAGGGTTGGGCAGGCCGTTTGGCCCTGACAAAAAAACGTTGGAATAGCTCTGCATATTTCCCCATTTCCAACGGTATCCCCAAAATATTAACCGCAGCCATCACTGCTACCAGAGAGGCCATTTCCGTAAATCCCCCGATCAGCTCCCCGGGTACCGGCGGCGTCTTAAATAAAAAAAACGCCAGCAGGCTGCTGCCGCAAAGCACCAGGGCCACGACCCTGGCATAAGGGCTAATGCGGGGGAATAAAAAGATAAGCGCCCCTAAAACAACAGCCCCCCCGCAAACAGTAAATATATTATTTTTTTCACATAAGAATTCCAGAAGACCAACAACCACAACAGCCGTACATAACCAGGGCTGCAGGCGATGGAAAAACTTCATTATTAGTTCAGTCCCTGCTTGATAACAATAACCTGAATTCAACAAGATCTACATAATATTATATAATTTTATACAAAAA
>JAAYRR010000155.1 GCA_012518675.1 Bacillota bacterium
GCTCTATGTTGGCCACGCCGCGAATACCGTCTGTTCCAAACAGTTTACCCATCAAATTCACCCTTATCAGCAGTGATAAACAATCTTAAAGATCAGTCGGCCAGGAAAACCTGCACCCGCACTTTGTCAATTTTAGCGGCAAGAATGCCCTCTGGAAACACTAAGGGGACGTCAAGCGAAAAAACTGCGGGCCTCCCGGACAGGTCGATCTCTTCGGTCAGCAGGCAGGTATTTTCTGCCAAAAGCTCCTGGGGCCCCTTCACCCTGACCACAGCCGGTTCAATGACTGACTTTTCCACGCTTTTACCGTTGTTTTTAAAAACAGCTTTGACCGGCAGGTCTTTTTGAGGCAGCCCTAAATTGACAACCACATCCACCAATTCCGGGGTTACGGTCACCCCGGGGACGATGCTGCCCCGGCTGTCTACAGGGTAGAGCCGGGCGCTGCTGACGATGCTGCCCTGGGCTTCGTTAACCTCTAAGTGGAAAACAACCTTTTTTACCAGATCGGCTTTCTGCCGGGGGCCTTTGATAAACACCTCTGCGGGCACAATGTTAATCCTTTCAATAATCAGGCCCGCGGCCGGCTGCCCCAGCAGGCTGCTTTCTACAGACATCTGCCGGGTAACCAAGTCTTCCAAAATAACATTTACTTTAGCCGGGGTAATGCTCACCGTGCTGACCCCCGGCGGTACTTCGGCATAAACACGCAGCTCATGGCGCCCTTTCCATTTGCCGCCCAGATCAACATATGCTTCCAGGTCGGCAGGTGTTAACCCGTCGGAGGCCTGCGGCGTGCCCTGCAGAAAAAGGGTTACACTTTCGTCCAATTCTGTGACGACCAAGTCCTGTCCCAGGTTGCGGTAGCTGAGCGGAATATTTGTAAAAGTGCGGCGTACTTCCTGGCCCAGGGCATCGCGCTTGCTGCCGGCGACAATAAACCACATGATCAGCGCCAAAAAAAGGGATAATATTTTTGTAAAGTTGGGGTTTTCTGTAAATTTAAACTTCGTCCTCATGGGGTTCGCCAAGCCTCCAAGGAAATAGATTGGGGAAATTTTTTTTCTTTTTGGTTTTGGAATAATAGTTTAACAGGGTGCTGCGCAGTGTCTTTTCATCCAGATAACGGGTTAGCTTGCCATTGTGTGCCAAGGAGATCACGCCTGTTTCCTCGGAAATGATAATGGTCACCGCGTCGGAAACTTCTGTAATGCCGATGGCGGCACGGTGCCGGGCGCCCAGCTCTTTGCTTAAATTGGGATTTTCCGTAAAGGGCAAAAAACAGCCGGCTGCCGCCAAAACATTGTCCCGGATGATCACTGCGCCGTCGTGCAGGGGGCTGCGGGGCATAAAAATATTGATTAAAAGTTCGGCGGTGACAATCCCTTCAATCATTATCCCTGTTTCCATGATATCTTTTAAGCCTGTTTCTCTTTCCAGGACGATCAAGGCGCCGATTCTTTTTTTAACCAGGACCGGGATGGCTTTGAACAGTTCGTCCAACACGCCCCGGGAGCCGTTGTCTTCAAATTCGTAGAGCGGGTTTTGGAACAACCTGCCCCGGCCCAACTGTTCCAGGGCTTTGCGCAGCTCCGGCTGGAAGATAATGGGGATGGCAATTAGGCCGGCGGTCATGGCTCCCTGCAGCAGCCAGTTAAAGGTTTTTAAACCCATTAGCCCGCTGCCGCCCCAGGCGATCAGCAGGATGACCAAACCTTTAACCAGCTGTTCTGCCCGCGTGCCTTTGATGATCAGAATAGCCCGGTAAAAGATGTAGGTCACGATTAAAATATCTAAAATATCGCGCCAACCAAGGCGCAGATGGCTGACTGCCGCTAAAACCTGCTTCCACATTTAGGCTCCCACTCCCCGTTTCCAGCTAGGCCTACACACCTTTAAATTCTACTAGCTTATTCTAAATTCCTTTTAGGATGAAATTTTTAAGGCTGCCGGTTAAAAAAATCTTTGGTAATTTTATAGACCATGCCGCTTAAACCCAGCAGGCCGACCAGGTTGGGGAAGGCCATCAGCCCGTTTAAGATGTCGGCAAAGGTCCAAACCACCCGCAGATGGCTGACCGCCCCGATGAAGATAAAAAGAATCCATAAGAGGCGGTAGAGGCGCACAGCCCCGCCGCCCAAAAGGTATTCCAGGCATTTTTCCCCGTAATAGGCCCAGCTGAGCAGGGTAGAAAAAGCAAAGAGGACCAGCCCGAGCGAAACCATGTATTGGCCCAAGTTGCCAGGCAAACCCCGGCTGAAGGCCTCTACCGCCATGGCCGCGCCTTCCAGCCCTGTTTGCCAGGCACCGGTTGTCAGCAGCACAAGGGCAGTCAGGGTGCAGATCAGGTGGGTGTCGATAAAAACCTCCATAATCCCCCACAGCCCCTGGTTGACCGGATGCGGGGTGCGCGCCGTAGCGTGGGCAATGGAGGCGCTGCCCAGGCCGGCTTCATTGGTGAATATTCCCCGGGCAATACCATAGCGCCAGGCACCTATGATTGTGGCCCCGGCAAAACCGCCGGCCGCAGCCCGGCCCTGAAAAGCGGCAGCAAAAATGCCGGCCAAGGCTGCCGGTATCTGCTGCCTGAAAACGATCAGGATCGCAAGGCCCCCGGCCACATAAAAAAAAGCCATCAAAGGAACCAGCGCCGAGGCCACCCGGGCAATACGCTGAATGCCCCCTAAGATGATCAGCGCACTGAAAAAGGCCAAAAGCAGGCCGGTAACGGCGGGCGGCACGGCAAAAGCAGCATGCACGGCATCGGCGACGGAGTTGGCCTGCACCATGTTGCCGATGCCAAAGGCCGCCAACGCCCCAAAAACAGCATAGAGGGCCGCTAAAAAAGGCTTTTTAAGCCCCCGGGCCAGATAGTACATGGGCCCGCCGACAATTTCGTCCCCTGCTTTGGTCCGGTAATGCACAGCCAACAAGATTTCACTGTATTTGGTGGCCATGCCAAAAAAGGCGGAGACCCAGATCCAGAAAACAGCGCCGGGCCCCCCCAGGAAAATAGCTGTCGCCACCCCGGCGATGTTTCCTGTGCCCACCGTGGCCGCCAGGGCCGTGGAAAGGGCCTGGAAGGGGGTAATCTCCCCCGCCGCCGGTTTTTCCTTCGTTGTAAACAGGCTCCCCAAGGTGGAACGCAGCGCCAGGAAAAAATGCCGCAGCTGCAAAAACTGTAAGCGCAAGGTCAGCAAAATCCCTGTGGTTAAAATAGCAAAGGTTAAAGGGAGCACCACCAGGAGATTATAAAATTTTTGAAGCACTGTTTCAATAATCTTTAAACACCCCACCTGCCGTTTCCCCGCTAAGCTTCGTTCTTTTTAATGGCCGGCCTTTCCCCCTCCATAGATATGCCCAGCCAACCGGATTGTATGACCACAATTTTTGCAGGTGTGGCCCTCTAAGCCGACGTTTTGCGGGTAATAACCCCGGCGGCTGATTAAGAGCTGCCGGCAGGAGGGGCAGGAGGTTGCACTATAAGCCGCATCCCGGATGTTACCCACGTAGACATAATCTAATTTTTCCCGGGCTGTTTCAAAGGCCCGCTGCAGGGTTGCCAAAGGGGTGGGGGGCAGGTTAAGACGGTATTGGGGAAAATAGCGGCTGAAATGCACCGGTATTTCCCGGCTGAGGGAGGCTGCCCAGTTGACAAAGTCTTCTATTTCTGCCGGGGCATCGTTTAAACCGGGGATCAGCAGGTAGGTCAGCTCGACATGGCAGGCCGGGAGCGCCTGTTCAACAGTGCGCAGCACTTCTTTAAACCCCCGGCCCCGGCAGTGGCGGCGGTAAAATTCCTCGCGGAAAGCCTTCACGTCGACGTTGAGCGCCTGAATGAAGGGCAGCAGTTCGGCCAGGGGCTGCCGCTTGATCAGCCCATTGGTGACCAATACATTGCGGTAGCCGTTTTCTTGGACTACTGCGGCAGCGTCCCGCACAAATTCGTACCAGACGGTAGGTTCATTATAGGTGTAGGCTACCCCCAGCTGCCCCCGGGCCGGCTGGTTGCGCAGTATTTGCAGCAGCTTTGCGGGGGTTAGAGCCTGCAGCTCCCGCCCGGCCTCGTTCCGGGCCAGCTGCCAGTTCTGACAGAAGGAGCAGTGCAGGTTGCAGCCGGCGGTGCCGATGGATAAAATTTCCCAGCCCGGATAGAAATGATAGAGCGGCTTTTTTTCAACCGGATCCAGGGCCAGGGCGGCGCAAAGGCCGTAGTTTGTCGTCCACAGCCGGCCGTTTGCCACCCGGCGCACGCCGCAGAAACCCATCTGCCCTTCCTGCAGCCGGCATTCCTGGGGACAAAGTTCGCAATAGATTTTTTCACCCTGCCGGGAAAAGTAGCTTGCTTCCTGCATTTTTATATCCTCCCCGTTAAAGTTATCTTTTAAAAGGTATCGCCCTTAGGTATATCTGTGCACCTGGAAGCGAAAAATTTCCACCGCCGGTTCGTCCGGCCCGATGCCTGCTTTTTGCCGGGCAATAGTTAGCTGTTCTTCCACCGTAGCCACCCCTTCCAGGGCCGGCAGCAAGAGGCCGGTCCGCCCGCTGCTGCGGATAATAACACCGTAACGCTGTGGGTCTAGCTCCGCCGTGCTGTCCACTTTTTCCGGAGTGGTTAAAACATCCACGCTGTAGCTCAACGCTGCCAGTTCGTCCGGGGTAACGGGGGAAAAACGGGGATCGTTCAGGCCTGCGCTGATGGCGTTGGCGGCAATCTCTGCCGCCAGGGTGTTTTGGGCCGGGTAGATTGTCCCGATACAGCCCCGCAA
>JAAYRR010000156.1 GCA_012518675.1 Bacillota bacterium
AACACCGGCGCAGCAACAAAGAGAATAGTGGTAATCGCTTCCCGGGCAATGCTTATTACCAGCTCAGGCGTCAGCGGCGCCACCCCCAATCAGTGATAACTTTCCAGCAAAGACTGCACAACCAGATGCCAGCCGTCCACCAGGACAAACAGTAATATTTTAAAAGGCAGCGAAACGATCACCGGCGGCAGCATGAACATGCCCATCGACATCAAAACGCTGGCCACAACCATATCAATAATTAAAAAGGGGACAAAAAGGATAAAGCCCATCTGGAAGGCGGTTTTCAGTTCGCTGAGTACAAAAGCCGGCACAAGCGCCTGAAAGGGCACCGCTTGGCGGCCGGCCGGTCTGTCGAGCCGCCCTATTTCCAAAAATAGTGCCAAGTCTTTTTCCCGGGTATTGTTCAGCATAAACTCCCGCAGGGGTTGTCCCCCATTTTCCACCGCCTCTTCAAAGGTAATCTCTTCTTCCAGGTAGGGCGTCAAGGCCGCCTCGTTAATGGTCGCCATCACCGGTGACATGACAAAAAAGGTTAAAAAAAGCGCCAAACCGATAATTACCTGGTTGGGGGGAATCTGCTGCGTAGCCAGGGCGTTGCGAACAAAACTAAGCACGATCACCGTGCGTGTAAAAGAAGTCATCAGAATGACAAAGGCCGGGGCAAGGCTTAAAACCGTCAACAACAGTAAAAGCTGCAACATCCCCACCAACTGTGCAGGCGCCTCGGTTGTCCCAATTTGTAAATTTATTTCAGGAATAGGCAGCAGCGGCTGGGCCAGCGCTACCCGGCCCGCACTTGCAAAAGTCAATACCAGCGCTGACAGCAAGCAAAAAAATAAAATGAATAATGATTTCTTTTTCATCTGCCCTTAACCCTGACCGTCCGGCCCTTTCGCATTATTGCCCCTGTCTTTTAACTTTTTCCACAAACCGGTAAAACTTAAAGCCTCCGGCCCCCGGGAATCCACGGCGCCCGTTTCCTGTTGTAAATATTCTGCGGCCCAGTCCGGGCCCAAGTCCTTCAGCAGGGTAACATTACCGGGGACCACCGCCAGCAACAAATAATCTTCCCCGGCCCTGACCACATAAAGATGGGCGCGGGAATGCAAGGCCACTTTTTCCAATACCTGTATTTTCCGGCCTACCCCCCAAAGCGGTGCGTAGCGGGGCAGTAAAAAACGCAACCCAAAATAAGCAAGGACCATCACCAGCGGGAAAAAAACAAAAAAACGCAGGTAGGCACCATACAGTTCCATTATTTAGCCCCCTGCCCGGCGCTGCTTTCCGGGGACGCTGCCGCGGCACCAACATCCGGCGGACGGCCGGGCTGGTTATCCGGCTGTTTTTCCGGCCGGCTGACGGTCTGTCTGCCCGGCCGGTTAACAGGCTGTCCTTCCGGCCGGCTGTCCTGCTGATCGCCCGGCAGCTCTTGCGGCTTGTTGGCCGGCTGGTTTTTTTCTTCCTGCAGCTTTGCTTCTGTTTTAGATTCCTGGGGGCCGACAGAAGTTACCCGCAAACCAAAGCGATCGTTAATCACCACCACTTCTGCCCGGCCCAAAGGCAGGCCGTTTAACAAAATAACCGCGCTCTCCCCGGCCATCTTATCCAGTTTAAGGACCGAGCCCACGGCCAACCGCAGAAAATCGCGCACGGTAATCTCCGTGGCGCCCAATTCGCCGCTCAGTTCCAGGGTTATATTTTTAAAAAAACCAAGCCCGGGTTTGGGGACACCGGCAGCAGCAGAACCTGTTTTAAAAGGGGCAAATTCCACTTTTTCCACCTTCGGGCCCTTCCCTGCCGGCGGCACTGTAAAATAGCCTTCCCGTTGCTGATCTTGAGGCAGGCTTTGCGCAGGCTGCGCCGCATCCTTTTCTGTTTCTTGGGCAGCCTCATTGGAAACGCCCTTTAGCAAGGCGTCTACTTCTTCCTGGCTTAAATAACCGGCCAAGGTAAATCCCCCTTATTTTCACAGCTCTTTATTGGACCAGCACATGCCAGAAATACAGCCCCCGCAGTTCACCTTTTTGCAGCAGGTCATTAATGGCCCCTAAAATTTCTTCCCGTAAATTTTCCTTGCCTTCTGCAGTGCTCATTTCTTCAACAGTTTTTGTCCAAAGGGTTTTGTTCACCACATCGCGGATTTCCGGCATGCGTTTATCCAGCTCTTCTTTCAGTTTTGGTTCATCATAACCCAAATAAAATTTCACACTTAAAAAGCGGCGCCCTCCTTCCGGCAGGTTAACCAAAACTTCCGGCACAGCATACATGTACGCAGGTTCCTTGACTGCCGCTTCCCGGGTATGTACCCCCAACAGCCCGTTCAACAGGGGCGATGCAAAGCCCATCTTTACAGCCACAGCCAAAGCCCCGACAGAAAGGAGAGCTGTAGCCGCAACCACAACAAGTGCTATCAACAACAGGTTTTTTTTAAAGAAAGGGCGGGATTTTTTTTCTGTCACCTTTTCACTTTTAGCGTTGGTTTTATCCGGCTGCAATAACCTTGCCACCTCATTTTTTTACTTGTTTTAATGAAATTACTACTGTCACACGCCGGTTGCGGGCCCTGCCCT
>JAAYRR010000157.1 GCA_012518675.1 Bacillota bacterium
GGGGGTTTAAATTTAACCCAGGAGGTGCGGGATGGAATATTGACCCATACCGGTCCCCAAAAACCGGCAACCCCGGAGGGGCAGTTGGTAAGGGTTTGTGATCGCCTCGCTTATATTAACCATGATATAGATGATGCCTTGCGCGGGGGCATTCTGAGGCCCGAACAGCTGCCGGCCAAGGAAATTGCCTGTTTAGGCCGGACCGGTTCCGAAAGATTAAACACCATGATTCGCGATCTGATTGAAAACAGCTGGCACAGCCCCCGCATTGCACTGAGCAAGGGCCTGGGCAAGGTGACAGAAAACCTTAGAAAGTTTCTCTTTGCTAATGTCTATGTCGGCTCTGCGGCCAAGGGTGAAGAGCAACGGGCCAAATTTATTGTAAAAACACTCTATCAACACTACCTGGAAAAACCGGCAGCGCTGCCTCCGGAAATCAGGCAACAGGCGGCCAGGCACGGCCTGGAACGCGCGGTCTGTGACTATATCTCCGGCATGACGGATCGCTACATCATTATTGTGTTTGAAAAACATTTCATACCCAAACCGTGGGGAAATTAGCCTGAAATGGTTCTTAAAGAATAGAAAGTAGGAATTAGTATATAATATAAGCGTGTCGTATTAAAGGTTATGGTGAAACATTTTTTTACCAAAAGAGCAGGAATATATTTGGGTGTTATAGAATATAATGTTTAGTTCACAGCCTTTTTAAAATCCGGGGCTGGGCATTTTTTGGAAATGAGAGGGGGCTTCTTTAACGGCGCAATGTCAGGTTTTGTTCAGGTGGGCAAAAAGATCTGATCTGAACTTTGGCGTAATACCTCGTCTTTTCCCGGGATGAGGTATTTATAATTTTTAGAATAATTTTTTAGTAAGTCCGGAGGCAGGTAGAATGGGGTATATACCCGGTGAAGTTGTTGAAGATGTTCGCAGCCGTTTCGACATTGTGGAAGTGATCTCTTCTTACATCGATTTGCGCAAAGCGGGGAAAAATTATGTAGGTTTTTGTCCCTTCCATTCTGAAAAAAATCCTTCTTTTACTGTGTCGCCGGAAAAACAGATTTTTTATTGTTTTGGGTGTCAGAACGGGGGCAACCTTTTTTCTTTTATTATGCAGATGGAAAACTGCAGTTTTCCCGAGGCTGTACGTTTTTTGGCACAGCGTTCCGGTATAAATATCAACCCCCTGCCTTCCACCCCCGCTGAACGGAAGGCTAGGGAACGGCGGGAAATGCTGTTGAAAATGTATGCACAGGCACAAAAATATTACCAGGAATGTTTATGGAAAACCGCCGGGGGAAAAGAAGCTTTAAATTACCTTTTTAAAAGGGGCCTCACCGAACGCGTGATCCTTGATTTTGGGCTGGGTTATGCCCCTCGAAACTGGGAAGGATTAACGGCTGAGCTGCGCAGGAACGGTCTTGATCTGCAGTTGGCGGTTCAAGGTGGGTTGATCAGGGAAAAATCATCTTCCCATCGTTTTTACGATTACTTCCGGGGGCGCCTTATTTTCCCGATCGGAGATAGTTCTGGACAGGTGATCGCTTTTGGTGGCCGTATTGTGGGCCCAGGTGAACCCAAATATCTGAATACACCGGAATCCCTCCTTTTTAATAAACGCCGGATTCTTTATGGTTTGCATAGGGCCCTGCCCACAGTGAGAAGAAAGAAGGAGGCCCTGTTGGTTGAAGGCTATTTGGATGTGATGACCCTACACCAACATGGGGTCAAGGAAGCCGTAGCGCCTTTGGGCACAGCGCTGACAGAGGCCCAGCTTTCTCTTTTAAGAGGGCGTGTGGATAAGGTTTACCTGGTTTTTGATGCGGATACCGGTGGGGAAACTGCTACCTTGCGAGGATTGGAACTTTTTAAAAATGAAGGATGCCAGATCAGGGTGGCACAGCTTCCCCGGGGGAAAGACCCGGCTGATTTTGTTTGTGAACATGGGGGGGAAGCTTTTCGGCAGGAGGTTCTATTGCCTGCTGGATCCCCTACGGATTACCGTTTAGGCGTTTGCAAAAAACGGTACAACCTAAAAGAAAAGGAAGGCCGCATCAGTTACTGGCGGGAAGCCCGCAAGGTGATCGGTGATCTGCGGGGGAATCTGGAAAGGGAAGAATACCTTAAAAAAGTTGCCGGGGAAATTA